>NZ_CP169368.1:1271338-1589173 GCF_042485795.1 Lonepinella sp. MS14435
CGCAATACCATGTTTAACCGTTTACGTTTAGAGGGTAAAAAAACCGTTGCCGACGTTGTTATTGGTTTGGATAATTTCCAAAAAGAAGCGGCTCACCAAAGTGGATTGTTCGCCAAAACTCAGGTGGATTTAACCGCACTTTCCTTGCCTTTTGAATGGCAAGATCAAACTTTCATTCCTTATGAATTTGGACAATTTGCGTTTATTTATGATAAAACCAAATTAACCAATCCGCCAAAAACCTTAAAAGAATTAGTTGAACGCCAAGATTTACGTGTGATTTATCAAGATCCACGCACTAGCAGTATGGGACGTGGTTTTTTGGTGTGGTTAAACTTAGCTTATCCTCAACAACAAACCGAGCAAGCATGGAAAACCTTAGCCAAACATACAGTTACCGTTGGCAAGGGTTGGACTGAAACTTATGGGGCATTTTTGAAAGGGGAATCGGATCTTGTGTTTAGCCATAGCACATCACCGATTTATCATTTATTGAAAGATAAAACTGATCAATATGTTGCCACGGATTTTGCCGATGGGGCAGTTTATCAAGTGGATACCATTGCTAAAATTAATAAACCGCAGGTGAATGAATGTGCCGATAAATTTATCCAATTTATGGTAAGTCCGCAAGCTCAACAGGTGCTGATTCCCAAAAATGTCATGCTTTCTGTGAGTTCAGCAAAAATTGAACCGCACTTTGATGCGTTAAAAGCTCATCAGTTTAATGTTCAAGCTTTAGATACAGAAAAAGTAAGCAATGAAAATATCAAAAGCTGGACGGAAAAATGGCAAGCGGTGTTAAGTCAATAGGATTGTCGTCTATTTTTGCTCAATATAAACAAATAGGTCGCCAGTTAAAATGGCGACATTATGTGGCTGGACTATTGGTGTTAGGTTTGTTATTTAGCCTATATATCAATAGTTTGTTTGCCGTATTTAGCTTCGGGAATGAAAATTCAGATGGTCATTTATGGCAAGGACTATGGCATGCTTTAGTGCAAAATAGCTATGTTCGGCAAGTAGTATATTTTAGCTTTTGGCAAGCTGGCTTATCGGCATTGTTATCGGTATTCTTCGGTTGGTTGTTTGCTCGAGCGTTTTTTTATCAATCTTTTTGGGGGAAATCTTGGTTGTTGCGGATTTTCTCGCTTACCTTTGTATTGCCGTCTTTAGTGGCGGTGTTCGGTATTTTAGGCGTGTATGGGGCATCAGGTTGGTTAGCTCAACTGTGTGCAAGGTTGGGTATAGCTTGGCGACCTGATATTTATGGTTTAAGCGGTATTTTGATTGCTCATCTTTTTTTCAATATTCCCCTCGCAATGCGAATGTTTTTACAAGTCTATCAGGCTATTCCAGTCCAACAGCATCAGTTATCCGCTCAATTAGGCATTCGTGGTTGGCAGTTTATTCGTTGGATTGAATTACCTTATTTACGTCAGCAGATTTTACCTACTTTTGTGCTGATTTTTATGCTGTGTTTTACCAGTTTTGCGATTGTACTGGTACTGGGCGGTGGACCCAAATACACGACTTTGGAAGTGGCGATCTATCAAGCTATTGTATTTGATTTTGATTTAGCTAAATCCGCTCAATTTGCGACTTTGCAATTTGTCTGTTTTTTTGTGTTATTTGCGTTAAGTAGTGTGTTAGGTCGTACATCAGAAAGTCAACTAAATCAATCGGTCTGCTGGTTCGCCAAACAATCAACTGCGGTGAAAATTGAACAAGTTTTTTGTTTAATTCTATTATCTATTTTTCTACTCTTACCCCTGTTAAACACCTTGCTAAGTGCGGTCTTTTCCAACGCCATTTTTTCTGTTTGGCAACAATCTGCCTTATGGCAAGCAATGGCATATTCCTTTACGATTGCCCCATTATCAGCCTTGCTGGCGTTGATGTTGGCGGTCGGTTTATTATTAGCATCACGTCGGTTACATTGGCAAGGGCTACACCGAATGTCAAACGCTATTATTAATATCACGATGGTTATTCTGGCGGTGCCAATGTTAATGTTAGCCACGGGTTTATTTTTGTGGCTAAAAGACTGGCAATTTTCCACCGTACAATTATTTGTGTTGATTATTTTATGCAACGCTGTGCTGGCTTTACCTTTTGTTATCCGCATTTTGGCAGTGCCAATGCAAAATAACTTGACCTACTACGAACGCCTTTGTCAATCGTTAGGGATTACTGGCTGGACTCGTTTTAAATTGATCGAATGGCAAGCCTTGAGCCAACCAGTGAAATATGCGTTTGCTTTGGCAAGTTGTTTGTCTTTGGGCGATTTCACTGCCATAGCGTTATTTGGCAATCAAGATTTTAGTTCTTTACCTTATTTATTGTATCAACAGTTAGGCAGTTATCGAGGGGAACAAGGGGCGGTGACAGCATTAGTGTTGTTAGTGAGTTGTTTTTTGGTATTTAGTGTGGTGGAAAATACCAAACAATCATAATGATCAATACCCTGAACTAGTGCAGGGTATTGATCTCATATATTTTTACTTCTTACTATCTCCAAGTTGATACAAACGTTGTTTATAAGCATAGCTTCCCCACAGGGAATAGGCTAACGCTTGTTTTTTCATTTCATCATTACCCTCAATAGCAGTTAATGTTTTGCTGTCTGGTGAATAAACATAACTTTCTGCTGGTTTGCCTTGTTGTAAAATCACAGTTTCTAACTGATTATTTTGCATTCGCATATAACCAAAGGTTTTGTCGTATTGCATTAAAGCACGATTGGGATCTTCTGGACGAGTGAGATCGTAGCCTAGCATCGGATAATTAGCACTGATACCAATTAGTGATAAAAGTGTAGTCGGCATATCAATTTGGCTGACTAAGCGAGGATCACGTCTTGCTTCAATATCCTTACCTAAAATTAACGCTGGAATATGGAAATGTTGCACTGGCACTAACGCCGCTCCGCCTACACGAGAATCGTGATCAGCAATGATTAAGAAAATCGTATCATTCCAATAATCGGATTGTTTGGCTAAATCAAAGAACAACCCTGTGGCAAAATCTGCATATTTGGCAGCATTATTTCTGGTGGCTTGTGGTTGTTCATACAAGTCAATTTTACCCACTGGAAATTCAAAAGGATCGTGATTGCTTGAGGTAAACACTAAGCTAAAGAATGGTTTGCCTTGTTGATGTAATTGATTAAAGGTGTCGTTGGCTTTATTAAACAAATCTTCATCACTTACGCCCCAAGTAGCGGTAAAATGTGGATTAACATAATCTTTTTCATCAATAATTTGCTGGAAACCGTTGCCATAGAAAAAGCTCGCCATATTATCAAAATGTTTTTCACCGCCGTAAATAAAGGATGTGTGATAGCCTTGTTTACTTAATAATTCAGCGATAGTGAAAAAGCCTTGCTGACTACCTGGTAATTTCACTACAGAACGAGCTGGGGTTGGCGTAAATCCTGCGGTGACGGCTTCAATTCCACGCACTGAACGTGTACCCGTGGCATACAGATTTTCAAATAACCAACCTTGTTTGGCGAGTTCATCAATTTTCGGTGAAAGTGGTTTTCCGCCTAACGTACCGATAAATTGTGCCCCTAAACTTTCTTCCAAGATAATCACCAAGTTTTTTGGTTTACCTTGATAACTGGCTTGATTTTGACTTAGGGTTGGTAATTCTGTTGAAATATAGTCAGATTCAGGACGATTACGCACGGCTTTTAAGGTACTAATCACTTCATCTAACGGCATTTTTCCGTAAATTTCCGCTGCATTGCCTTCATCTTTCATTTGTTGAATTGCAAAGAGTAGAGAATAGCCAGAGCTTAATACCAACGAATTAACTAAAGGATCGGGTGAGAAAGCTACCATCGCAGGATTAATGCCGCGGTGTTCTAAACTAGATCTTGCACCTAAAAAGGTGATACCACCAATTAATAAAAAGACGAGTGGTCGAGTGATTAATTGATTGTGCCATTTAGGATAAATGATATTTTTAAAGGCGTTATTTGCTAGTTTCCAGAATAAAAAAGCACAAAGTGCGGTTAAAATTGGGGCAGAAATTAATGCCGCTAAGTGTCCATTCCATAACATGGTGAACACTTCTTTGGGGTTGACCAAGTATTCTACAAATAAACGATTAGGACGAAGATCATAAGTATTGATAAAAGCAGGGGTTGCAAATTCCATAAAGAGCAGGAATGTACTTTCTATGACTAAGCCAATTTTTATCACACTTTGGATGAATTGCCCAAATTTATTTTTACCCGTAAAGAATATGCTTAAGATGATTAATGGTGAAAATAACCAACATAGAGCAGAGATGTCAATTCGAATACCATTTAAGAAAAGTTGAACCCAGTTACTAAACTCGCCAATACGTTCACTTTGCCATAAGGAAAGCCCTAATCGGCTGATAGATAACAGTATTAAATTGACAATAAAAAAGATAAAAAGAGGATAGATTGGACCTGATAAGCGTTTGAACATAATATATTCCTTGTTAACTATATCCCATGGTTTGAATAAAAATAATAATCAAGAGCCATTATTAGCATAAAAAAGAGTGCAAAATTGATTGATCTGCACTCTTTTTATATTGTCGATTAAGATAAGATTTTATCTAATTCCGCACTCACTTCTTCTACTTTTTTAGTACCGTCTAAACGGAAGTATTTAGTATCGCTAGATTTTGCTTCTGCTTGGTAGTAATCCACTAATGGTTTAGTAGTGTTGTGATAGACCTTTAAACGGTCTAATACCGTTTCTGGTTTATCATCTGCACGGATAATTAAATCTTCACCCGTAATGTCATCTTTTCCCTCTACTTTTGGCGGGTTATAAACCACGTGATAAGTTCGACCTGAGGCTTGGTGAACACGGCGACCACTCATCCGTTCAACGATCACCTCATCTGGCACATCAAATTCTAAAACATAATCAATACTAATACCGACCGATTTTAACGCATCGGCTTGTGGAATAGTGCGAGGGAAACCGTCTAATAGGAAACCTTTTTCACAGTCTTTTTGTGCAACACGATTTTTTACTAAAGCAATAATTAAATCATCTGGTACTAATTGACCAGCGTCCATTAAGGTTTTAGCTTGTTTACCTAAATCTGTACCAGCTTTAATGGCTGCTCGTAACATATCGCCAGTCGAAATTTGTGGAATACCGAATTTATTCATAATAAATTGAGCTTGTGTTCCTTTCCCTGCACCTGGTGCACCTAGTAAAATAATTTTCATAATATTCTCCAATAATAAAAAATAGTAAAATTTTAAGACGATATACCTTACATCTGTCTTTTAGTAAGTTCAAGTATTATAAGGTAAATTTGTATATTATCTTAGCCATAATTGTTATATTATGGCAAATTGTTTATGTTTTACTCTTATTTAGAGGTGCTAACTATGTCTTCTGCTTTATTTTCCTACTCTGATCTGACCACATTGGCTGAATTTGAGCATTTTCAACAAAAAATTAGTCAGCTAGCTCAAGTGATGGGGATAGATTTAATGAAATATGAAATTGATCATCTGGCAGTACGAGTAAATAGTGATAAAAATGTTAAAAATTGGTTGGCGTTATTAATGAAGTTCGGTACAATTCTAAGCGACAATATTGTTAACGACAGGAGAATTTATTTAATACAATTAAATGAACCGTTAATATTATTAGGGAAATCAGTGGATATTGTCGAATTACCGTTTCCTAAAAATAAATGTTATCCATTGGAATCGTGGGAACATATTGAGATTGTTATACCATTTGAGGAAGATGAAAGTGTTTCACAATGGTTAAGCCGTCTTGAAAAAAAATTTTTATGGAACAAATTAACAACGCTTAGTGTTAAAGTGAGTGTACCAAAAGTTGATGGTGAACGATTACCAAATCCATCAATCGCCGTAAGTTTTGCTGATAAAAGTGAGAATTCCGTGTGCATCAAGGTTCATCCCTATAACATTAAGAATATTATTGAGGTTTGGTGAATGAAAAAATTTACTTTAGCATTAGCTATATTTGTACTGGGATTATCTGCTTGTTCAAGCAAATTTGATGATAATTCTTACAAAGGAACTATCTTATCTAGTCAATATGCAGGTGATGACTTAAAATTAACTGTAAGAAAGGATAACTGTGAAGGTAATAAGCATCAAGAGGTAGCCGAAACAGTTACAGAAGTAGTACAATATGATTCAGATATAGTGACTGGTTCTTGCATCCGAGTATATGAAGATAGAGTAGATAATATTTCTCGCTCTGAATCACGTTCTTGGGTATCAAGAGTTGGTATTGTTCTATAAATAAAGGTTAATTAACATGAAAAAAATTACATTAGCATTAGCAATTCTTACCGCTGTCGGCGTGACGGGTTGTGCTAATACAGATATCTATAGTGGTGATGTGTATTCAGGAAATCAATCAAAAGAAGCACGTTCAATTAGCTATGGTACTATCGTTTCTGCTCGTTCTGTTAAAATTCAAGCAGATAATCAAGGTGTGCTTGGTACAGTAGGTGGTGGTGTGCTTGGCGGTGTTGCTGGTTCTACTATTGGTGGCGGTAGAGGTCAAGTGTTAGCAAGTGCGGTTGGTGCGGTTGCTGGTGCTGTAATCGGTAGCAAGGTCGAAGAAAAAGCAACTCAGGTTGACTCTTTAGAAATTACTATTAAGAAAGATGATGGTAACGAAATCGTTGTTGTGCAAAAATACGATGAGAAGTTAACTAAAGCAGGTACTCGTGTTCGCATTGTTGGCGGTTCAAGTCTAAATGTTTCTGCTTTGTAATTAGATGTTGTGAATAAAAAAGCCCTTTGAGAATAAGTCAAAGGGTTTTTTATTTAAGTTAATTTACTCGCTTTGAACGGAATTTTTACTAAATAACGCAATTAAAGGTAATAAAATTGCACAACTAATAGCACCGATTAGAATCCCAATGAATAAATCAACTAAAAAAGAAAAATAACTATTAATTTGTAGGCTTTCAATAAAGTGGTGTAATACGGGTAAATAATGCACAAAAATCCCACCGCCCACTAAAAACATGGCGATCACTCCAATCACTGATAAGGATTTCATAAACCAAGGCATAAAAAACAGTAAAAACTTACCAATTTGCTGTGCTACGGTGTTTTCTTTCTGGATTAACCACAAACCAATATCATCTAATTTTACGATGAAAGCAACTAATCCATATACAAAAACCGTAATGCCAATACCTACTGCTAATAATGTCAATATTTTAGGTAATAATTCAGCTTCTTGAATTGAACCTAAGGCAATAATGATTATTTCTGCGGAGAGAATAAAATCCGTTTTAATTGCACCTCTGATTCTATCTGTTTCGTTACTATTGTTGCTATTACTAGTTTCTAAAGTGCGGTCTAAATCATCATGATTTTTATGCAAAAATTTATGGACTAATTTTTCCATGCCTTCAAAGCATAAATAAGCACCGCCGATCATTAACAGAATATTAATAAATGAGGGTAAATATATAGCAAATAATAAGGCTATGGGAATCAGAATAAATTTATTCCATAGTGATCCTTTTGCCACCGACCACACGATCGGCAATTCTCGACTCGCCGCAATGTCTTTTCCGCTTACTTGGTTAGCGTTTAAGGTTAGATCATCGCTGATCACTCCAACCGTTTTCTTGGCTGCGACTTTGGTCATTAACGCTACATCATCTAATACCGATGCAATATCATCGAGTAAGGTAAATAAGGAACTAAATGCCATTTTTTCTCCTATTTACTTCCAATTTTCTTTTTTAGCTTTTTGTAATTTAGCATAAGCAGCAAGTAATTTTTGATGTGCTGCAAATTTTTGTAAATGCTCATCATCTGCCAATAAATCATAGAACGGATTACCACCATTTACCGCTTTCCACGCAAAATCCACCGTACTTTTACCGTACATTTTCTCAAACACTTCCCGATATTGTTCAGGTTCACGATCTTCATCAAGGAATAACTCTATACTACTGATTAAGCAACGATAGTAGTTGGCACGTTCTGGTGTGAACACGGAGCAGTTCATATTGTATGCCCAATTCGCCCAGTCTAATGCCAATTCCAAATCACCTAAAGCGAGATAAAGCATTGATTTTAATTCACCCACACGTAAGGTCGTCCAACCTGATTTGGGTGGTGGCACAATACCGATAAATTCACGCACACGGGTAGCATCATCAATGCCTTGCTCGTCTAATTCGTCCAATAATTCTTGATAAGTATCTGCATCGTGGTGGAAGTGCGGTAAATCTAACAGGATTTCACGCCAGTCCATACCCATATTATTATTAGCGTATATTAAATCGTCCACAGGGTAAATATCCGACATTGACGGCACGATAATACGGCAAGCATACACATCTAAATGATTGTAATCCATAATATAAACTTCTTTGCCGTCCGCATTAAAGATAGACATTAGATTATGATATTCTTGTTCCGTGTTGCCCGAAAAATCCCAATGCACAAACGGATAATCCGCTTGTTGTTTAAATAAATCCCACGAAATTAAACCGCTCGAATCAATAAAGTGGGTTTCTAAATTGGCATGTTCTGCTACATCATCATTATTAAAAGACGGGGGAGTAAACACGTCTAAATCTTTTAAGCTACGCCCTTGCAACAATTCCGTCACCGTCCGCTCAAATGCCACTTGGAAATTTGGGTGAGCCCCAAAGGAAGCAAAACAAGTACCATTGTTAGGATTAAGCAGAATCACACAAATGACAGGGTATTTTCCCCCTAATGAAGCATCGTAGGCTAAAATCGGAAAACCTTCCTGTTCTAATTTTTCAATAGAGGCTTGAATAGTCGGATATTGAGCAATCACTTCCGCTGGGATTTTTGGCAAACTAATGGCTTCTGCAATAATGCGATTTTTCACATAACGTTCAAAGACTTCCGATAAGCCTTGTACACGAGCTTCATTCTTAGTGTTACCTGCCGACATACCGTTGGATACATACAGATTGGCAATAATGCTTTGCGGAATATACACAGTTTGTTGATCCGATTGACGAATATAAGGCATCGCTACGATACCACGATCATAATTACCTGATTGCAGATCCACTAATAATTCAGGGGTTAATTCTCCCTCAGGATCGTAATAACCGAGCAAATAATCATCTAAAATGCCTTCTGGCAACAAATCCTCATCATCAATTTCAAACCATTTTTCAGTTGGGTAGTGAACGAACTCGCCGTTGGCAATATCTTGTCCTAAATAATAATCCGCAAAGAAATAGTTAGTGGAAAGACGTTCAAAATATTCGCCTAACGCTGATGCCAATGCGGCTTTTTTACTCGCACCTTTGCCGTTAGAAAAACATTGTGGACAATCACGATCCCGAATATGCACCGACCACACATTCGGCACAGGATTAAGCCAAGAGGCTTCTTCAATATTGAAACCAAGTGCGGTTAATTTTTGTTGAAATTTTGCGATACTGTCTTCAAGGGCAGCATCTTTGCCTAGGATAAAGGTTTGTTCTGTCATAAGAGCTTCCTGTTTTAAATAAATTGGTGGGGTTGCCCCCTTCGCCCTTCGGGCACTTCCCCCCGCAAGCAGGGGGAAGGAAATCGCTTCTTTTTTGTCATTTCAAGAGAATGACAACTCTTTGTCTCTTCGTCCATCTGGTATTTCTCCCTGCAAGTAAGGGGAAGGATATATGAGAAATTTTCGCTCCCCCTGCTTGCGGGGGGAGCTGTCCGCAGGACTGAGGGGGCTATTGCAGAATATCATCAATTCGACATATCCCCAAATCAAACACCTTATTATGAAATTGGTGTAGTGTACCACGATGTCCAATACTTAACACAATCATATTCGGTAGTTTTTCACGAATTTTGCGGTACAGAATATATTCGGTCGGCTCATCAAGGGCGGAGGTGGTTTCATCTAAAAACACAATGTTCGGCTTAGTTAGGAAAATACGAATAAATGCCACCCGTTGTAATTCCCCTGGGGAAAGGGTAGCTTGCCAGTCGTTTTCTTGATCCAATGCGTGAATATAATTGCTTAGACGGCATTTTTCCATATATAGCTCTAAATCAGCATGGTGAGGATCTATATTAGGATAACAAATCGCCTGACGCAATGTGCCTTGTGGCATATAAGGGCGTTGCGGTAAAAACAGTACATTGGCATTACAAGGGCGTTCGCAATAACCAAAAGTTTCAAAGGGATAGATCCCTGCAATGGCTTTCAATAAAGTAGTTTTGCCCGCTCCAGATGGTCCTTGAATTAACAGTGCATCACCAGCATTAAGCTCTAAATTGACTTGTTGTAACAAGACTTCGCCGTGCTGATCTTTTAAACCGAAATCTTTTAATTTAATGCCTAAACCACATTCTATTGGTTGAATAATCTGTTGTTTATCAAGCTGATCTAAGGTAAACATAAAATCATACAAACGGTTTAAGCGTGCTTGATACAGGGTGAATTGTTCATAAAACAAACGGAAAAATGACAATGCACGCATTAAACGGTTAAAGGCTTGCACGGTTTGGTGCATATCGCCTAAGGTGGCAAGCCCTGCAAAAAAGCGAGGGGCTTGTAGCATTAAAGGTAAAATCATGGCAAATTGAGTGACACCCGTATTAAAGCCATCTAAACCCAACATACGGCGAACTATCGTCCAACGGTTTTGAATAATTTGATTAAATTTGGCTTTTAAATGGGAATATTCCTGTGTTTCGCCGTCATAGAATGCGATACTTTCTGCATTATCGCGTACCCGAATTAAGGAATAACGATAATCCCCAGCGTATTTTTCTTTGGCATAATTTAATTTGATTAACGGATAACCAATCCATACGGACATTGCCGTGGCGAGGATAATAAAAGTATAAATAAAAAATACGGTTCCTTTGGGAATTTCAATGCCAAATAAGGGAAGTAAGCCAGATAGTCCCCACAAAATGACGGTAAACTCAATAATCGCTACGATTGATCCGATCATGCCATCTAACAGTTCTACTGTTCCTGTAATAAATTCGCGAGCATCTTGTTCAATACGTTGGTCGATATTATCGGGTAAATCTTTTTCATATTTAATTCGATAGTAGTTTTTATATTGTAACCAGCGGTGGAGCATTTCTTCGTTCATTTTTTCCAGCCAACGAATTTCAAATACTTGACGGACGAGATAATTCAAAATGGAATGGATAATTTTAAAACCTACCAGCATGGCATTTAACAAGGCAAAAAACCAAAAAGCATCGGCTTTTTTGTCTTGTAATGAGCTATATAATCCGTTGTAAAAGAAAGAGTTGAGTACGCTAATACGAACTTCTAATAGGATAAAAATGAGGAGCAACAGTATCAAACTCATCATTTTGAACTGGTTGCTATTTTGTATGCAAGGCTTTGTGATCAACCAGAATTTTTTTCCAAAGGCGGTTTTCCGCAATAAAAGTGCGGTGCAAAATAATCCTAAATTTAACCAAAAGAGAGTGGTGAGAAGCCAACTAAAACTGTTATTTAATTCTGTTTGCCAGTTCATAAGATATTTTCAAATATGATTTAATTCATTATCATACAACAAAAGGGGCAGTTTATCCGCCCCTTGTGAATAAGTCAAAATGTAAATTAGAATGAATATTCAACCGTTGTCCAATACGTTCTTGGCATACCTAACACGGCGAAGCTACGGTCGTATTGACCACGTTGTACTTGCCAATAGGCTTTGTTGAATAAGTTTTCGACTTGAGCTCTCACAGTGATAGCGTGACCGTTACCCAATTTGGTATGGTACTTCGCTCCAGCATCTACTAAGGTGTATGATGGGAAAGCGTAAGTTTTTTGCGTATCTTGGTAAGATTTGCCAAAGTGTTGTATATTGGTGCTTAAAGTTAAACCTTGGATAAATGGCGTATCCCATTCAATCCCTGCTTTACCTACCCAACGTGGATTCGCCACTTGATAACCATTGACTAAATTATCTGCATAGTTTGGATAATCTTTCACTTTAGATTGTAAGTACATAATACCTAAACTTGGACGCACAGTTTTATCTAACAAATTAGCGTAGATATTAAACTCAATACCACGGTTGCGTTCAATACCTTGAGAATCCCCAGCCGATGCACCTGATGTATTAAAGTCAGTACCTCTTGTGGCATTACCACGCCAGTACCCCTCACGGCGAACTTGGAATACGTTAAATGAAGTCACTACATCTCCCCAGTTTTTACGCACGCCTAATTCTAATTGACGGCTAACACGTGGTTTTGACATTGTTGTATTACCACTGTCATCGGTTTTAATGTCCGCAGGTTCTAAATCTTCCATATAGTTACCGTAGAACACGAGGTCAGGGTTAGGTAAGTAAGACACCATAAACATTGGGCTAAAGCGATGTGCATCACCTTTCGCTTGTTTGATATTATCTTTATAAGATGCCCATTGGAAACGACCACCTAAAGTGACACGGAATTTATCTTCCGCAAAACCAAGTGTATCTGATAGGGCAAGGCTATTTGCACGGATCGTTGCATCTAAGTTTGGATTAGCTTCAAAACCATTACTAAATACATTGCCTTGCGGAATGTTGGCTAATTGTTGGGCTAAAGTTTGTCCTGCTGCATTTCCATAAGGATAAATGGTTAAGTTTTGGTTTGGTGCTTGAGATGTACCACGATAGGTTTGACGACGACGATCAATGTGATCGAATGAGGTACTCCAGTTGTGGCTTACTGAACCTGTTGAGAATTCACCACGAGCGGCTAAGTTACTGCTTAAAGTTTGGAAACGTTGATCGGTCATACGAGAACGTCCCGCATTGTAAGATTGACCATCTGTAGATGGGGTAGCAGAAGCAAAGTTACCATAATAACGAGCATCGTTATAACCGATTCCGCCCGAAATTTGGAAGTTATAGTCAGTGTAGTAGTCAAAGGTCAGCATATTAGTTTGACTACGGGTATCTTGTGCTTGCCAACTTGGTTGAAGATTATTTTCACCATCTAAGGCATCAAATAAACGGGCTTTAGTATTTTGAATATCTTGAATACGCGCACGACCGCCCTCGGTTTTACGTTTCGCATAGAAACTATCGAAAGACACATAAAGTTTATCGCCACTATAATCCGCATTTAAAGAAAATTCTTTATTGTCTTCCCAGTAGCCTGTGCGAGGGGTATCGCCCTCACGCATTTTACCATTCACACGTACACCGAATTGTTTGCTTTCGCCAAAACGTTGACCTAAGTCAAAGGTACCTTGTAAACGATTGTCGCTAAAATAGCCTACACCCACTTTACGGTTGCCTTGATCACTAGCACGTTTGGTTTCAATATTGACTGCACCTGCTGTTGCCCCCTCAGGATCCATGCCTGAAAGTGCGGTATTTCCGCCTTTAATTAATTGTACAGAATCCGCATACACGCTTGATGTGCCTTGTGTACCATACATTCCAGCCAAGCCGTTTACGCTAAATTGACGGGCATCTAATTGATAACCACGGAAATATAAACCTGTTAAGGTATTGGTTTCACCACCAAATTGCCAAGTTGAGGCATCTTTTTTAGCAACCACATCCACTAAAGTACGTGCTTGTGTATCATCAATCACTTTGGCATCATATTTTACTACCGTCACAGGGGCGGTGAAGTTAGTGGCACGACCTAATAAACCTAAGTTTACGCTGTCTTGTAATTTACCGTCACTAGCAACAGAATAAGAGCGATAGCTTGCTGGTTCATGAAGACTGTCAGAAACTTCAATCGCATCAAGCTGTTCGGTTGTTTGCTGACTTGTTTCAGCATAAGCACCCAAAGAAACACCAGCAAAAAGTGCGGTGTAAATTAAGCTAAACTTGAATTTCATTAGATTACCCTTAATCAAAAATAAATATAAAAATAGTCTAAAAATTAGACTGTTTAAAAAGAGTGCTGAGTATAAATTAAACGATAATCTATTGCAATAGATTTAATAAGATTTATTCGTGTTTAAGTGTAGAAGATCAAGTCTGATCTTCTACATTTATATTTTACATCTAATTCTATTACAGGTGATTAAAACTCAATTTTGGCATTTAATAAGTATTCACGACCATAACCTAAAGAAATAGGTGTAATGAATGTATCAACGTTACCTGCGGTAGATTGATAGTACACTTTATCCGATAAGTTCTTGCCATTTAATTGTAATGATATTTTTTTGCTTGCTACTTTGGTTTCATAAGCTAAGAAAGCATCATAAATAGTCGCATCTGGAATTTTGTATGATGTGGTATAGCTTGAGTTATAAGCATACCAAGAACCTAAGTAACGAGCACCACCGCCAATACGCCAATCACCACCTAAGAAGTTACCTAAATCATAATTTAAGAATAAAGCCCCTTGATGTTTTGGTACACCAATAAGTTGTTTTCCTACAGCATCTGGATAGTTATTATTTTGGCGATTTTCAACTTTAGTATAAGTATAAGTGAATGACGCACTTAATTTGTCAGTAATATAACCGTTAATATCGAACTCAAGACCGCGAGAGCGTTGTTTGCCTGCAATATAAAGATTATTGTTAGCATCGGTTTCTGCTACATTTTTCTTGTTGATATTGAATAGAGCAAGAGTTGCATTGATATTTGAACTTTCATATTTTGTACCGATCTCAATAGATTTACCTTGTTCTGCGGGTAAGTTAGGATCAACAGCGTTTGCAATCGCAAATTGTGGACGGAAAGATTCCGCATAATTCGCATAAACTGCTAAACTCGGGTTAAATTTATATACTGTACCAAATTGATAGAGCATTTTACCGTCATGTTGATCTGTATTTGGTACTAATGTCGCACCAATACTGTGGCGACCAGCTACTTGGTCGAAATATTCATAACGTAAACCACCTGTAACGATTAGGCTATCAGTTAAGTAAGCGGTATCTTGTACATAAACCCCTAGTGTTTTAATGTTATTGATTTGCCAGTTATTGGCGGCAACAGTTTCGGTTACATCAGGATTGGAGTAAGTTGGGTTATCAATATTAATAAAGCTCCAACCACCGCTATTAAATACAGGACCCGTTGTGCGATAATTACGGCTTGCATCAGCACCAATAATGAAACGGTTAGCAACATCACCAATATTAAATTCACCGACTAAGTTTAATGAGCCAGAGTGGATACGTTGATCTGCGGCTTGTTTTTCTAAACGGCGTAATGCGGTTCTTGGTTGTAAAGTTCTTGCTGCACTATATCTTAATGTGTCGGTGTAACTGGTATTTACTGCAACTACTCGAGTTTGACGATAACTATATTTATCACGAGCATAACCATAGGTCGCATTTAATTTCCAATGGTCATTTAGTTTTTGTTCAAGTTTCACTTGAATATTATCGGTTTTACCTATGGTTTGATTATTCGGCTCATCTAAACGGCGTTCGGCAGGAATATTTACTACAGCCCCATTTACGATTTGTGTGCCACGATCAAAAGGTTGGGTATAGTCTAAATGTTCATAAGCGACTAAAACTTTGGTGTTATCATTTTCATAAGAAATTGATGGTGCGTAAGTCGTACTCTTTACCTCACCAAAATTACGCCAATAATCTTTGTCTTGTTTATCATAAATAAAGCGATAAGCAAAACCATTGCCTAAACCGCCAGTACTATCGAATTGGGTTCCCCACATATTGTTATTACCGACAGTTCCGCCGATAACAGTTTTTTGTTCTTGCTGCGGTTTTTTGGTGACAACATTAATAACACCGCCTGGGTCTTGGATACCATATAGCACGGACGCTGGACCTTTTAATACTTCAACGGTTTCTGTGGTTGCACCGAAGTTATGCGATGGACCTGCTTGCGATCCGTTACGCATAATAGAATTATCACGGTTTCCACCGAAACCACGTTTTTGCACCGCATCAAAAATCCCCCCGAGGGTATTTGCTTGGCTCACACCACTTACACTAGAAAGGGCATCAATTAAATCGTTTGGTTTGCGATCTGCAATTAATTGTGAAGTGACAACATTAACGGTGGTTGGCGTATCAATAATTGGCACATCAACTTTTGATACTGACGATGTCCCCATAGCATGATAGCCAATTTGTTTTAATTCACCAGAATTGACTTGGATTTCATCTAGTTGCTCTGGACTTTGCTGATTAGTTTCAGCATGAACACCAAAAGAAACACCTGCGAAAAGTGCGGTGTAAATTAAGCTAAACTTGAATTTCATTAGATTACCCTTAATTAAAATTAAATATAAAAATAGTCTAAAAATTAGACTGTTCAAAAAGAATACTGAGTATAAATTAAACGATAATCTTTTACAATGTATTTAATGATATTTATTTGTATTTAGGTGCTGATTTATTTTTTATAAACATTTGCAATCCCCCTAACTTTATAGCATAATTCACGTCCTAAGCATTTGATGCTTATCCAATGGAAACCTTTTCGGTCTTTCGCAATGGTGTCTGGTTTACTCGGTCAGGTTCGGAAGAAAGCAGCCAAAGTCAGAATTTCTGTGTGCCGAGAGTAGCTGGAAAGGTTTCCACCTATTTACACAAACTAATTTTGTGATTTTCATTCCAAAATCAATTATAGATTCTTTGAATTTTATCTATTTATTTCATAATGGTTATTTTTATGGAGTAAATTATGGTGAAAAATATTCGTCCGAATAATACCTGCACATTGATTAACAACAGTAAAAGATTAAGGCGTAATTTAACGGAAGAAGAAAGTATTTTGTGGTTTCATTTACGTAAAAAATACCTTAAAGGTCATCATTTTAGGAAACAAGTTATTGTGGGAAATTATATTGTAGATTTCCTTTCTTATTCTGCTAGATTAATTATTGAAGTTGATGGGTTTCAACATTATGAAGATAGTGCATTAATTTATGATGCAAAAAGAACGAGATATTTGAATTCTCAAGGATTTACTGTCCTGAGATTTGATAATGGTGATGTGAAATATCGTTTAAATAATGTATTGGAGGAGATTTATTTTTATTTAGATGGTGAGTATTGCCCTGAACAGCTTTTTTAAGGTGGGATTGTTTAATTTTTGCCCCCCTTTGCCCGTTGGGCATTTCCCCCCGCAAGCAGGGGGAAAGAAATAAACGACTCTCTCTTTTCCTCACTTGCGGTAAATAAAGATGCTTTTTCCTCTCTTGCAGAATAAAGATACTTTTCCTCACTTGCGGCGAATAAAGATGCTTTTTCCCGTCTTGCGGTGAATGAAGAGGCTTTTTCCTCATTTGCGGTGAATGAAGATACTTTTTTCCCTCTTGTGGTGAATGAAGATGCTTTTCCTCACTTGCGGTGAATGAAGATGCTTTTCCTCACTTGCGGTGAATGAAGATGCTTTTCCTCACTTGCGGTGAATGAAGATGCTTTTTCTCACTTACGGTGAATGAAGATGCTTTTTCTCACTTACGGTGAATTAAGATACTTTTCCTCACTCGTGGTGAATGAAGATGCTTTTCTTCCCCCTGCTTGTGGGGGGAAGTCCCCGAAGGGGGAAGGGGGGCAAAGCCAACTTATTTAATCAACTCCAATCTTGATAATAACAGCTCATCAGACAGCCCCTGTAATCGCCACATCCGATATAACAACAAAACCGCCGCAGCCGTTAAGGCGACTACAAAACCAATCCAAAAGCCCATAGCCCCTAAGTGTGGCATGATCCAATCGGTCATGGCAAGCGTGTAACCTATGGGCATTGCCAATATCCAATAGCAAAAAATAGTGATATATAAAATGGCTTTGGTGTCTTTATAGCCACGTAATACGCCACCCGCCAGTACTTGTAAAGTATCAGAGAATTGATAAAGCGAAGCGACAATTAACAATGAACTAGCCAGTGTGATAACATGCAGATCCTTTACGAAAATTTGAGCAATTTGTTCACGCCAGAAGATTGTGACAAAGGCAGTAATAACGGTAATATTTAAACCTACAGCAATGGCAATATAAGACACTTTTTTAGCCTGCTCTGGGGATTTTTCGCCTAAGCGTTGCCCAACTAAAATAGTGGTTGCCATGCCTAACGACATAGGGAACATAAATACAAAAGAACTAGTATTTAACGCAATTTGATGGCTTGCCACCATATCCGTGCCGAGCGGGGATAAAAATAATGAAGTCAACGCAAATAATGCCACTTCCGCCCATAATGCGGTTGCAATCGGAAAACCAAGTTTAAGCAATTTCTTCAAGGTAGAAAAATCAGGTTTTTCAATTAGTTGCTCAAACACTTTGAGATCATGTAAATGATAAGATTGACGACTATAAGCGATCATCATTATACACATTGCCCAATTAACAATAGACGTGGCAATGCCACAACCTATCGCACCAAAGGCTGGTACCCCAAATTTGCCATAAATAAAGATATAGTTCAGCGGAATATTCAATAATAAGCCGATAAAGGTAATGACCATAGCAGGTTTCGTTTTAGCTACGCCGTCATTTAAGCAACGAAAATTAATTAATAATAAATAAGCAGGCAATCCGAATAACATAGTGTGTAGATAACCTATTGTAATATTAGCCAGTTTTTCTTCCATATTCATAGCTTGAATCACCACATCACTATGGTAAATAAGAAGTCCTAATGGAATACAAACCAACAAGATAATCCACAAACCTTGTCGTACTTGATGAGCAATATCAGAACGTTGTCCCGAACCGTTTAAGTAGGAAATGGTTGGGGGCAAGGCTAACAATAAGCCTTGTCCAAAAAGGACTAACGGAAACCAAATAGATGCCCCAACCGAAATGGCTGCCATATCCGCTGCACTCACTCGTCCAGCCATAATGGTGTCCACTAATCCCATTGAATTTTGGGCGATTTGAGCGAGAAGAATAGGAATAGCGATTTGAATTAATTTTTTTGCTTGTTCGTGATATTGTTGCCAACTGTTAATTTTTTGCATAAAAAGACCGAGTTTCCTTTATAATAGGAAAAATTTAATTTTTTCACCGCACTTTGCGGTTAAGCGAGTTTATATGTTTACAGGTATCGTGCAAGGTGTTGCGTCTATTCATTCTATCATTGAAAAGACAAATTTTAGAACACATACTATTAAAATGCCAGATGAATTACTGGCAGATTTACAATTAGGTGCGTCTGTTGCACATAATGGTGTTTGTTTGACTGTTACTAAAATTGAGAATGATCTCGTGAGCTTTGATTTAATGACGGAAACTTTACGGATCACTAATTTAGGTGAACTTAAAGTGGGGGATTGGGTCAATATAGAAAGAGCAATGAAATTCGGTTCAGAAGTAGGTGGGCATTTATTGTCGGGACACGTCTATTGCACGGCAAAAATTGTTGAACAAAAACCGAGTGAGAATAATTTACAAATTTGGTTTAAATTGCCTAATCACGATGTGATGAAATATATTCTGACCAAAGGCTTTATTGCTGTGGACGGTATCAGTTTGACCATTGGTAATGTGAAAGAAACTCAATTTTGCGTTAATTTAATTCCTGAAACGATTGAACGTACGATTATTGCTAAAAAAAATGTAGGGGATTTGGTCAATATTGAAATTGATCCGCAGACACAAGCAATAGTGGATACGGTGGAGCGTTATTTATTAGCGAGATCTTAAATGAAAAAATTTTTCTTATTTTTGACCGCACTTTTTGCCTTTATGCAAAATGTGCAAGCTCACCCTCATGCGTTTATTGGTATGAAAACCACGCCATTAGTGGAAAATAACACGTTAAAAGGTTTTTCGGTGCAATGGTTGCTAGATGAAGCCAGTTCAGCTGAATTGCTTTACGATTTGAAAGTTGCTCATAACGATCCCAAGGCAAAACAAGCTATTGTGGATGATATGGTTAAAAACACGGTATCAGAGCATTATTTTAGTTATCTCTATGATAAACAAGGTAATCGGGTAAAATATACCTCTCATCCTGCTAACTACGATATTAAAGCAGTCGGCAATCAAGTTTTGTATCATTTTGACTTTTTCTTATCCCAGCCACAAAAGTTAATAGATAATCAATTTGTATTAATGATTTATGATCCAACTTATTATGTATCAATGTATTACGATAATAAAAGTGCGGTGGATTTTAGCCAACTTCCGTCAAATTGTCATGGTGAGATGGTAGATCAAATTGTTGATGAAAAAACTAAACAATATGCTCAAGCCTTAGATAAAACCCAACGAGAAGCCGACTTTTCGCTAGGTAAACAATTTGCTCAAAAAGTCATTTTACAATGTCAATAACTACTAAAAAGCTCCGATTAATGTTGTTATTATGCCTATTGCTTATAGGTATCGGCTTTTTATTCCCTTATTTATTTAAACAAGTGGTGGTATGGCAACGAGAGTTTAATCAGTTATTATCTGATAATCTTCATCAAATCAAACAAGCTCCAATTTATGCAGGATTAAGCTTGATTTTAATTAGTTTCGGCTATGGTGTTTTTCATGCTTTAGGACCTGGGCATGGTAAATTTATTATTACCAGCTATCTTTCTATTCATCAATCTAAAATCTTTGCCAGTATGCGACTGGCATTTTTGTCCTCTTTAATGCAAGGCGTGGTGGCGATTGTGGCGACCAGTATTGTGGTAGTGATATTAAATTTATCTTCAGCCTACTTTAAAGCAAGTCAGCTTTGGTTGGAACGTGGGGCGTATGCGTTGATATTTTTATTAGGCTTCCAATGGTTAATACAAAGTGGAAGAAAAATTTGGCAAGCTCAACGCAAACCAAAAATTCTGCAAATTAAGCCGATAGCTGACAATCTGCACTTAAAAAGTGCGGTGCAAAATCCGATGGTTTTTTTATCTCATATTCATGATGAAAATTGTGGTTGTGGACATCAACATTTGCCAGATGCCGATCAAGTTACTCAAGCGAATAATTTGAAATCCCAATGGCTGATTATTTTAAGTATCGGTATGCGACCTTGCACGGGAGCTATTTTTATTTTATTTTTGTCCTATATGCTTGATCTCTATATCTGGGGAATGGTAGCAACCATGGCAATGGCAATCGGCACAGGAATTACCTTATCAGGCTTTGCTTTAATGGTACAATATGCCCGAACAACAGCGGTAAAAGTCGGGAAATGGTATCTTTCTCCAACCTTAAAAAATCAATTTTCCGATTGGTTAAAACTAGTGTTCGGCGTGATATTGATAGGCTTTGCAGTGAGTTTGATTTATGCCACAACGTTACAGAGTGTGGGGGGAGCTGTGTTATTTGGGCGGTAGGTTATTGTTATAGAACTTATATGCTTCATCAATATTCTCAAAACTATATAAAGAACCATCGTTTAACACATAGGCATTGTCACAATATTCTTTAATTGCAGATGGGCTATGTGAAACTAAAATAATAGAACGATCTTTACGTTTTTCAAAAAGTTCCTGCTTACATTTCGAAGAAAAACGCGAATCTCCTACAGCAATTACTTCATCAATTAAATAACAATCGAACTCCACGGATAAAGATAATGCAAAAGCCAAGCGTGCTTTCATACCTGATGAATATTTTTTTACAGGTTCATATAAGTAATCGCCTAATTCAGAAAATTCTTCGGTAAAAGATTTAACATAATCAATATCTGCTCCATAAATACGGCAGATAAAACGTAGATTATCCATACCCGTTAGAGATCCTTGAAATGCTCCACTAAATGCCAATGGCCATGAAATACTCATTTCTCTGTGAATTTCGCCTGAAGTAGGGGCTTCAACGCCACTTAATAAACGAATTAAGGTGGATTTACCAGAACCATTTCTGCCTAAAATACCAATTTTTTCTCCTTTTTTGAGTTCAAAATTAATATTATTAAGGATTGTTTTCCAACCATTTCTAGTTAAATAACGTTTATTTAAGTGTTCGACTTTAATCATTCGGGGTTAATCCTTTACTAAAATTACGCACCATAATAAGACCAATAAAAATAAGAATAAGATTAAATACAAATATATAATACGGATTTTCATAGGTGGTAACGCTTGCACCGAAATAGCCCTTGCGGAACATTTCCGTACCGTGGATCATCGGAAACCATAATAAGAATTGTTGTGCAGTAGCTGGTAAATTATGAATAAAGAAAAATGCACCAGAAAGGGGCATAGAGATAAACGAGAGTGTACTCCAAATTTTACCAAATGGCTCAAAATATTGGGCAATGGAGGCAATAATGAGACCCAAACCAATAGCAAACATTGCCATTAATGCCCAAGCCATCAACATATAGAATAAATCATTCGGCATCGGGATCAGCCCCATAACAATTAATAATATTATTAAACTCATTTGAGCAATAGTGGCTCCAGAAATTTCTAATAACATGCGAGCTAACAGGGTGTCTAATACGAGAACATTACGGTGATAAAGCAATGCTGTATTGGCAGAAATCGCTCCAATAGCACGATTAGACGAATTACGCCACATCATCATAATTGGATAACCTGTAATAATAAAAGCAATAATATTTAAAGTGGAATAACTACTTGCTCGAGCTACACTCCAAAGTATGGTGATTAATAGCGTCATCATTAAGGGTTCAACGAATAACCACATAAATCCAATATTACGCCGCCCATAACGGGTAATGATTTCACGCATTAATAACGCACGTAAAACACGTCCTTGAATCACGAAAGAACGTTTTACTGTTGTTCTTTTTCCATAACGCATTAGTTTCTATGCTCACGCACACTAGCAAAAAGTAAACCTAATACACCATATAATAATAAGCCAATAAAGAATGTAGCAAGAATATTATACAAACGATATGGTTCAAGTGCTAAATCGGGGTTACTCGGTTGATTAATAATTTCTAAATATAATTGCTTGCGATCAGCTTCATTTTTAGAATTTTGTAATGATGTCATTGCTGTCATTAATTGCTGTTGAGCTAGGGTATTATCTAGCACTAAACGTTGATATTCTGCTGTTTGATTTGCAATAGATTTACCTTGCCCTAACACTTCTTGAATTTGTTTATTTACTTCGGCTTTTACGCTTTTTTCCCGAGTTCGCAAGGTCGCAATTTGTGGATTTTCAGGGGCTAACGCTCGTAACTGATCTAATTGTGTTCGAATACCAATCAATTCATCTTGTAATTTAGAAATAAGGGTTAACTGTACCTCAGACTGAGCTTTAACATCAAAAATACCATTTTTAATACGATAATTACTTAACGCCTCACCTGTAATCTCAACACGCTCTTCCGCTTCTCGCACCGCTTGTTCAGAAAAAATAATCGTATCTTTTCTTGCTCGTTCGTTTAAGCGGTTAATAATGACTTCCCCTTGTTTGAGTAATTCTGCATTGATTTTCTGACTATCTTCGGCACTAAAACTGCGAATATGTAATATGGCAATACCAGATACAGAATCAATAGAAACAGTTTCTTTTTTCGTAAAATAATTATAAAAGGCTTCTTGTTCGGGAAATAATCCAAAACTATTAAAACGGCTGATAATATCACCTTTTTGCTCATAAAAATCTCGCATTGGTAGAACTTTTTGCAGTTCTTCCAGAGCGTTACGAGATTTCATATATTCCTGAACAGTATAAGTATCATCTTGCGAGCGTGCAAAACCAAACCCCTGCAATATCGATCCTACATTACTCAATGAAGTTTGATTTTGTGAAGAGCGTATCACAAAACTAGATTCAGAAATATAAACATCAGAAGCAATCAAACTAAAATAAATAGTCGAAATAATTGTTGGAATAATTACTGTAATCCAAAGGAGCTTATTGCGTTTTTTTATTTTTCTCGCAGGTGTTTGTTTTTGTTCGGTCATTCTATCTATCCATTATTTACTAAAAGCTATTTACACTATGTGCAGTGCTTGTTACTGGCGAGGTAATTGAGAAAATGATTCTCAAGAATTTTTGGAATTCAGCTAACGGTGCATTTGATACATATAAAATATCTTTATTTTTCACAGGGAAACGCTGTATCCAAAACAGAGATTTTGGTTCAAGCAAATTAACTCTATAAACGGTTGGTACATCCATGCCTGAAGTATAACCACGAGCTTGCCAACGAGTTTGATCATTAATGGTTAATTCATCAAACGGAATATAACGGAAGATAAATACGCCCCGAGGATCTGAGCGTGAATCAATTAAGCCACCCATTCGACCAATAGCTTCAGATAAATACAGTCCTTTCGCCGAGAATTTGACTTGTCGGTTAGAACCAACAGCACCAAGTGCGGTGAAACTTAACGGATTATTCATTAAAGATAATACATCGCCAGAACGCAATGGAATATTTTCATTTGGATTGGCAGCTAAAGTTTCTAATGAAATCGTTTTCACTTCATTCCCTCGCATTAACTGAACAGAAATATCCTCAGCATTTTCACTAGCACCACCTACAGCAGCTACTGCATCTAAAACACGTTCACCCACTGGGGTTAACGGCATGCGAATGCTGTTTCCTTGTCGTAAAATAGTAACATTAGAAGAGTTATTCTGTGCTAATTTTACGATAGCTTGAGGTTGATGAGCCAAGGGCTTTAAGCGAGCAACAATGTTATTTTGGATTTGTTCAGGTGTTTTCCCAACCACAGAAATCCCACCCAAAAAGGGTACTGTAATTTTGCCATTTTCACTCACTACTTGTTGAGGCAATGCAACTGTTTGAGCGGATCCAGTACTTCCTGTTGTTAACATACTGCCAAATAAAATTGCAGGGGGAGCTTCCCATAAGATAATATCTAAAGCATCTCCTGCCTTGATTGTACTGTAATAATCACGTCCGACTTGGCTAAAGTGGCTAAAAGATTGATTGTGTTGGCGGTTAAACAGTTCAAGAACGATATTATCATTAACATCAACAATATCAACATTATCTAATTGAGAATTATCACTTTGGTTAATATCTTGAATTTTTGATGCACTAGGTCCAGCACTGGGCATGGAATTGCAAGCTGTCAGAGTAATTGCCAATAGGCTAATAATAAATGGAAATTTTTTCATTAAAATCACTAAAGTATTTAAAAGTGCCGTGTATTCTACTGAAAATTGAGGTGGTTTTCCATAGTAAGAAACAAAAATGACAAAATTTTCAAGAAATGGCAGTATTTTTATACAAACAGTGTAATCCCCCTAAAATAACACAAATTTATTGCAGTTATTATAGCGATAGATATTGCTTGATGTTATGAAATGGCGTACAATCCTGCCCGCTTTCCCAAATAGGCTTACTTAATGTAAGAAAATAGAATAATTTGTTATACGGATATAAATAAAAATGAATTCAAAATCACTCATTGTCTTTGGTACACGACCAGAGGCGATTAAAATGGCTCCACTTATCGATGGATTCAAAAAAAACAATGTTAATTTCAAGGTTTGTGTAACCGCACAACATCGTCAAATGTTGGATCAGGTTTTACAATTATTTGATATTACACCTGATTATGATTTAGATATCATGAGTGGTACGCAAACGCTTTCGTCTGTTACTTCATCTATCTTAACTAAAATTCAACCTGTATTTGATGAATATAAGCCAACTACAGTTTTTGTACATGGTGACACAGCAACTACTTTAGCAACCTCACTTGCCGCCTATTATAATCAAATTGATATTGCTCACATAGAAGCTGGATTACGTACAAATAACATCTATTCTCCTTTTCCAGAAGAAGGAAATCGTAAAATTGCAGGTGCAATTACCAAATATCATTTTGCTCCGACAGAATGTACTAAAAATAATTTGCTTAAAGAAAATGTTTCTGACAGAAATATTTATATTACAGGTAACACGGTTATTGATGCCTTATTTTTAGCCTGTAAAAAAATTGATCATAATCCGAGATTATTGAATGAATTTGAGCAAAGATTTTCTTTTTTAAACGATAGTAAGATGGTATTGATCACTGGTCATCGGAGAGAAAATTTTGGTCAGGGATTTGAAAATATTTGTCAGGCATTAAGTGAATTATCTGAAATCCATCCTAATGTTCAATTCGTTTATCCTGTACATCTAAATCCGAATGTACGAGAACCAGTTAATCGTTTGCTTAAAGGAAAATCAAATATTTATTTAATTGAACCACAAGACTATTTTGCCTTTGTGTATTTGATGCGTAAATCTTATTTAATTTTAACGGATTCAGGTGGAATTCAAGAAGAAGCTCCGTCATTAGGTAAGCCAGTATTGGTTATGCGTGATACAACCGAGCGTCCTGAAGCGGTAATTGCTGGCACAGTAAAATTAGTAGGAACAGAAAAGGATAAAATCATTAATATGGTGAGTTTACTCCTGAATGATGAAACAGAATATAAGAAAATGGCAGCGGCACATAATCCTTATGGAGATGGAACAGCCGTAGAAAAAATCATTTCAATTTTTAGATAATAGGTACAAAAATGTTTAATACAATTTCAGTTATAGGGCTTGGCTATATTGGATTACCTACTGCAACAATGTTTGCATTACATGGTAAAAAAGTGATTGGGGTTGATGTAAATTTACATGCTGTGGAAACGATTAACCAAGGAAAAATTCATATTGTTGAACCCGATTTAGATGTAGCGGTAAAACAAGTTGTTGAAAATAATCTATTACGAGCTACCTTAGTTCCAGAAGCTGCAGATGCTTTTATTATTGCTGTACCAACACCATTTAAAGGCAAAAATTATGAGCCTGATTTGAGCTATATTGAACAGGCATGTATCGCGATTGCCCCTGTATTACAAAAGGGCAACTTAGTCATTTTAGAATCTACCTCTCCTGTTGGGGCGACTGAACAAATGGCACAGTGGTTATCTGAAGCTCGTCCTGATTTAACTTTCCCACAAACTCATGGCTCAGATTCCGATATTCGTATTGCTCACTGCCCTGAACGGGTTTTACCTGGGCAAGTCATGCGAGAATTGATTGAAAATGATCGTATTGTTGGAGGACTGTCTGAAAAATGTTCTCAAAGTGCGGTGGAATTATATAAAACTTTTGTAAAAGCAGATTGCATTGTCACTAATGCTCGTACCGCAGAGATGAGTAAACTTACCGAAAATTCTTTTCGTGATGTGAACATTGCTTTTGCTAATGAATTGTCCTTGATTTGTGACAAACTTAATATCAATGTTTGGGAGCTTATTGCGTTAGCTAATCGTCATCCACGTGTCAATATTTTACAACCTGGTTGCGGTGTGGGCGGACATTGTATTGCAGTTGATCCATGGTTTATTGTAAATAAAACCCCAAATCTTGCGAAATTAATTCATACCGCACGTTTAGTCAATGATCATAAACCGCAATGGGTTATTGATAAAGTGAATCAAGCTGTCCTAAACGTGTTGCAAGCGAATCCAAATAAAACCTTAGATCAAGTGAAAATTGCTTGTTTAGGATTGGCATTTAAGCCTGATATTGATGATTTACGTGAAAGTCCTGCAATTAAAATTACCACAGCATTAGCTGATAAATTCAAAAATCAAGTATTTGCGGTTGAGCCAAATATTGATGAATTACCAGTTAAATTATCTAGTAAAGGTATTAAACTTTTGACTTTACAAGAAGCAACTAAACAAGCCGATGTATTGATTGTTTTAGTTGATCATAAAGAGTTTAAAACAGGTTTAACCTTGCCTGAAAATGTACAAATAGTGGATACGAAAGGGATTATAGGAAAATAAAATGGCAAGAAAAAAACGTAATGTTGTCGTACTTTCTTCGGCAAATAAACCTCACGTTGAATTACCTATTGAACAAGCGAGTGATTCTGTGGTGGTGCAGGATGAAATTAAAGCTCTAAAATTAGAGTTAAGAGAATGGCTAGACACACAAACTCAGCAGTATAATCTATTGAAAGATGCTTATCAGCAAGATCTCCATAAGTATCAAGGAAATATTGCGTTTTTAGAAAAGCAGTTAAAAGAGTTATCTGACAAATACAAGAAAAAAGAAGCTGAATTTCAGGCTATCAAAGATAAAACAAGTCAAGCTAAAAAGAAAGCTGAAAATACCTTGTCATTTAAATTAGGTAATACCCTAATTAACTCAACCAAGTCTTTTGGTAACTTTTTTTCATTGCCAATGGATTTGTGGAAGTTGCGTAGTTTCTTGAAAAATAAAAAAGATTTTATAGAACTACCAAATGTAGCCCGAAGTGTATTTGATGCTAGTTCAGAAGCTGTTAAAAAAATTACTGAAAAAAAATTGAATTTCAATAAAGGATTAACATTACTTGATCCAATTTCGGAACTTTGTTGGAAAAATGAATTTATTGGTTTTCCTTTGGTTCGTTCTGAGTTTGAAAAGCAAATTAACAATTCCACTGCTGGATTCGCATTTTTTGAGAGTGCTTGGAGAGCAAATAAAGGTTCTTGGATATATGCTTTTACGTCACCAGAATTAAAACACAATAATGCACAAGCGTTATTAGCAGCCATTGACTTGCTTAAACAGAGAAAGATTCCAATTATTTTTTGGAATAAAGAAGATCCTATGCATTATGAAATGTTTAAACCAATAGCTCGTTACGCTGATTATATATTTACGACAGATGCTTTAGTTGTTGATAAATATAAAAAAGAGTTAGGAAATGAGAATGTTTGGGCATTACCTTTTGCTGCTCCAATTAAAACAACTAATCCAACTGGTCGTTTTTCCCTTGATACGGAAAGTGTTTGTTTTGCTGGTACATATTATGCTCAAAACCATGAGAATAGAAAAAAACAAATGGATATTATTTTACCTGCTTTGCTGAGTAATAATGGAGCAATATATGATAGAGCTTCCAAAGATACTTCAGGTAAATATGCATATCCGCAACAATATCAAGAAATTGTAAGAGATGGTGTTGATTTTAATGAAATGATGTCGTTGTATAAGAAATTTAAGGTGTTTTTAAATGTAAATACCATTACGCAATCAACTACCATGATGTCTCGTAGAGTGTATGAATTGATCGCTTCGGGAACACCAGTTGTGTCAACACCTTCTAAAGCAATTACGGAGCAGTTTCCAGGTATTGTTATTACAGTAAATAATGAATATGAGGCGGAGCTTGCAGTCAAAAAACTTCTGAATGATAGTTATTATTGGCATAAACAATCAACTATAGGTATAAGAGAAGTTATGGCTCATCATACCTATGAGAAACGATGGGAGTATATACAATCTGTTATAAATGGATATGTAGAAGAAGTATCATTGCCTAAAATTCAAATTATTGCTTTGTACCATGGTTATATTCCACTGGATACCTTTATTGAATCATTAATTAATCAAGCTAATGTGGAAATTAAAGATATTATATTAGTTAAACCAGATAGAATTTCAATTAATGAGTCTGACTTAGAAAAATATAAATGTGTAAAATTATCCAGATTAAGTGAATTTAATTTGAAAAAGTATGTTTCACCAGATTCTGAATATACATTTTTAACTGATGATAGAGTTATTAATTATAGACAATCCATATATGGGCTATTTTTGTCATTTACTTATTCTGAGTATTCAGCTGTATCAAGAAGTCTGTATTACAGATGGAATGAAATTAGTAAAAATAATGACTATTCTATTGATAACCCTAATTGGTATCAGGCTTTTTCAGATGTGTCAACATCTTGTGTCTTATTAAAAAATAGTGATGTAGATAAGTTTTTATTTGATATTAATAAGAAAACATTTAAATTAAAAAATGGTGATAAAGGCATTTTTATGATAGATCCATTTAATGTGTTGTTTATTGGTTCTACACCTATTGAGAGTAAAGAAAAAATCAACAATATTATTTATCAAACATCATCATATTTGGGGGTGTAATATGAAATTTATTTTATTTGATTCTATTTTGGAAAGACATTTAGGTGAAAGTTTGCAACGAGCTTTAACGAGCTTAGGGCATGAAGTAGTTTTTACAGATCTTATATTGCATGGACATTCTATGGTTTCTAAGCAGAAAGATATTGACTTTATGTGGGAAAAAGTAAAAGAGATTTGCAGTCAAAAAGCAGACTTACTCGTTTCATTTCGCCCGATGAATTTATTACCTGAAATGCTGGAATATATTAGAAAAAATATGAAAACAGCAATTTGGTTATCTGATGATCCTGTTCTTTATAAAACATGTTATTCAAAAGTGGTTGATCATTATGATTTATTATTGCACTGTGGTTATGCTGATGTGATGGATTTCTATGAAAAAAATAATCATCCCAAAGGCTTTAACTTCCCTTTTTGGACAGATCATAAAAGTTTTCCTAACGTCTATAACCCATTATATTCTGAGTATGAAATCGTATTCCTTGGAAATATGAATGGACAAGTAAGAAGAAAGCGTTATATGGAGCTTGCTGAATTACCTTTTACAAAAAAAGTATTTGGGTTAATTGATTCAGATCCTTTTGCAATGCATGGTGGTTTTATTAGAGAAGGATATTTAAATACCGATAAAGTATCAGATGTATTATCAAAAGCAAAAATTGGTGTTAGTATTCCACAGTTTTTCATAGAGTATAATGGGTTGGATTACGATTTTCCAGAACTAGCTAAGTTAGGTTATTTTCAATTTCCAAGTAGGGTTATACAATATGCAGCCAGTGGATTACCCATTGCAGCGATTGGCGATAAACGTATGCAAGAAGCTTTTCCTGAAATATTTGTCGCTAATAAAATATCTGATTTACAAGAATATATTCATAAAGTAACACAAGATTATAATTTTGCTCTTGGGGAATCGAAAAAAATACTTAACCGATTCCGTAGTAATTATTCTTCACTATCTAGGGCATTAATGTTGATAGATATTGTTAGTAATTTAGATAAATTACAAAATATGAGTACGTACGATAGATCAATATTATTTATGAACTATAATGCAGATTACAATGAAGGGACTTACTAATGTATAACATAAAAACTTATGTTGATAGTAAATTTTTAATAGATAGTGATAAGCGTGAGATTAGTTTTAAGTACGATATTAATGATATGCACTTGTCTTCTTATCTATATATAAAAAATAATACAAATAAGTTATTTGTAGTTCTGAATGGAGCACTTGGAAATAATAGAACAACAGCTCTAACTTATCAGCGGTATTCTTGGCATCCCCTATTTTCAGGATCTGTTTTATATATTGCTGATCCAACCTTATTTAAGTATGATTTGTTATCTTTGGGGTGGTATATGGGAGATAAATACACACCCATATATCCTTATTTAGTGGATTTTATTTTAGCTGTTTGTGAAAATTTAAAGCTCCAACCTAGTAATGTAATTCTGTATGGTTCAAGTGGGGGTGGTTTTTCGGCATTACAATTAGCTTCTTATATTGGTAACAAAGCACTAGCCGTGGCAATTAATCCGCAAACTAATATTATAGAATATCCATACAATCATCGAGATAATTTCTTAGCTCAATGTTTTTCTGCATCTAAAAATGATTATGAAATGTTATCTAGCAATCGTCATTTTAATGCTATTGAAAATATAAAAATGAACAATACTAAAATTTTATATATTCAAAATGATTTAGATACCTTTCATGTAAAGCACCATTTTTATCCATTAATAGAAGCAATGGATATACAACATTGGAAAAAAACGTTTACGATTGATGAAGAAAATAAATCAAATATACAAATATTATGGTATTCCCATGAATCAGGGCATGCGGCAGAACCTAAAGAATCTTTGCCAGAAATTATGACTGCCATTGACTATATGGTATAGCTATAAATTTTAGTGTAGCAAGACTATTATGAGAATTGCCCTTATCGCCGATAACCTAACCAGAACATCATTACTCCTTACTAATGATATTCTGGTTGTGGATGTCAATTTAGGCTTAATGGATTGGAAAGTAGTTCCTGATTGTGACTTTCTCCTTGTAGAATCGGCTTGGAACGGCTACAAAGATCGCTGGAAATATAAAATTGCATCTTATCCAGATTACCCTAAACGAACTAATGAAAAATTAGTTCGTTTAGTTGAAAAAGCAAAGGATAAAGGTATTCCAACAGTATTTTGGAATAAAGAGGATTCAGTACATTTTGATCGATTTATTGACTCGGCAAAACATTTTGATCATATTTTTACGGTTGATGAAAATTGTATAAAAAAATATCGATCTATTGTTCCTGCATCAACAACCGTTGATGTAGCGATGTTTCCTGTACAACCGAAGATTCATAATTTTCAGGGCTTTCATTTTAAACATAATAGTGCAAATTTTGTTGGTAGTTATAATAACTCGATTCATAGTGAAAGGCTTAATCACCAAGAAATGTTATTTGGTGCTGCCCAAAAGGCAAATATGGCATTAACAGTATTTGATCGTAATTCAAATCGAAAAAATAAAATGTATCGTTATCCAAATGAGAAATTTAATTTTATGGTAAATAATACTGTGGATTATATCCATACATCGGATATTTATCGTGATTACTTAGTGTCACTTAATGTCAATACGATTACAGACTCCCCAACGATGTTTTCACGCCGAGTGGTTGAAATTTTGGCTTGTGGAGGGATTTTAGTTTCTACACCAAGTGTTGCTATGGAAAAATTATTTCGAGATTATTGCCATATTGTTCATAGTGAAGAAGAGGCAGTAGAATTACTTACTCGATTAAAATACGGTGCAACTAAACAGGACTTAGAAAAAGCAAGAGCTGGAGTAGATTTTGTGTTGAATAATTTTACTTGGTCACAATTTATAACTAAGATACAGAACGTTATTTTGAGTAAAAAATAATATGTTTTTTTCTACCATTGGTTTATATAAGCAAAAAAAGCGATTAGCATTATTACTTAAAGGTAATGAATTCCTTAATTCTTGCTTATTTTGGGGAAGAAAGCACCTCATTCGTGAAAAGATTGCTGAGAAACTAGGTATTCATTCTTTATATTTAGAAGACGGCTTTCTTCGTTCAATAGGTTTAGGTGTACAGGGTTATCCATCTTATTCTTTCGTTGTTGATGATTTAGGAATTTATTACGACACCACAAGACCTTCAAGATTACAGCAATTAATTCTTGATGCTGAGTTTAGTCAAGTAGATTTGGATAATGCAAAGCAAGCAATGCTATTGATTTGTCAATATCAACTGTCCAAATATAACCATGTGCCTAATTTTGAATTTAATGCAAAGCATAAAAATAAGCCAATTATTTTAGTGATTGATCAAACCGTTGGTGATATGGCGGTAAAATATGGACAGGCTGATGAAAATAATTTTCAACAAATGTTACAGGCTGCTATTGATGAAAATCCTGATTGCGAAATTTGGATAAAGACACATCCTGATGTAATTTGTGGTAAAAAAAAGGGCTATTTAACTGGTTTGAATAATCCAAAGATTAACCTGTTGAGTAATGATGTTAATCCGATTTCTTTATTAAAATCAGTGGAAAAGGTTTATTGCGTAACATCACAGATGGGTTTTGAAGCCTTGATGTTAGGTAAAAAAGTGATTACTTTTGGTGTTCCTTGGTTTGCTGGCTGGGGATTAACTGATGATCGCCATAATAACATGGGTAAAAAAGTACCAAAAAATGACCGCACTTTATTGGTACTTTTTGCGGCAGCTTATTTAAAATATAGTTGTTATATCAACCCAAACACAGGGGAACAGGGTACGATATTTGATGTAATTGATTCTTTAGTGTATGAGAAATATTGGGCAAAACAATTAAAAGGGGATTTTTATTGTGTAGATGTTTCTTTATGGAAAAAATCAGTAATTAAACCTTTTTTTAATTTCCCCAGTTGTAGATTATATTTTATTAGTTCTTTAAATAAATTAAAACAGATGCTATTACCTGAACAAAGTAAATTGTTAGTTTGGGGAAATGGGAAAAAAGAATTATTAGACTATGCTGAAGAACATAATATTCCCATTATTAGAATGGAAGATGGTTTTATTCGTTCAGTAGGATTAGGTTCAAATCTAACTGCACCATTATCTTTAGTAGTCGATGATTTAGGTATTTATTTTAATGCTCAAAATCCATCTCGATTAGAGTGGATCTTACAAAACCAATATTTTGAGCAATCTGATTTAGAAACAGCAAAAGAAATAAAACATCGTTTAATTCAACAACGTATTGGGAAATATAATGTAGGGCAAGGTGTTGTTAATTTACCTAAAACACCTAAAACTAAAATATTAGTTGTGGGTCAGGTAGAAGATGATGCTTCTATTATGTTCGGTTCACCGCAGATTAAAACTAATAAAGCATTACTGCAAAAAGTGAGAACTGAAAATCCTAATGCTTATATTATTTATAAACCACATCCTGATGTAGTGAGTGGTAATCGTATGGGGGACGTTGCGGCTGATGTATTAGCAAAATATGCTGATCAAATTGTTATTGATGCAAATATTTTGGATTGTATTGAGCAAATAGATGAATTGCATACTATGACATCATTAGCAGGTTTTGAGGCTCTATTACGTAATAAAAAAGTGGTTTGTTATGGTTTGCCATTTTATGCAAATTGGGGATTGACGGAAGATAAAACTTCCTTATCTCGTAGAACAAGAAAACTTACACTAAATGAATTAATTGTTGGGGTTTTAATTTATTATCCAATTTATTTAAATCCGAATACGGGTAGAATAACAAAGGTTCAATATGTTATTGAATTACTCAACCAACAGAAAAAAGAAAAATCGCTTTCCTTTAATCGTTCTTGGTTAGTTAAGCAATTAGAAAAATTAAAACAGCTTTATTATGCAGTTAAATAACATTGTGATAAAAATATGATTAAGCATAATTTAATAGATTTAGTTGATAATGGAAAAAATATTCTATTATTGCAAGGTCCGATAGGTTCATTTTTTTATGACCTAGCGACTTATTTGCATAATAAGCAGAAAAATGTATTTAAAATAAATTTAAATGCAGGTGATGAATATTTTTTCCCTGAGAATGACTCTTTTCATACTACAGCATATCGTGACACAATAGAAAATTTTCAGAATTTTTTAAGTCAATATATTTCATACCATCAAATTGATTCATTAGTTTGCTTTGGGGATAATCGCTCCTATCATATTATGGCTAAGATTCTTGCCGAACAATTTAAATTAAATTTTTGGGTATTTGAAGAAGGATATTTTCGTCCGCATTATGTGACGTTGGAAAAAATGGGAGTAAATGCTTATTCATTAATTCCTAAAAATGCTCAGTTTTTTCTTGAAAAAATATCTAATTTAACTGCTCCTCCCGAAGTAGAATCTTCTGCTAAAGGTTTTTCCACCTTAGCGAAGATAGCTATTTGTTATTATGTAAATACTTGGTATTATCGTAAAAAATATCCTGATTATCAACATCATCGATCGCTAAGTATTAGGTTTTATGCTAGAAGTTGGCTATGGTCTGGGATAAAAAGAGCATGGTATTATATTAAAGATTTTCGGTTTAAACATTTTGTTGAAAACGGTAAATTTGGGGATTTTTATATTGTACCTTTACAGGTTTATAATGATAGTCAAGTTAAAGTGCATAGTGATTATTTTGGTGTAAAAGAATTTTTACTTGATGTGTTAGACTCTTTTTTACTCTTTGCTCCAAAGCATTTAACCCTAATTATAAAACATCATCCTATGGATCGAGGATTTACCGATTATACTCATATTATCAATGCTTATATCCATCGTTATCCACAATTAAAACGGCGATTATTTTATGTGCATGATGTGCCAATGCCTGTATTTTTACGTCATGGCAAAGGAATGATTACTTTAAATAGTACATGTGGTGTTTCTGCACTATTACATAATATGCCTGTTCTCACATTAGGACGAGCTAACTATGATTTTGCTGGATTAACATATCAAGGTGATTTAAAAAGTTTTTGGCATAACCTACAGCCTCCAAACCCTAAAGTGTTTGAGGCATTTAGGTTATATCATTTAAATAAAACACAAATTAATGGCAGTTTTTATAATCAGGTTTATTTATCTGAATTTGATTGATTTTCTTCTCATTAGTTAGGTAGCCAAGTTTATATTTTATAAAATATATGTTTTTGGGAGTGTTAATAATGATAACGGCAAGCTACGAGCTGAATTTCATCATTGTTGATAGCGTAAACTAAACGATGCTCACCATCAATTCGCCGTGACCAAAATCCTGATAAATTATGTTTTAAGGGTTCAGGTTTACCGATACCTGCAAAGGGTGTGCGTTCAATATCGTTAATTAATTCATTGATTCGTTTGAGGACTTTTTTATCGGTAGTTTGCCAATATAAATAATCTTGCCAGCAGCTATCAGTAAACAGTTTCTTATATTTCATCTTTTAGTTCTCTTTCAACCACTTTACCATTCCGCAATTCTTCAATAGACGCTAATAAATGGCGGGCATTGGCAGGGGAACGTAAAAGATAAGCAGTTTCTGTCAGAGCCTCAAATTCTGCTAACGACATCAATACACAACTTTCCCCTTTAGTTCGAGTAATAGTAATAGTTTCTACATTATTTACTGTTCGTGCCATTAAACTTGCCAGATTTTGGCGAGCTTCGCTATAAGTAATGGTTTGCATATTTTTTCTCTCTCTTATTAAATGTTGTACAATATATTGTACGTATGTGCTATGGATGTGTCAAAGTGTTTCATTAAACGTCAGTCTTTTCCTTAAACTCACACAAATCTTCAATTAAACAAGATCCACATCTTGGTTTTCTGGCAATGCAAGTATAGCGACCGTGTAGAATCAACCAGTGATGAACGTCAACTTTGAATTCTGTTGGCACAACTTTTAATAGTTTTTCTTCCACTTTCACGACATCTTTCCCTGGGGCAAATCCAGTTCGATTAGCAACTCGAAAAATATGAGTATCTACCGCAATAGTGGGATGTCCGAAAGCGGTGTTGAGAACCACATTAGCGGTTTTTCGTCCTACGCCCGCAAGAGCTTCTAGGGCTTCTCGGTTTTCAGGTACTTGTGAATGATGTTTTTCAATTAAATCTTTACAAGTTTTAATGATATTTTCTGCTTTGCTGTTAAATAGTCCGATAGTTTTAATGTATTGCTTTAAGCCGTCCACCCCTAAAGCATAAATTTTTTCAGGCGTGTTTGCCACGGCAAATAGTTTCTCCGTAGCTTTATTCACGCCTTTATCGGTTGCTTGTGCAGATAATATAACGGCAATTAATAGTTCAAAAGGTGAACTAAAATTCAGTTCTGTGGTGGGATGCGGATTGTTATCACGTAAGCGCGTTAAAATTTCAATGCGTTTTTGTTGGTTCATTATTTTTTCTGTTCTAACTTATTTTTAAATGCCAAAATTAGTCCTAACCCGATAAATGCACCTGGTGGAAGAATGGCAAGTAATAGATTGCTGTCATTATGGAAAAGTTCAATACGTAGCACTTTCGCCCAATCACCAAGTAATAAATGAATACCGTCAAATAATGTACCATTTCCGAAAATTTCGCGTAATGCACCTAATAAAAACAGGCTTAAAGTCATACCTAATCCCATGGCGAAACCATCAAAAGCGGAATGTAATAGGGTATTTTTGCTAGCAAAGGCTTCAGCACGACCGATTACAATACAGTTGGTGACGATTAATGGAATAAAGATCCCCAGTGATTGATATAAGCTATAAGTATAAGCATTCATGAGTAATTGAACCACTGTTACGGTAGTAGCGATAATCATGACATAGATTGGAATACGAATTGCATGGGGAATGTGGCGGCGGAATAGCGACACCATTGTATTGGTACAAATCAATACAATCATTGTGGCTAAACCCAAGCCTAGGGCATTAGTTGCTGAATTAGACACTGCCAATAAAGGGCAAAGCCCAAGTAGTTGTACTGTTGCTGGATTATTCCGCCATAAACCTTGCAGAAAAAGGCTGTGCCAAAGGCTTTCTGTTTTTGATTCTGTCATAATATTTATCACTATTTATTAAGTACTTCCAACGCTGAACGTTTTACCTGATTGACCACCGCTCTTGGTGTAATGGTTGCTCCAGCGAATTGATCAAATTTACCACCGTCTTTTTTTACTGCAAACTCGTCTATATTATCTAGGCTGATTTTTTTGTGGTTAAAACTTAAAATCCAGTTGGAAATACGAGTTTCTATTTTATCACCTAAGCCTGGGGTTTCATGATGTTCTAGCACTCGAACGCCTAAAATCTCACCCTCGGGAGTCATGCCGATTAATATCCGAATATTGCCCGCATAACCATCTGGAGCGGTGGCTTCAATCGCATAAGCGGAAATCTTGCCGTTTAAGAGTGCGGTGCAAATTTTATTAATTTCTGGCGTTTTGCGTTCATCACAGTTATTCATTAAATCATTGTCAAAATAACGTTGTGGCATCACTTGTAATAATAACTCTTGCTGTTGCATTGCAATGGCTTCATCAATTTTATCTTTAGTTAGCAAATAAATGCCACCTGAAATTGCGGTGCAAACTGATGCAACAAAGGCAAGTAATAAACCATATTGACTGGCAATTTTACCAATATTTATTATCTTCATCTTCTCTCCGTATGTCCAGCCACTCTTGGACGGCTATAATGATCGATTAATGGTACGCAAATATTCGCCAATAAAACCGCAAAAGCAACACCGTCAGGGTAGTTGCCGTAAAAGCGGATTAGGCTTACCAGTATGCCAGTTAAAGCTCCAAAAATCAGCTTACCAGTTGGCGTAATGGAAGCACTAACAGGATCAGTGGCAATAAAGAATGCACCAAACATAGTCGCTCCCGTGAATAACTGCCAAATGGGGCTGGTGGCGATAGGTGAAAGTATCCAGTTTAAGCATGCCATGATGAAAAGTGCGGTTAAAAATGCCACAGGAATTTGCCAGTGGATAATCTTTCTCCAAATTAAAAACAATCCACCGAATAAAAAGGCAAGATTAACCTGTGTCCAGCCGATACCGTTTAATGCTGAACTGAACGGTAATATTGCAGAGAAAATAGGTGATTGACTTAATTCATTAAAAGAAAATACCGCACTTTTAGCCCCCGTTTTCACGGCATCTAATGGCGTAGCGGATGTGATGCCGTCAATGCTTGCGACTAATTGATGTAAGCTAAAGCCATCAGTGGTAATCCCTGAAAAGATTAGGTGGCAACTATCAGCCAGTGTCGGTGGTTCGTTTAATAGGGAAATCGGTGGTAGCCATGCTGTCATTTGGACGGGGAATGAAACTAATAACACCACATAACCAACCATTGCAGGGTTAAATAAATTTTGCCCTAAACCACCATAAACGTGTTTTCCGAAAATTACCGCACAAAATATACCGCTTAAAATTATCCAGTAGGGAGCATAAGGGGGAATAGCCATGGCTAAAATCAAGGCTGTTAGTACCACACTGAAATCAGAAATATAGAACAAGGCAGTTTTTTTGCGTAAATAAGTCACCACATATTCTAATAGCAAGGCGAAACTTACTGCTAAGGCAGTTTGAATCAGCACGCCAAAGCCAAAGAAATAAAGTTGTACACCGAATGCAGGTAACATTGCAAAAATCACCCATAACATAATACGGGCGGTCAATTTACCTGAATGAGTATGTGGGGAACTTGCAATTCTAAACATATTATTCCTTATTTTCTTGTTTCATTTGTGCTTGAGCTGCTTTTTTAGCTTTAGCTCGAGCAATAGCGGCAGCAACAGCGGATTTTTTCGGATCGATTTCTGTTGTTTCTGTGCTAATCGAGTTTTCCTTAACATTTTCAGCACTTTGTTGCTGAGCTTGTTTTTTAGCTTGAGCCTGAGCGATGATCGCAGCAATTGTCGTTTTTTTCGGGACAATTTCCATTGTTTCTATACTAACCAAGTTTTGCGTAACAGATTCAGCAGTTTGCTGTTGAGCTTGTTTTTTAGCTTTAGCTCGAGCAACAGCGGCTTTTTTCGGATCGATTTCCGTTGTTTCTTCTGTACTAACCGAGGTTTCCGTGACAGGTTCAGTGGTTTGTTGTTGAGCCTGTTTTTTAGCTTTAGCTCGTGCAATGGCGGCAGCAACAGCGGCTTTTTTCGGATCGATTTCCGTTGTTTCTTCGGTACTAACCGAGTTTTGCGTAACAGGTTCAGAGGTTTGTTGTTGAGCCTGTTTTTTAGCTTTAGCCCGAGCAATGGCGGCAGCAACAGCGGCTTTTTTCGGATCGATTTCCGTTGTTTCTTCGGCACTAACCGAGTTTTGCGTAACAGGTTCAGCGGTTTGTTGTTGAGCTTGTTTTTTAGCTTTAGCTCGTGCAATGGCGGCAGCAACAGCGGCTTTTTTCGGATCGATTTCTGTTGTTTCTTCTGTACTAACCGAGGTTTCCGTGACAGGTTCAGCGGTTTGTTGTTGAGCCTGTTTTTTAGCTTTAGCTCGTGCAAGAGCGGCAGCAATAGCCACTTTTTTCGGATCAACGGTACTGTTTTCTTCTAAAATTGGCTGATTTTGCACCGCACTTTCTGTGGTATTTTCAGTTATATTTTGCTGTTGTTGGCGAGCCAAACGTCTTGCTTTACGTTCTGCCATAATATCAGAATTATCTGGCAATACTTCGCCTTTATTTTCATCAATAATGGTTTTAATTTCAGTGAATTCTTTGGCGTTTTCCTGTTTTTTCGCTTTTAATCGTTCTAACGCTGCGGCGACAGGATCGATGCCTTTACTGTTCGCTACTTCTTGACGGCGATTTTCGGCTGCTTTTTGAGTACGTTCTTTGCGAGCCTGTTCTTCTTTTTCTAAACGGGCTTGACGTGTTTCAAAACGAATTTTGGCTTCTTCCGCTTTTTTCGCTTTATCAGCGATTTCCCAAATTTTAGCTTTTTCTTGGCGGAAATATTGAATTAATGGAATATGGCTTGGGCAAACGTAGGCACATAGTCCACATTCTATACAGTCCATTAATTGATATTGTTGTGATTTCTCGTGATCTTCGCTACGTGCAAACCAATAAAGCTGTTGAGGCATTAAATAATAAGGACAAGCATCTGAACAAGCGGAACAACGAATACAGGATTGTTCTGCTGGAGGTGGTGTATATTCAAAATGATCAGGAGCAAGTAAACAGTTAGCTAATTTGGTTACAGGGGCATTTAAATCGGGCAATGCCAAGCCCATCATTGGACCGCCTAAATAGACAGGCAATCGCTCATCTGCTTGATAACCCGCTTGTTCTAATACAAAGGAAATCGGTGTGCCAAAACGCACCCATTGATTGCCTTTATTTGGGATTTTATCGCCAGTAAGTGTTACCACTCGCTCAATCAGTGGTTCATCATTGATCACGGCTCGCTTGATTGCAAATGCCGTGCCGACATTTTGCATATACACGCCAATACTAGAAGAACGCTTACCACTTGGCACTTCTATGCCAGTCAGAATTTTGACTAAAGTATTAGAATCACCAGATGGATATTTCGTTGGAACAACTCGAATATCAATATCATTCGCCCCATGCAAAGCAAATTTCAAGGCAGACACGGCTTTGGGCTTGTTATCTTCTACCGCAATAACCACTTTTTCAGGGCGAAGAATATAACGTAAGATTCGTACTCCTTCAATAATTTCATCTGCATAATCACGCATTAAACGATCATCACAGGTAATATAAGGCTCACATTCCGCCCCGTTTATAATCAACAATTTCACTGCATTTTGGGCGGAGTTTACTTTGGCTGCGGTAGGGAACACTGCACCGCCTAAACCAGCTACGCCTGCTTGATAGATTTTCTGAATTAATTGTTCTGTACTGAGTGTTAAGAAATCATCAATTGGTTGTTGTTCACGCCATTGATCTTTGCCGTCCGCTTGGATATGCACAGCTAACTCGTTTAAGCCTGAGGGATGTGCCGCAATATAAGGAGAAATATCCGTTACGATGCCTGAAGTCGGGGCGTGAACAGGCAAACAACGCAAACCATCGCCTTGGGTGAGAGGTTGTCCTTTAAGAACTTGATCGCCAACTTTGACTAATAAATTGCCAGCTGTGCCTAAATGTTGTTTTACTGGCACATAGAATTTGTCTGCCAAAGGTGCGGTGGAAATTGGCGTAGAATTGGACTGTGATTTCATTTCAGAGGGATGAATACCCCCGTGGAAATCCCAAAGTTTACCTGATTGATAGCGAGTTAATACATCAGCCATTATTCACCCACCACCATTTTATTGTCATATTTAATTGGAATGACCATTTTGGGATCAAATTTCCAGTTCCAGTGATCAATTTGTTGTTCAACTTTTTCCATAGTAATACAATCGGTTGGGCAAGGTGCAACACAAAGCTCGCAACCTGTACAAAGATCGGCAATAACTGTATGTAAGGCTTTATTGGTACCGATAATGGCATCAACAGGGCAAGCCTGAATACATTTTGTGCATCCGATACACATATCTTCGTGAATAAAGGCAACTTTGATTTCAGGTTCTACTACGTCATCCATGGCGGGGACATCAACGCCCATTAATTCGGCAATTTTGACAATAGTTTGTTGTCCACCTGGAATACATTTGGTGATCACATCACCGTTAGCAATAGCTTCTGCATAGGGTTTACAACCAGGATAACCGCATTGACCACATTGAGTTTGAGGTAAAATAGCATCTATTTTTTCTACAATGGGATCAGCTTCTACTTTGAGTTTTATCGAAGCAAAACCCAGTACCACGCCAAAAATTAAGGCGAGTATAGCAATGGCGATTAACACATAATATAAGGTTGTCATTAATTAGGCTCTCACTAATCCAGCAAACCCCATAAAGGCAAGGGACATCAGCCCTGCAGTAATCAAGGCAATGGATGCCCCACGAAATGGTAATGGTACATCGGCGGCAGCAAGGCGTTCACGCAAGGCAGAAAATAATACTAACACTAAAGAAAAGCCTAGTGATGCTGAAAAACCATAGACGACCGATTCAGTTAAATTATGAGCTAAATTAATATTCAATAATGCCACACCAAGCACAGCACAGTTAGTGGTAATCAATGGTAAGAAAATCCCCAGTAAACGATAAAGTGTTGGACTAGTTTTATTAATCAGCATTTCGGTAAATTGCACCACTACCGCAATAACTAAAATAAAAACTAAAGTACGTAAAAATTGAGCGTTAAATGGGGCTAAAATATAGGTATCTACTAAATAGGCACTCAAAGATGCTACAGTCATCACAAACATAGTCGCCAAGCCCATGCCTATGGCGGTATCCACTTTTTTGGATACCCCCATAAACGGGCATAAACCGAGAAATTTCACCAGCACAAAATTGTTAATCAAGGCGGTGGAAATGATGAGTAAAATATATTCCATAAAATCAGTTAAGGTATTGTTATCAGTAAAATTCGTGAGTTAATCTTGCGTATTATCCTTGTTTTGAGCGGTGAGAACAATAAAAAAATAGATTTATTCCAAAACGCCGTTAATTTTCACCGCAGTTTTGTGCTAGAATACGCAAAATTTTTTAAGAAATAACACCCATTGTGGTGGCATATTGCATATCTGCTAAAACCGCAATTCAAGCATTAGAGCCTATGCACACACCCCTACAATGTTAACAGATTTTATTTTAAAGGTTAGTCCAATAATGAAAGCCAGTATTATTAGTAAATTAGACAGTTTAAACGAACGCTACGAAGAATTAGAAGCCCTATTAGGCGATGCGTCCGTGATCAGTGATCAAGATAAATTTCGTGCTTATTCCAAAGAGTACGCTCAATTAGAGGACGTAGTAAAAGTCTTTGCTCGCTGGAAGCAACTGCATGCTAATATGCAAGAAGCAGAATTATTGCTTGACGATCCCGATATGAAAGAAATGGCGGAAATGGAAATTGAAGAATGTCAGAGCGAAGTAGAAAGTTTAGAACAACAGTTACAAATTTTGTTATTACCGAAAGATCCGAATGATGAATATAATGCTTATTTAGAGATCCGTGCGGGTACTGGTGGCGATGAAGCGGGGATTTTCGCAGGGGATTTATTCCGTATGTACAGCCGTTATGCAGAAAGTAAGCGTTGGCGTATAGAAACCTTGAGTGCCAACGAAAGTGAGCAAGGGGGCTACAAAGAAATTATCGTCAAAATTTCTGGCGATGGTGTGTATGGTCAGTTGAAATTTGAATCGGGTGGGCATCGCGTACAACGTGTGCCAAAAACCGAAAGTCAGGGGCGGATTCATACCTCAGCTTGTACAGTAGCGGTGATGCCAGAATTGCCTGAAAGCGAATTGCCAGAAATTAATCCAACCGATTTACGGATTGATACTTATCGTTCATCAGGGGCTGGTGGTCAGCACGTCAACACTACCGATTCAGCGGTACGAATTACCCATATTCCAACGGGTATTGTGGTAGAATGTCAAGATGAACGTTCACAACATAAGAATAAAGCAAAAGCCTTGTCAGTATTAGCTTCTCGCATTGTGCAAGCTGAGCAAGAACGTCAAGCTGCGGAACAAGCAGATACTCGCCGTAATCTATTAGGCTCAGGGGATCGTTCTGATAAAATTCGTACTTACAACTATCCACAAGGTCGAGTGACCGATCACCGTATTAATTTAACCGTGTATCGTCTTGATGAAGTCATGAATGGCAAAATTGATGAACTTATTCAACCGATTATTACCGAATACCAAGCGGATCAGTTGGCGGCGTTGTCGGAACAGGCGTAATGAATATCGCACAATGGATCGTTTATGCCAAACAATACTTAACCGAAAATTTAACCAACGATCCATATTTAAACGCCAAAACGGATAGTTATTTATTATTACAATTTGTTACTGGTTACTCAAAATCGCAATTAATGGCATTTAACGATCGGGAATTGAGTGAAAAAAATTGCGAAAAATTAACCGCACTTTTAGCTCGCCGAGCCAAGGGCGAGCCAATCGCTTACATGCTTGGTGAAACTGAATTTTGGTCGTTGAATCTAAAAGTATCACCTGATACCTTAATTCCACGTCCCGATACCGAAATGTTGGTGGAACACGCATTAATTCTCGCTAAAGAAAAAATACAACAAAACGGCGAAGTGTCAATTTTAGATTTAGGTACAGGCACGGGGGCGATTGCGTTAGCTTTGGCTGATGAGTTGAAAAAGTGCGGTGCAAAATATCGCATTTTAGGTGTGGATCTGGTGGCTAGTGCGGTGGCATTAGCTCGACAAAATGCAGAGCAAAATGATTTGCTTGATGTAGAATTTCAACAAAGCTCGTGGTTTCAAAATATTGCTGAATGCTTTGATATTATTGTCAGTAATCCGCCTTATATTGATCCGCAAGATCCACATTTACAGCAAGGTGATGTACGTTTTGAGCCTTTATCTGCTTTGATAGCAGAAGATCAAGGTTATGCAGATTTACAAAAAATTATTGAAAAAGCACCGCAGTTTTTACAACCACAAGGTTGGCTTTTGTTAGAACATGGTTGGCAACAGGGTAAAAAAGTGCGGTCATTTTTGACAAAAAATTTATGGCACTCGGTACAAACTGTCAAGGATTATGGTGGTAATGAACGAGTTACATTAGCAAGGTTAAAATGAAAATAGATTTACTCAAACAATCTCTTTACTTAGAAATGGAAAGTTTCTATTTAATCACCACGGAAGATGACGGAGAAGATTTACGTACAATTCGTTCTTTGATGGGTGGATTGGTGCGAAAAGCTCGTAAGGTTATTCCAGCGGATGATGATGTGAGAGTTAAAATCCATAAATTGTTACAATTAATGTATGGTGATTGGGGCTTTGAGTGCGATCCACAACATTATTTTCAAGCGGAAAATCTGTATTTAAGCTATGTACTACGTTCGCACCGTGGAATGCCAGTCAGCCTAGGTTGTATTCTGTTGTATTTAGCGGATAAATTAGCGTTACCATTGTATCCTGTGATGTTCCCAACCCAGCTCATTTTGCGTGCTGATGTGGATAATGAAGTGGCATTTATTGATCCTTGGGACGGCAAATATTTAAATCAGCAGGATTTACAAAAGCTCTACGAAGGGGCGTTTGGCTTTGGGGCAACGATGTCACAAGAAGACTTAGCTGTTGCCAAACCACATGAATTGAGAGAACGCTTTGCCCAACTGGCAAAAAGCTGTTTAATTCGGGAAGAACATAATGATGCGGCATTGAAGTATATTGAAAGCCGTTTGTTAAACTATAAATATGATGACTATCCTTATAAAGCATTTGAACCTTACGAACGGCGAGATCGTGGTTTAGTGTTAGCCCAAATGGGGGCATATCATGCAGCTGTGGAAGATTTGCATTATTTTGTAGAAAAATGCCCCGATGATCCAACGGCATTCATGCTAATGGCTCAACTGCCTGAAATTGAAAAAGAATTGCATAACGATTTATTACACTAAAAAGGAAACATTATGACGGACAAAATTGTAAAAATTGGTGATATTGAAGTAGCCAACAATAAGCCATTTGTATTATTCGGCGGAATGAATGTGTTAGAAAGCCGTGATATGGCAATGCAAGTGTGTGAGAAATATGTAGAAGTAACACAAAAATTAGGCGTACCTTATGTATTTAAAGCCTCTTTTGATAAAGCTAATCGATCGTCCATTCATTCTTACCGTGGACCAGGAATGGACGAAGGGTTAAAAATATTCCAAGAATTAAAAGATCAATTTGGCGTAAAAATCATTACCGATGTGCATGAGATTTACCAATGTCAACCTGTTGCTGACGTGGTAGATGTGATTCAATTACCTGCATTTTTGGCTCGTCAAACTGATCTTGTGGCAGCTATGGCTCGTACGGGATCGGTGATTAATGTGAAAAAACCACAATTTTTAAGCCCAGGGCAAATGGGAAATATTGTAGAAAAAATCGAAGAATGTGGTAATGACAAAGTGATCTTATGTGATCGTGGGACTAACTTTGGTTACGATAATTTAGTTGTGGATATGCTAGGTTTTGGTGTGATGAAAAAAGCATCAAAGGGTAGTCCTGTAATTTTTGATGTGACCCATTCATTACAATGTCGTGATCCTTTCGGTGCCGCATCAGGTGGTCGCCGTGAACAAGTGACCGAACTTGCTCGTTCAGGTTTAGCCATTGGCATCGCTGGTTTATTCTTAGAAGCACACCCAAATCCAAATCAAGCCAAATGTGATGGTCCTTCAGCTTTACCATTATCTGTTTTAGAGGGCTTTGTTAGTCAAATGAAAGCGATTGATGATTTGGTGAAATCTTTTGCCGTGTTGGATACTTCAAATTAGGGCGAAAAAATTCCCCGTACTTGAGCTACGGGGTTTATTATGAGAACAACTCGCGAAAAGCAAAAAAAAACGCCACTCTTTGTGGGGGTGAGTGGCGTAAAATGATGGAGTGATTATCTATTATTGTTTGAATGGTGCTAATGATAGCTATTCTCAAATATATTGTCAAGTATTAAATAAGAATAATTATCAAAAAATCCAATTTTTTATTTATTTTACCCATGGAACGGCGTGAGTGAGTGAAAGTGCGGTGGGAATTTCTTGTGAAATTTCAAATTCTCCAGCGTAAGCGTAGGATTCAACCCCTTGTTTTTGCACTTCTTTTAACAAACGATCATATTCAGGATCAATATATTCAGCAATTTTAAAGCAATCAAAGCCATTATGTAACCCCGCAAATAACACTACGGCACGATGTCCTTGTTTTTTCATTGCGAGCAATTCTCGTAAATGTTTTTGTCCTCGTGTAGTGATCGCATCAGGGAACATACCAATATTATTTTTCACCAAAGTAATTGATTTCACTTCCACATAACAATCGGGCAGTCCGTTGCCTTTAAGTAGGAAATCAATACGGCTATTTTCTTCACCATATTTAACTTCAGGGAAAATCTGATCGTATTCAGCCAGTTCTTTGATTTGTTTATTTTGTAATGCTTCAAATACCAACTGATTAGAGCGGTGAGTATTAATGCACACTAATTGACCATTGGCTAACTGTGTAATTTCCCAAGAATGGGGATATTTACGCGTTGTGCTACCAGAATCGGAATACCAAATAATATCCCCTTGCGAGCCACAACCCGTCATTGCACCTGTATTCGCACAATGAATGGTAATAATTTTGCCATTTGGCAATTCAATATCGGTTAAAAAGCGTTTATAGCGTTTAATCAGTTTAGCTGATTGTAATAACGGGAATTGCATTATTTTTCCTTATAATTTTTCCTTTTCTGCTGTACATTCTAACGATTTCTGTTATTCTCACAAGCGTTAAATTTTAGGGGATAGTTATGCTGTGTGCCATTTATAAAAGCAAGCGAAAAGATGGAATGTATCTGTATGTGGAAAAGCGAGATCAATTTGATGCGGTGCCAGATACATTACGCCAAATTTTTGGTACGCCGATTTTTGTTATGTTGTTTAATTTAAAGGGAAATAAGTCTTTAGTACAGCTGGATAATCAAAAAGTCATGGAGCAAATTCAACAGCAAGGATTTTATTTACAAATGCCTCCCCAACAAAAAAGTTTGTTAGAACAATATAAAAATCATCATTTATAATGATATAATGAATTTTTCAAAATTTTCCTTGTCATAAGCACACAAGTTTTTATTAGGACAGTCATATAGTGGTTCAGCACATTAAGTTAGCTCGAGAAAGACGAAAAAGAAAGTCACGTATTAAAGCAGTGATTTTCTTTTTTGCTTTGTTTTGTCTGATAGTGGGCGGAATTTTAACTTTAAAAAATACGGCTGAAAATAAACCATTAGCAACAGTTGATACATCTGTTGATAATCAATATAAAGCATTAACACCAACCGAATCAGCAAGTACATCAAAAGATGGGCAAGCACTATCAACCGTCAACCACGATACAAACTCACAATTAGACGCAACTTCTTATGATGATGATTTATTAGCTGTAGATGATGAAGTAGATGAGGTGGATCTCAGTGACAAATTACCAGAAGATGCTCAAAGTGCCTTAGATGATTTGTTAGATGCGATGGATCAGGCAAAACGTATTACTGATCAGTTTTCTTATACGGTGGTGCGTGGTGATAAATTAAAAGACGTGTTAGAGATGTCAGGGTTAGAGGATGAAACCAGTAAAAAGTTGATTGCTAGTTATCCTGAATTAAAAAATCTAAAAGCGGGTCAACAATTCTATTGGATTTTAAATAATGAAAATGAACTGGAATATTTAAACTGGCTAGTTTCTGAAAAAGAAGAACGAATTTATGAATTGAAAGATGCTGGCAAATTCGCTCGTCAAATTATTGAGAAGAAAAGTATTTGGAAGAAAGATGTTCTGAAAGGTAAAATCGAAAGCTCATTACGTGCGAGTTTACGTAATTTAGGCTTGAATAATCGTCAAATTAATCAATTAAGTACCGCACTTCAATGGCAAGTAAATATAGCAAAATTATCTAAAGGGGATAATTTTGCCGTGTTGGTGACTCGTGAATATTTAGATAATAAACTAACGGGTCAAGGGAATGTGGATGCTATTCATATTACTCACAGTGGGGCAAGTTATTATGCCATTCAAGCAGATAACGGACGTTATTACAATCGTCAGGGAGAAACCATTGGCAAGGGTTTTGCACGTACACCATTACAGCGTCAGGCTCGTATTTCATCGCCGTTTAACCCAGCTCGCCGCCATCCAGTCACTGGACGAGTTCGCCCACATAAAGGGGTAGATTTTGCAGTACCTGTGGGAACACCAGTAATTTTGCCTGCTGATGGTATTGTAGAAAAAGTGGCTTATCAAGCGGGTGGGGCAGGGCGTTATATTGTGGTTCGCCATAGCCGTGAATATCAAACGATTTATATGCACTTAAGTAAACCATTGGTGAAAGCAGGACAATCGTTGAAACGTGGTGAGCGTATTGCTTTAACAGGTAATACGGGTATTTCTACAGGAGCGCATTTACATTATGAATTCCATATCAATGGTCGAGCAGTAAACCCGATGACGATAAAATTACCTGGTACTAACTCTGGAATGGCAGATAGAGAGCGTAAAAATTTCTTAGTAAAAGCTAAATCAGCAGAAAGATTTCTTAAATTTTAAGGTTCATGCAGAAGTGCGGTGCAAATCAATTTTAAAAGAATTTGCACCGCACTTTTATTTTGAAAAAACGCGTTTTCTATGCTACTCTTAAAAATAATAATTCTCATTTGTTTATGTTCTGGCTGGGATATAACTTGATTAAACGCCGTTACTTATTTTTACTGGTTATTTTGCTTTCTGTATTATCGCTTTTTATCGGCGTTAGTACGGTCAATCTTGCTGGTTTATTAGCCTTTGACGGTGAGCAATGGGAAATTTTTTTGATTAGTCGTGTACCACGTTTAGTCAGTATTTTAATTGCTGGAGCCGCTTTAAGTATTTGTGGCTTAGTCATGCAGCAATTAAGTCGTAACCGTTTTGTTTCACCCACTACTGCTGGCACAATGGACAGTGCAAGATTAGGTATTTTAATTGCTATTTTACTGTTTCCGTCTGCCTCAATGCTAGTTAAAACCAGTATTGCCATTGCCGTATCTTTCTTAGGGACGTTGTTATTTATGACGATTTTATCCCGTCTAAAATTTAAAGATAGCATTTTTGTTCCCTTAGTGGGGATTATGTTTGGTAATATTATCAGTTCAATTACCGCTTTTATTGCCTATAAAGAAGATCTTTTGCAAAACTTGGCAGGTTGGTTACAAGGGGACTTTTCTTTAGTGATGGCAGGGCGTTATGAAATCCTTTATTTTAGTTTACCTGCGTTAATTATAGCTTATTTGTTTGCTAACCGTTTTTCCATTGTAGGAATGGGGGAAGAATTTGCCACAAATCTCGGGTTAAATTATCAACAGGTTCTGTATTTAGGATTAGCCATTGTGGCGACCGTTTCTTCAATTATTATTGTATCGGTCGGCGTGATTCCCTTTTTAGGTTTAATCGTACCGAATTTAGTTACCCTTTATTTAGGTGATAATCTGAAAAAAATTCTGTCACATACCGCCTTGCTTGGTGCGGTATTTGTACTGTTCTGTGATATTTTAGGGCGTATTGTGATTTATCCTTATGAAATTTCGATTAATGCTGTAGTAGGTGTATTTGGCAGTGCGATGTTCTTAATTTTATTATTTAAACGTTATCAACAGGGTTAACTTATAAAAGATGAAAGTAATTTATCGTCAAAAATTAATCCTATTGTTAGTTTTAAGCATTTTAGCCGTATGTGCTTATCTTGGTTATAATTTGCCAAACCGTTGGGAATACGCCCTACATCATAGAGCTTTAAGCATATTAGCCATTACTTTAACGGGAACTGCGATTGCAGTAGCAACCATGATTTTTCAAGTAGTGGTAAATAATCGTATTCTAACGCCAAGTGTATTAGGATTAGATTCACTTTATTTATTAATTCAAACCCTAATTATTTTTTTATTTGGTTCAACCACCTTATTGTCAGTCGATCCTATTGTGTTATTTCTGGGTTCAACGGCAATTATGATTCTGTTCGCTTTATTGCTTTATCATTTTTTATTTAAGCAAGAGCAACAAAATCTGTTTTTTTTATTGTTGGTCGGTATTGTCTTCGGGACGTTTTTCCAAAGTTTAACCACCTTTATGGAAGTATTAATTGATCCAAATGAATTTCAAATTGCACAGGATATTGGTTTTGCCAGTTTTAATCGGATGAATTTGGATATTTTATGGTTGGCGATGGGAATTTTATTGCTGACGATTGCTATCAGTATCCGCTATTGGCGTTATTTTGATGTGTTGGCATTGGGGCGTGAGCAGGCAATTAATTTAGGTGTGCCGTATCAAAAGATCATTCGTCATTTGCTAATTATTGTGGCAGTTTTGACTTCGGTTTCTACCGCATTAGTTGGACCTTTGACCTTTTTGGGTTTGTTGGTAATGAATGTAACTTTTGAGTTTATGCCGACCTTTAAACATAAGATTTTGATTCCGACAGCCATTTTAATGGCAATAGTGACCCTAATTATAGGGCAATTATTAGTATCGCAAGTGTTTACCTTTAATACCACATTAAGCATTATTATTAATTTTATCGGTGGGGTATATTTTATTTATTTGCTGTTACGAACACAGAAAAAATGGTAGTAGTTTATGACAATTAAAATTCAAAATATCAGTAAAAGTTATGGTGATAAAAAAGTAGTGGACAACGTTTCAGTGAGTATTCCACAGGGTAAAATCACCTCTTTTATTGGACCGAATGGAGCAGGTAAAAGTACCGTATTAGCTATTATGAGCCGTCTATTGTCACCTGAGCAAGGCGAAGTGTGGTTAAATAATGTGCCACTGAGCCAACAAAAAAGTAATGAAATTGCTAAACAGCTTTCTATATTAAAGCAATCGAATCATATTAATTTGCGGTTAACAGTGGAGGAATTGGTGGCGTTTGGACGTTTTCCTTATAGCAAAGGAAACTTAACTAAAAATGACCGCACTTTTATTGATAATGCCATTGGTTATATGAATTTGGCTGATATTCGCCATCAATATATTGATGAACTCAGTGGAGGGCAACGGCAACGAGCTTATATTGCCATGATTTTAGCACAAGATACTGATTATATTTTGCTAGATGAACCACTGAATAATTTGGATATGAAGCATTCAGTACAAATTATGCAAGTGTTGAGAAAATTGGTGAATGATCTGCAAAAAACAGTCGTGATCGTGATCCATGATATTAATTTTGCGTCTTGTTATTCCGATTATATTATTGCGATGAAAAATGGGCAATTAGTGCGACAAGGTTCTGTAGATGAGATTATGCAAACAGAAGTGCTTGAGCAAATTTATGATATGTCGATTAATATAGAGCATATTCAACAGCAAAAAATTGCAGTTTATTTTAGGTAAGATTTATATATTAACAATTCAAAAAGGAAAACTTTATGAAACACACATTTAAGAAATTCGCTTTAGGCTTATTTGTTGCTATCAATCTAGTAGGGTTTGCTAACGCTAAAGACATTGAAGTGGAAAATGCCGCAGGTAAACAAATTGTGCCACAAAATCCACATAAAGTAGTGGTATTGGATTTTGCTGCTCTTGATATAATTCGTGAATTGGGCGAAAAATCGACTATTGTGGGTACGGTAAAAGGCAAAGTACCTGCTTATTTAGAAGAATTCAAAGATGATAAATATGCGGATATGGGAATATCCCCTGATCCTGCATTTGAAAAAATTAATGAGTTAAATCCAGATTTAATTATTGCGTCACCACGTCAGAAAAAACTCATAGAACGTTTAAAAGACATTGCTCCAGTATTTATGCTCGAAAATGATTTCGCTAATTTTTATCCAACATTCCAATCTAATATTTTAGCTATTGGTAAAATCTTTAATAAAGAACAACAAGCTAAACAAAAATTAGAGGCTTTAGATAAGCGTATGTCTGCATTGGCAGAAAAAACTAAGGGGAAAACTGCTTTATTGGCTTTAGTTAATGAAAGTCGCATCAGTGCTTTTGGTGAACAATCTCGTTATGCCATGGTTTATCAGAACTTTGGTTTTACCCCTATTGATAAATCACTTTCTGCCTCAATTCATGGTAATAGCATTGGTTTTGAATATGTGGCAGAAAAAAATCCAGAATATTTATTAATTATTGATCGTACTGCAGCTGTAACAGATAAAGTTAATAATGCTCAACAAGTATTGAATAATGCAATTATTAACAAAACCCAAGCGGCTCAAAATAACCATATTGTATATTTAAATGCAGCGAATTGGTATTTGGCATTTGGTGGTTTGGAATCTATGGATGCGATGGTGACTGAAATAGAAAATGCAGTTAATTGATTGAAATTTTAGGAAAGAATCTATATAATAGAATCTGTTTTAAGGTTGAACCAGCTATTTTTTGAATAAAAAATAATCAATTTTAGGCGAGATTGCTTAGTAAATAAGCAGTTCTACGAAAAAATATTTGATTTTTATATTTTCTCATTGGATAATACTAATACTTTTGAAGATTTGTCTTAATGAGAATTAAGGCAGATGAATTTGTCAAAAGGATAGTAGGGCAAATTCGTTAACCCTAAAATAGGTATATTCGAAACCATAATATTATGGTGGAGATAATAAACAGTACATCTTTTGTACTCGGAATTCAGCTGAATCCAGCTGATATTTTTGAAATTAGATGACTAAAACAAGAGGATCATCACAATGAAAAAAACAGCTATCGCATTAGCTATCGCTAGTTTAGCAGCAGCATCAGTTGCTCAAGCAGCTCCACAACAAAACACTTTCTATGTAGGTGCCAAAGCAGGTTGGGCGTCATTCCATGACGGTTATTCTGATTTAGGTGAGGGTGTAAGTGTTAAGAAAAATTCTGTGGCTTACGGTGTATTCGGTGGTTACCAAATTCTTAACCAAAATAACCTTGGTTTAGCCGTTGAGTTAGGTTATGATGACTTTGGTCGTGTAAAATTTAAAGAGAATGGTCAAACAACATTTAAACATACTAACCACGGTGCTCATTTAAGCTTAAAACCTAGCTATGATTTAGGTGGCTTAACACCAGCTTTATCTGGCTTAGATGTTTACGGTAAAGTCGGTGCAGCATTAATTCGTTCAGACTATAAAGAATATAATGTTAATGATGCTGTACGTGCTCACAGCTTAAAAACTTCTTTACTTTTAGGTGCTGGTGTTGAATATGCAATTCTCCCTGAATTGGCATTACGTGTTGAATATAACTGGATTAACAACGTAGGTAAATTAAAAGTTGATGGTGAACGTGTAGACTACACACCAGAAATTCACGGTGTAACAGCTGGTTTATCTTACCGTTTCGGTCAAGGTGCAGCTCCTATGGCAGCTCCTGAAGTTGTTAACAAAACTTTCACTTTAAACAGTGATGTAACTTTCGCATTCGGTAAATCTACATTAAAACCTGAAGCAGCTGCAACTTTAGACGGTATCTATGGCGAAATCGCTCAAGTAGCAAACCCAGCAGTACAAGTAAATGGTTATGCTGACCGTATTGGTAAAGATGCTTCAAACTTAAAACTTTCACAACGTCGTGCTGAAACAGTAGCTAACTACTTAGTTTCTAAAGGTGTTAATGCTGGTTCTGTAACTGCAACTGGTTACGGTGAAGCAAACCCTGTAACTGGCAACACTTGTGATGCAGTTAAAGGTCGTAAAGCATTAATCGCTTGTTTAGCACCTGACCGTCGTGTTGACGTTCAAGTTCAAGGTAACAAACAAGTTACTATGTAATTTAGATTTATCTAGTTACTAAATAGAAATAACGACTAAAAGACCTAAACTAAGTTTAGGTCTTTTTACATAAATAAGGAATGATTATGAAAAAATGGTTGCTAATTATCCTCGTAGCAGTAATCGCAGGGTTCACTCTAATGTCAAGTTACAATGGCTTAGTGAAAGCAGAAGAAGAAATTGATTCAGTGTGGGCAAATGTAGAATCACAATATCAACGCCGTGCAGATATGATCCCAAATTTGGTCAATACTGTAAAAGGTCAAGCAAATTTCGAAAAAGAAACGTTAACTGGCGTAATTGAAGCTCGAGCGAAAGCTACTCAAGTGAAAATTGATCCAAATAATATGAGCGAAGAAAACTTAGCTCAGTTCCAACAAAGCCAAGATTCGGTGACTTCTGCATTATCTCGTTTACTTGTTTCTGTGGAAAAATACCCAGAATTAAAAGCTCACGAAGGTTTTATGAATTTACAAGCTCAGTTAGAAGGTACTGAAAATCGAATTAACAAAGCTCGTAATGATTTTAATGCAGCAGCAAAAATTTATAATCAAAAAGTACGCCAATTCCCAACCAAATTAGCTGCCATGATTTTTGGTTTTAAAGATAAGCCGTATTTTAAATCTACCGCTGGTGCAGAAAATGCTCCAACAGTAAATTTTAATTAAGTAATGTTGGTGCGTGTAAACGCACCATTTTTTGATAATTTTATTGTGCGTCAACTCGTGCTAATGAATATAAAATATGTCTTTATTTTCTCGAATCCCCTTTGATAAAAAACAGATTGAAAGTGCTATTGCTGAATTAGAAAAAAATACCTCCGCAGAATTGCGAGTGTATATTGAACGTCATTTACCCAAAAATACAGTAAATTTAGATCAGGCTTTAGCCATCTTCAATCAACTAGAAATGCACAAAACCGCTGCTCGCAATGCAGTATTGATTTATATTGCATACAAAGATCAGCAATGTTCAATTATTGGTGATATAGGTATTCATCAATTTGTTGGTGATGAGTTTTGGCAAAAGCAATGTCTCTCTATGATTAACTATTTTGGACAAAAGCAATATACTCTCGGGCTTTTATCTGCGATTGAAAAAATAGGTAAAGAGCTGGCAATTCATTTTCCTTATCAGCCAGATGACATTAATGAATTACCAAATGAGGTGATAATTGATGACTAAATTATTAAAAACAATAGTTTTTTTAAGCCTTATTTTTGTCAGTTTACTGGCAAAATCTACCGAATTTCCATCAGTACCAAATCCATTTCGTTATGTAAATGATTACACTAATACTTTGTCAGAACAGGAAAAACAGTATTTTGAAAATAAACTTTATCAATATGGTAAAGAAACTAGCTCACAAATTGCGTTAGTTATTATTCCTACTACAGGTGAACAGGAAATTGCTCAATATACAGCAGAATTAGGTGATAAATGGGGGATTGGTCGTAAGCAGTTAAATAATGGTGTATTGTTTTTGGTAGCAAAAAATGATCGTAAAATATTTATTGCTACAGGGCAAGGTTTACAAGGGGTATTAACAGATGCCTTTTTATCTCAACTGATTCGACAAGGTATTTTGCCTTATTTTAAACAGGGTCAATATGCACAGGGTATCAATAACGGTTTAGAACATATTATTGCTGCGAGTAAAGGTGAGTATGCTGCTCAAGTAGAAGAAGAGGATCTAATGGATCAAATCGCACCTTTTATCATGGTAGTAATATTTATCCTATTTGTGTTATTTGGCGAAATAAGTTGGCGTAGAAAACCGTATATTAGCCCAACTGCTAATCATAATTTACAAAATGCAGCGATTATTGCAGCATCTGTTTTAAATAGTCGTCGCCGTGGTAGCGGAGGTGGTTTCGGCGGTGGCTTTGGCGGAGGTTCTGGTGGTGGCTTCGGTGGTGGCGGTTTTGACGGCGGTGGTGCTGGGGGCAGTTGGTAAACCACACAATATTTTATAATAATTGATAGATTTACTTGGTTATTACACAAGGTCGAAAACTTGTGATAGAATGACCGCACTTTTAGCTATCAAATTAAATAAGCAGTAAAACTATAATAAGGAAATCCTATGGAAACTTTAGATAAAATCAAGAAACAAATTGCTGAAAACCCAATTTTAATTTACATGAAAGGTTCACCAAAATTACCTTCTTGTGGATTTTCAGCCCGTGCAGTAGAAGCATTAATTAATTGTCAGGTACCTTTTGGCTATGTGGATATTTTACAACACGCAGATGTCCGTGCAGAATTGCCTAAATATGCTAATTGGCCAACATTCCCCCAACTATGGGTTGAAGGTGAGTTAATTGGTGGATGTGATATTGTGTTAGAAATGTACCAATCTGGTGAATTACAAACTTTATTAAAAGAAGTTTCAGTACGTCACCCTGATTAAGCATTAATAAAGTTGTAAAAAAACCTAGAACGAATGTCTAGGTTTTTTTGTTAGTGGTGCGACTAGCTGGACTCGAACCAGTGACCCCCACCATGTCAAGGTGGTGCTCTAACCAACTGAGCTATAGTCGCATTCGGAAATTGAGAGAGATAAGATTGTTCTCAAAAGTGCGGTTATAATATAAAAAGATTTTTACAAAAACAAGTTCTTTTTTCACCGCACTATTTGATTGCTTAATATCTCTGCGATTAATCCTTTAATTCACGGATCTTTTTGATAACATTACTGGTGGAGCAGCCGTTTTCGAAATTGAGAACTTGTACATCACCGCCGTTTGCCCATACTTCTTTTGATCCAGCGATGTCTTCAGGTTGATAATCACCGCCCTTGACCAGCAAATCAGGCAAGATTTCACTAATTAAACGTTGTGGGGTATCTTCGTCAAAAGCAACGAGCCAGTCAACTGAAGCTAATCCAGCTAACACCGCCATACGGCTAGCAAGATCGTTAATCGGTCGAGTGTCACCTTTTAAGCGTTTGACGGAATTATCCGTATTGACTGCCACAATCAAACGATCACCAAGTTTGCGAGCGTTTTCTAGGTAAGAAACGTGTCCAGGGTGTAAAATATCAAAGCAACCATTGGTCATCACGATTTTTTCGCCCCGATTTTTGGCTAATTGTACTGCGGTTTTTAATTCGCTTTCACTCATAATGCCAAAGCCTGTGGAAGTCCGTCCGTGAATAGCGTTTTCTAATTCTACGGTAGAAACGGTAGATGTACCTAATTTTCCAACCACTATACCTGCTGCCACGTTAGCTAAATAGCAAGATTCTTCAAATGAACGTCCATCAGCAAGGGCTGTGGCAAGAACACTGATCACCGTATCACCAGCACCAGTAACATCAAACACTTCTTTGGCAACCGTTGGCAAGTGATAGACTGGTTGATTTGGACGTAATAAAGTCATACCTTTTTCGGAACGGGTGACTAAAAGTGCGGTTAAATTAATATCAGAAATAAGTTTTAGCCCTTTTTCAATAATATCTTCTTCGTTCTCACATTTTCCGACCACAGCTTCAAACTCAGACATATTTGGCGTTAATAAAGTTGCACCACGATAGCGTTCAAAATCTGTTCCTTTTGGATCGATTAATACAGGAACATTAGCTTGACGTGCGATTTGAATCATTTTTTGCACTTGAGCTAATGTGCCTTTACCATAGTCCGAAAGAATTAAAGCTCCCACATTTTTCACCGCACTTTTCAGTTTATCAAGTAATTCATCTGTTGGTGCTTGATGAAAATCTTCTTCAAAATCAAGGCGTAATAATTGTTGATGGCGAGAAAGAATACGTAGTTTAGTAATAGTTGGGTGTGTATCTAGTTTAACAAAATTACAATAGATTTTTTGTTTTTCTAATAATTGAGTTAATGCTGAACCCGTTTCATCATTACCGATTAAACCGAGTAATTGAGTAGGTACATTCAGTGAAGCAATATTCATTGCCACATTGGCTGCACCACCAGCACGTTCTTCATTTTGTTGTACTCGCACCACAGGGACAGGTGCTTCAGGAGAAATACGATTGGTCGCACCAAACCAGTAACGGTCTAGCATCACATCACCAAGAACTAATACTTTAGCATTTGGAAATTGTGCAGAGAATTGATTCATAAAATATGTCCTAATCTTAGAAAATAAAAATATTTTGCTGATTTTACCACAGCAAAAAAGAGTTTGGCTTAAAATTTCTGTTAAATTCAGTTAAACTATATGGAGTTTATTTCTTCGGGGTCAAATTATGTCTCAAAATCATCTTCCACAATTCCAAAAAGCATTTTTGCACCCTAAGTATTGGGGCTTTTGGTTGGGATTAGGGTTATATTGGTTAATTCTGTGTTTACCTTATCCAATTTTATTGAAAATTGGGAAAGGATTAGGTTTATTATTTAGTAAGCTGAAAGTAGGTAAACGGCGAGCAAAAATTGCTCAACGCAATTTAGAATTAGCTTTTCCAGACATGTCGGTTCAGGAACGATCAGAAATTCTGCAAGCAAATATGCAAAATGTGGGTATGGCAGTTATTGAAACAGGTATGGCATGGTTTTGGTCAGACCGCCGTATTAAAAAATGGTCTAAAGCGGAAGGTGTTGAATATCTTAAAAAATGTGCCAAAGATGGTATTATTTTGGTTGGTGTACATTTTCTTACTCTTGAATTAGGAGCCAGAATTATTGGTTTACATCACCCTGGTATTGGTGTTTATCGTCCTAATGATAATCCTATCATGAATTGGTTACAGACTTGGGGGCGAATGCGTTCAAATAAGGATTTATTGGATCGTAAAAATTTGCGTGGTATGATTAAGGCGTTGCGTCAAGGAGAGATGATTTGGTATGCTCCAGATCATGATTATGGACGTAAAAGTGCGGTGTTTATTCCCTTTTTTGCGGTGCAAGATGCCGCAACAACAACAGGGTCTTATTATTTATTAAAATCTTCACCTAACAGTAAAGTCATTCCTTTTGCTCCATTGCGTAATAAAGATAATAGTGGTTATACCCTGACCATTTCACCACCAGTAGATTTTACCGATTTATCCGATGAACGCGAAATTGCTATTCGTATGAATAAAATCGTGGAGCAAGAAATTTTAATGGATATTAAACAATATATGTGGCTACATCGCCGTTTTAAAACTGAACAAGATGGCGATGATGGAAAAAAATATCGTTAATCATTTATTAAAGGTGAATTTTGCCTAAAATTGTGGTAAAACTATTCAATTATTTTATAGACAAAACAAGAAAGGAAATTATGTCAAATTTACAAACAATTATTGAAGCCGCTTTTGAAAAACGTGCGGATATTACACCTAAAACTGTTGATACAGCAACTCGTGAGGCGATTGAAGCAGTTATTAACGGTTTAGATAACGGCACTTATCGTGTAGCGGAGAAAATTAACGGTGAATGGGTAACTCATCAATGGTTAAAAAAAGCCGTATTGCTTTCATTTCGTATTAATGATAATCAAATTATTGATGGTGCAGAAACTAAATATTATGACAAAGTGGCATTAAAATTTGCCGATTATACGCAAGAACGTTTTGTTCAAGAAGGTTTCCGTGTAGTGCCATCTGCCACTGTGCGTAAAGGGGCGTATATTTCGAAAAACTGCGTGTTGATGCCGTCTTATGTAAACATCGGTGCGTATGTGGGCGAAGGTACCATGGTTGATACTTGGGCAACTGTAGGATCATGTGCTCAAATTGGTAAAAATGTTCATCTTTCTGGTGGTGTTGGTATCGGTGGTGTGTTAGAACCATTACAAGCTAACCCAACTATTATTGGCGATAACTGTTTTATTGGTGCTCGTTCTGAAGTGGTAGAAGGGGTTATTGTAGAAGATGGTTGTGTGATTTCAATGGGCGTATTCATTGGGCAATCAACTCGTATTTATGATCGTGAAACAGGTGAAATTCACTACGGTCGTGTACCAGCAGGTTCGGTGGTAGTTTCAGGTAGTCTGCCGTCAAAATGTGGGAAATATAGTCTTTATTGTGCAGTAATCGTGAAAAAAGTAGATGCTAAAACCTTAGGCAAAGTTGGGATCAACGAATTACTGCGTGCTATTGAAGAATAAGTTGATTTATAAAAAATAGAGCAAAAGGAACTTTTCTCTATTTTTTTAGTCAAAATAACAGTATGTGGTTTGAACATATTAAATTAATTGTAAAAAATTTTGCATTTTACGATAAAATTGTTCAAAATACGCAACTATCGGCAAGACCGATATTGATATTACTTAAATATTCATTTTATTTCAGGGAAACAACAATGAAAAAATCATTATTAGCAACATTAGTATTAAGTTCAGTATTTGCATTAGCAGCTTGTGATCAAGCGTCAAAAGATCAAGTATCTGCAAAAGTAGAGGACGCAAAAGCTAGCGTTGTTGAAGCAAAAGATGCGACTGTTGAAGCAGCAAAAGATGTTAAAGATGCTGTGGTAGAAAAAGCAGCTGAAGCTAAAGATAAAATGGTCGAAATGAAAGATGCAGCATCTGACAAAATGACAGAAATGAAAGATTCAGCATCTGACAAAATGACAGAAATGAAAGATTCAGCTTCTGACAAAATGGCAGAGATGAAAGATTCAGCATCTGACAAAATGGCAGAGATGAAAGATTCAGCATCTGACAAAATGGCAGAGATGAAAGATTCAGCATCTGACAAAATGGCAGAGATGAAAGATTCAGCTTCTGATAAAATGACAGAAATGAAAGATGCAGCTAAAGAAAAAGCAGCGGCAGCGGCTGATGCAGTATCTGAAAAAGCAGCAGAAGTAAAAGATGCTGTAACTAAATAATTCATTCATTAAGAATTTAACCATAAGGAAACCGAATAGGTTTCCTTTTTTGTTATCAATTAGCTAATTATGTGCTAGAATCAGCCGTCAATTAGTATTTATTTATAAAGGAAACAAAATGCAAGTATTAGAAGGCTTATTAGTTGCACCAAATGCCAAAATTGCGGTGGTAGTAGCTCGTTTTAATCATTTTATTAATGATAGCTTAGTAGATGGTGCGATTGATGCGTTAAAACGTGTTGGTCAGGTGAAAGATGAAAATATTACCTTGGTTAAAGTGCCAGGTGCTTATGAATTACCTTTAGCGGTTCGCCGTTTAGCAGATAGCAAAAAATATGATGGTATTGTCGCTCTTGGTACTGTTATTCGTGGTGGTACAGCTCATTTTGAATATGTGGCAGGCGAAGCAAGTAGTGGGATTGGTCATGTTTCTTTAGATGCCGATATTCCAGTCGCATTTGGGGTATTAACCACTGAAAATATTGAACAAGCCATTGAACGGGCTGGCACCAAAGCTGGTAATAAAGGTGCAGAAGCAGCGTTAGTGGCACTTGAGATGATTAATTTATTAAATCAAATTAACTAACTAAGGCATAGTAATGACTGAACAAGTTAAAAAGCCATCGGCTCGTCGTCGTGCTAGAGAATGTGCTGTACAAGCCTTGTATTCTTGGTATATTTCACAAAATGATGTAGCCGAAGTAGAGTTGGCATTTGTAACTGAGCAAGATTTAAAGGGTGTTGATGTGGCATATTTTCGTCAATTATTCCGTCAAACAGTGAATAATTTAGACGCAATAGATAGCACATTATCCCCCTTTTTAGACCGCACTTCGGAAGAATTAACCCCGATTGAAAAATCTATTCTGCGTTTAGCTACTTATGAATTGAAATATGAGCTTGATGTCCCTTATAAAGTCGTGATTAACGAAGCGATTGAAGTGGCAAAAACCTTTGGGGCAGATGATAGTCATAAATATGTCAATGGTGTATTAGACAAAATTGCCCCCTCTTTAGGGCGTAAATAACTTAAATACCAAACCTTTTTGCTCCTCCTACTTGAGGGGGAGCAGAGCGAAGTCCTGAAAGGGCAAATTATGCCAATAACCGAATTTGATCTTATCAACACCTTTTTTACCCAACAATCTGTTCATCGTCCTGATGTAGCGTTAGCCATTGGTGATGACTGTGCATTGACATCTGTTCCGCACAACAAATTTCTTGCTATTACTACTGACACCATGGTAGAAAATTCACATTTCTATCCGAATATAAATCCCCGAGATTTAGGTTATAAGGCTATTGCTACAAATTTAAGCGATCTTGCTTCAATGGGGGCTGAACCTGCATGGGTTTCTCTGGCATTAACCTTACCTAAGGTTAATGAAAGTTGGTTGCAAGCCTTTAGCCAAGGAATGTTTAAAATTCTTAATGAGTATAATGTAGCGTTAATTGGAGGTGACACTACAAGTGGAGCAGTACCGTCTATCACCATTACAGCTCAAGGATTTTGCGATAAAAATACTGTCCTTCGCCGTGATCAAGCTAAAGTAGGGGATTGGATCTATGTTTCAGGGACGCTTGGAGATGGTTTGGCAGGCTTTCATTTAATTTCTGATTTGTATCAAAGCAAAAAAAGTGCGGTGAATTTAGACGAAGAATTTCTAATTCAACGCAATCTTCACCCCATACCGAGAATATCCCTTGGTTTAACCTTGAGCCGATATCAATTATCTTGTTGTGCCTTAGATCTGTCTGACGGATTAGTGGGCGATCTTGGACATATTTTACAACACAGCGGTGTAAGTGCAGTGCTAAACGTAGATCATTTACCTTGCTCGCGATCTTTAATTAATTTATATGGACGTGAGCAAGCAGAGCTATTAGCCCTGCAAGGTGGCGAAGATTATGAATTATGTTTTACGGTTCCCGATCATCAAAAAGCCTTCTTAGAACGATATTTAGCACCATTAAATGTACCTTATACTTGTATTGGTCGTATTGTAGAAAAGAATCCTACAGAAAATATTATTTACCAACGGCAAGGAAAAATGGTAGATTTACATATCTCCAGTTTTGAACATTTTAAATAATATGACAGACATAGCTTCCCCATTAAAACGCATTTCTTTAACAAATCCAGTACATTTGCTTGCGACTGGTCTGGGTTCAGGTCTAATTTATCCAGCTCCTGGTACTTGGGGAAGTTTGGCAGGTTTAATCATTGGCATATTACTGATGAGCATAATATCTCTAAAAATATTTATAATTTTCACCGCAGTTTGTTTTGTCTTAGGGTGTTATTTATGTCAAAAAACCGCTGATGATATGGGGGTACACGATCATGGTTCAATCGTATGGGATGAATTTGTCGGCATTTGGCTTGTACAAATCGGCATGGCTGGCTTTCTGGCGGAACATTTGATTTTGGGTAATGCGTTGGTATTTGGGTTATTTCGTTTATTTGATATTTGGAAACCCTTTCCGATTAGATATTTTGATAAAAAATTAGAAAATGGTTTTGGTATTATGGTGGATGATGTATTAGCTGCATTATATGCCATTGTGGTTTATCATTTTATTTTCTCTATAGTGGTGTTGTAATTATGCTTAATTTAATCGTTGTTCATTTTTTTGGTTTATTAAGCCCTGGTCCTGATTTTTTCTATGTTAGTCGAATGGCGGCGAGTAATTCAAGACGAAATACGGTTTGTGGTATTTTAGGTATTACTATTGGCGTGGCAATATGGGCAGCTGCTGCCATATTAGGTTTAGCAATTTTATTTAAAACCCTACCAGTTTTGCATGGTGTCATTATGTTATTAGGGGGGAGTTATTTATGTTATCTCGGTTTAAAAATGGTGAAAGTGCGTGAAAATACAGTCTTTACTGAATTAACAGAACAGGATTTTAATCAAGAAACCACTATTAAAGCAGAAATCATGAAAGGCTTATGGGTTAATTTATCCAATGCTAAAGTCGTGATCTATTTCAGCAGTGTAATGTCGTTAGTATTGGTGAATATGCACGAAATATGGCAAATGTTCACCGCCTTTATCATCATTGTAGTAGAAACATTTTTGTATTTTTATATTGTATCCTTATTATTTTCTCGCCCTTTCGCAAAACGTTTTTACAGTCAATATAGCCGTTATATTGATAATGTTGCAGGTGTAATTTTCTTAGCCTTTGGGAGCTATTTAGCATATAGTGGAGTGCAAGAAATTTTATCTTAAATGGACATAATAGTAGCCAAAATAGGAAAATATGTTATAATTTAGCTATTATTGTATCTATTTTAAGATTATGCTATTACCTTTTTATTCAGCCAACGAAACTCAACAAGCCTTTGCTGATTATTTGCGTAAAAAACGCAAAAGCAAAGGTTTTTCAAGAGAGCAACTGGCTAACGTCAGTCTTGTGCCAGCCTCAACCATTAAGAAATTTGAAACCACTGGGCAAATTTCTTTTCGTCAATTATTGCAACTTTGGCAAATTTTAGATGATTTAACCGCATTACATGAACTAACTAAACGTTCAACAGAACCTATGCCGAAAACGATTGAACAAGTGTTAGCCATGAATAAGGGGAAAAGATGAAAACAAATGATCTTTTAGATGTCTGGCGAACATTATCGACCAGTGAAAAAATCAAAGTAGGGCAGTTAGCCAAGAATGCTCAAGGCATTTTCTTTCAATATGACGAAGATTATCTGAATACTTTGCCAAATGGTAATTTATCACCGCTAAAATTGAAATTTAATGATGAATTACAACTTGCCCCAAGGTTATTTGAAGGCTTACATTCTGTTTTTTCTGATAGTTTGCCAGATGGTTGGGGGCGGTTGTTAATGGATCGAGTATTCATTCAACATCAAATTTCGCTACATAGCCTTTCACCTTTAGATCGTCTAGCCTATGTTGGTGAGACGGCAATCGGAGCGTTATCTTATCAACCGATTTCTCCTTTTGCAGATCAAGACCAGAAATTAATTGAGTTAACGCAATTAGGAATGGAAGCTCAAGCTATTTTTGATGGGCAAACGGAAGATATTTTGACCGCACTTACCCAAATGGGCAGTTCTGGTGGAGCAAGACCAAAAGCTCAAGTATATTTTCCAACCAATTCAATGTCACAATGTCGCAGTCAATACCAACAAGGCGATAGTGCATGGATAGTGAAATTTACCTCTAACAATCTTGCTTTAAAACATGAAGAAGGCTTGTGTGAAATGGTTTATTTGGATTTAGCGGAACAAGCAGGGATCGATGTGCCTGAACATAATTTATTGAGTTTAAAAGTAAAATCAGGTGAACGCCATTGGTTGGCGATTAAACGCTTTGATTGTATAGAAAACGATAGTAATCAATTAGGACGGCTACATACACTTACTGCTTGTGGTTTACTTGAGGCTAATTTCCGTGAACCGAGTTTAGATTATGCCGATTTAATCAAAGTGAGTAACTGGCTTTGTCAGGATCTCAATGCTGGGAAAATGCAATTTCGCCGAGCCATGTTTAATTTATTTATGTGCAATCAAGACGACCATTCCAAAAATTGGTCTTTCTTGCTAGACGATCAGGGAAAATGGACATTATCGCCTTTTTATGATGTGACTTTTAGCCCAAGCCCTTATGGAGAACACATGACTTCATTTAATGGTTTTGGCAAAAATCCATCGTTAAAAGCCATTCAATCTCTTGCTAATATGGCTAATTTAGATTGGACAGAAGCATTACAAATTATTGACGAAGTGCAATACTGTGTAAATTTATTTGATCGTTATGCTTCGCTTTATGAGGTGGGGAAAACAAGAAAAAAATTAGTGCAAAATATGATCTATCAAGCGTATAAAAATTCTCCGTTTTAATAATTAAATCTGGCTATATTTATCTAACCATCGGGGAGTTTAAAATTTTTCCCCACGCAAACCTTTGCGCTTTTGTGTTATTTCTTATTCCTTGCTAGACTAGCGCCCTATAATAATAAGAGGGGAAAATACGTGATGAATTACATTGAAATATTAGGTTATGTAGCCATGATTTTGGTGTCGGGATCTTTTTTATTAAAAGATATTGTGAAATTACGCTTGGTTAATTTAATCGGAGCGATATGTTTTATTATTTATGGTTTGCTGATTAGTTCATTTCCAGTGACAGGATTGAATATTTTTGTAGCTTGTGTAAATAGCTATTATATTTATCAAAGTATCAAAACAAAATAATCATTCAATATCAACTTAAGGCGAGTTTGATGCTCGCCTTTATTTGAGTAAATCCTTTAAGCTAGCTTTCATAACGGACATTTTGTTTTCATACTGGGCTTTGCTTTCACGCTCATCAATCATATAGGTAATAGTTTGTGATAAGGTCATACCTAGTTTGCGAGAATATTTTGATAAACGTTGCCATACCGCATATTCCAAATCAATGGATTTCTTTTTAGTATGTTGTTTTTCAGCGTTGAAAAAGCGTTTACGTCTGGCTCGAATGGCTTGATCGAGTTTAATTACCAATGCCTCGGATAAATGATCAGCTATCCAAGCGGTGATTTGCTCAGGTTGGTTTTTGCAAGCAATAAGGGCTTTGACCTTATCTTCCGCTAAACTTTTTTCCTGATAACGGGTAATATTTTCCCCTTCACGGTGTTTTTTAGTGAGATAAAGCCATTTCCAGTGTGTTTCTTGATTTTCGAGTTTTTGATATTTCATTGTTTTATCATTACTTTTTTATCATTGGTGACGTGGTAACTGAAAATAATATACCCTGATTAAGGTTTTTTTTCTAGTAGATTTTTTTGAATTTTAATGAAATGTGAGATAATGCTCAACATTCAATTTTATGAAGAGAAAAAAACGTGGCTTTATCCGAACAAAAACTAGATTGGACAACATTGCAACCGCACTTGACGGTATTTCCTACTGAAAATAAAAAGATCGATTTTTTAGATTTACAATGGCGAGCTTGCTCGGCTATAGAGCAATTTTTGAAAAATTCACACCGCAGTTTGTTGGTGTTAAAAGCAGACGAGCAAAGCGAATACGCTAGTGCGGTGGAAAAGTGGGTAAAATCACAACAAGCACCGTTACAAGTATCGGGTGTTCAGTATGAAGTGGAACAAGGGGATAGTTTTTCTTTTGCTCAAGTAAACGTTCAACCAGCACAATCAGCACAAGATAATTTTGCTAGTAAAAAAACAATCGCCACCGCTCTTTATTTTGATCATTCAAGTTTGTTCGGATCGATTCGGATTCATCCTAGCTCGCATGATATTCAGCTTAACGCTGGTTTGGTGCATCAACTTAATAATGGTGTGTTAATTTTAAGCGTTAGCCAGTTGTTAAATCATTTTGATTGTTGGGAACGATTAAAACATATTCTGATGACGAAACAATTTGATTGGTATTCGGCACATCCGTTTAAAGCCTTGCCGTGCGAGATTCCAAGTTATCCATTGCATTTAAAAGTTATTTTACTGGGAAATCGGGAAGAATTAGCTACTTTGAATAACCTCGAGCCAGATCTTTATCATCTTGCAGATTATAGCGAAATTGAAAGCTATGTCAGCGTGGAAAAAGAGCCACAGCAACAGGCATGGCAACAATATGTGTTGTCTTTTGCCGAACAACAACAATTTTCTCGTTTAACCCCTGACGGTTTGGATAAATTATATCAATGGCTAGTAAGGGAAAGTGAAAGCCGAGTGTTAATCAATAGTTCACCGTTGATTTTAAACCAAATTTTAAGCGGAGTAAGTCAGTTAAGCAGCAATAAAGACGTGCTAAGTGCGGTGGATTTTGAGCAATATTTTCAACAAAAGTCTGCTCAACAAGGTTTTCTTCGTGAACAAACTTATGCGGATATTTTTTATCATCAAGTATATATTGATACTGAAAATGAAGTAGTCGGGCAAATTAATGGTTTGTCAGTAGTGGAATTTACGGGGACACCGATGTCTTTTGGTGAACCATCTCGGATTAGTTGCATTGTGCAATTTGGTGATGGTGAAGTAACTGATATTGAAAGAAAAAATGAGCTGGCTGGCAATGTTCATGGTAAAGGTATGATGATTGCGGAAAATTGTTTAGCCAATATTTTAGATATGCCATCTCAATTACCATTTTCCGCATCATTGGTGTTTGAACAATCTTACGGTGAAATTGAGGGGGACAGTGCTTCTTTATCTGCATTCTTAGTGTTAGTCAGTGCCTTGTCGGATTTACCTATTCCGCAATCTATTGCGGTGACGGGTGCAATCGATCAATTTGGTTTGGTGCATTCGGTCGGTGGTGTGAATGATAAAATTGAAGGCTTTTTTACTATTTGTCAGGGCAGGGGATTAACTGGAAAGCAGGGCGTGATTATTCCAGAATCCTGTTTATATCAGCTTTCTTTGACAGATGATGTGGTAAGTGCGGTGAAAAATAATCAATTTTTCATTTGGACTGTGAATGATGTGTTTGAGGCTTGTGAGATTTTATTTGATCGTCCTTTAGTGGTAGATGAACAAGCAGAAAAAGAAGAAAAAATGACTATTGCACAGTTAATTTCTAAACGTATTGAACAGTATGCAGAACTGCACCATGCGATGCCATTTTGGTTAAAATGGTTTGCTAAAAAATAACTGCTCGGAACTGTTTAGCGAACAAGTGTTAGCTATATCTTTTTAAATTAAACTCTGTTAATATAGTGTTAATTCAGTAAGTTTATTCAGTAAGTTTACTGAAAAATATCCTATGATTTACTTTTAAAGAGAAAAAAATGACTAACACCTGTACACCAGAAACAATTCCAGAAAGAAAAAATTCTTATAATTATGAAGATTTATTAGCCTCTGGGCGTGGTGAATTATTTGGCAAAAAAGGTCCACAACTTCCAGCCCCAATTATGTTGATGATGGATCGTGTGATTGAAATGAACGAAACTGGCGGCTTATTTGGCAAAGGTTATGTGGAAGCCGAATTGGACATTAAGCCAGATTTATTTTTCTTTGGTTGCCATTTTATCGGCGATCCAGTGATGCCAGGCTGTTTAGGCTTAGATGCGATGTGGCAATTAGTTGGTTTTTATCTTGGTTGGATCGGTGGCGAGGGCAAAGGTCGTGCTTTAGGTGTTGGTGAAGTGAAATTCACTGGTCAAGTGTTACCCACCAATAAAAAAGTGACTTACAAAATCCATTTCAAACGTGTGATTAATCGTAAATTAATTATGGGTGTGGCTGATGGTGAAGTGTTGGTTGACGGTCGTGTGATTTATACGGCAACAGATTTGAAAGTCGGATTGTTTCAGGATACATCAACTTTCTAATTGTGATATTGGTTTTGATAAGCTCAAGGGTTGCCTTGAGCTTTTTACACATCCACCAACACCAAAATAGCTGCATCACCGCCCCATTCTCTAGGGGCTTGATGTAATGCTCGTACTTTGGGATGTTGCACAAGCCAACGGGGGATTTGCTTTTTCAGGGTAAATGTGCCGTAGCCAGTCATAATACTAGCACAAAAAATATTATCGTTTTCGCAGGCTTGAATTAGACTCGCTAATTCTAATTTAGCTTGTTCACGGGTTAAACCGTGCAGATCTAAAAAAATTTCTGGGGAAAAATCGCCACGGCGAAGTTGTTTTAACAAATAGCTATCTTCATTTTCTCGTAAATATTTCACCGCACTTTCTTCGTTTAATAACGGCTCATACTGATCGGAAAAGTAAAATAAGGTATCTTGCTTTTCTCGATTATCTTTCAATTTCGCTTTTTGTTTGAGTTTAAATTTATTCAGTTTTTGTGACGGAACATAAGTATCTTGTTTGAGTGGCTTGATACCTTTTGTTTCTTGCAAAAAGAGTAATTTCTCGTCAGTTTCTGACATACTTAGTTATCCTAAAATTAATAGAGTCGGGACAAAATTCAATAATTTCTATATACTAACGGAAAAACTTTGTTTTACCAAATAGGAACAATAAAAATGGCGTTTTCTGAACAGAATTTATCGAATGATTTGCACACCATTAAAGATTATTTACGTTGGGCATATAGCACCTTTAATAGTGAACCACTTTTTTATGGACATGGTATGGATAATGCGTGGGACGAAGCGTCATTATTGGTATTAACTAGCTTGAATTTGCCATTAGATGTGCCGACAGATTTATATGATAGTCGTTTAACCCAACAGGAAAGAGAGCAGATTATTGCATTAGTCACAGAACGCGTGGAAAAACGGATTCCAGCCCCTTACTTAGTTAATACTTCATGGTTTTGTGGTTTGCCATTTTATGTAGATGAGAGAGTATTGATTCCACGTTCACCGATTGGCGAGTTAATTCAAAATGGTTTTGCAGAGTTTATTGAGCAAGAGCCAACCAGAATCATAGATATGTGTACAGGTAGTGGTTGTATTGCGATTGCTTGTGCAGAGCGTTTTCCTGATGCAGAAGTCGATGCAGTGGACTTAAGCCGTGATGCTTTGGATGTGGCGGAATATAATATTGAACGTCACGGTTTGAGCGAGCGAGTGATCCCGATTCAATCGGATTTATTTGAGCAGTTACCGCAGGATCAATATGATTTAATCGTGACCAATCCGCCTTATGTGGATCAAGAAGATATGGACAGTATGCCCGAAGAATTTTCCCATGAACCTGAATTGGCACTAGCGGCAGGCGATGACGGTTTGGATTTGGTGATAAAAATTTTAGCAGAGTCACCAAAATATCTAAAAGAAAATGGTGTGTTAATTTGTGAAGTAGGAAATTCAATGATTCATTTGCAAGCTCGTTTTCCACAAGTACCGTTTAATTGGATTGAATTTAAAAATGGGGGATTAGGGGTTTTTTCGTTAACTAAAGCCGAGTTGGAACGGTATCATCACTTATTTGTATAATCAAAAATAATAAGGGCGAATTATTTTGAATTCGCCCAAATATATTAATTCTTTAACAACCCAGAAGAACCTTCTTTATAATCTTTTGGTGGATTTTCTGGCGTAATGGCTGTAGATTTTTCTGAATTCATAAAACTTTGTAGAAATAAACTTTTATTATTGGCATCAGGCAAAAGTTGTTCAGAAGATTTGGCAAGATGACGGTAGATTTTCTGATAATCTTGTGCCAGTGTTTTAAATAAGTCAGCACTTTCTGCAAAATGTTTCTCTAATAATTGTTTTTGGGATTCCAATTCTTGTTTGGCTTGAGTTAGCTCTTTTGCGGTTTCAGTTTGTTTTTTTACCGATCCTTTGGTCAAACTAATGAATAAATAAGCTAAAATAAACCCAACAAAGAGTCCTATTCCAGCAATTAACCACATTTCATTTGACCAGTTCTGAATGTTTTGCATAATGCCCCCTTAAGTTAATTATTAATGTATGATGTAAAACTATTGTCTTATCATAGCGTTAAAATTTACTTTTGTCTTGTATGATTTTAGTTTTTTGATATAAAAGTGCGGTTAAATTTTGTTTATTTTTTCACTAATTACTGGTTTTTTTCTATCAAACCTTGTATAATCGCACGACCCTGTGAATGTTGCGGTTTTCCCACCGCACATTATTTGTCGAGATCGCACTCGAAGGGGTGATGATTGAGATCAATGGTTGTGTTTATCTTAATGATTGACACTGGGTATTAATATTTAATATTGGTAATTTAATTAATGAAAACTTTTGTAGCAAAACCAGAAACAGTTAAGCGTGACTGGTATGTAGTAGATGCGACAGGTAAAACGTTAGGTCGTTTAGCCACTGAATTAGCTCGTCGCCTTCGTGGTAAACATAAAGCGGAATACACTCCACACGTTGATACTGGCGATTATATCGTGGTAATCAATGCAGAGAAAGTAGCCGTAACAGGTCGTAAAGAAGACGATAAAATTTACTACTGGCACACTGGCTATGTAGGCGGTATCAAACAAGCGACTTTCAAAGAAATGATTGCTCGCCGTCCAGAAGCAGTGATTGAAATTGCGGTTAAAGGTATGTTGCCAAAAGGTCCATTAGGACGTGCAATGTTCCGCAAATTAAAAGTGTACGCAGGTTCACAACATGAACATGCCGCACAACAACCACAAGTTTTAGATATTTAATCACGGAGCAAAAAAATGACAGCAGCAAATCAAAACTACGGCACAGGTCGCCGCAAAAGCTCTTCAGCTCGTGTATTTATCAAACCGGGCAATGGTAACATCACCATTAACCAACGTTCTTTAGACGTATATTTCGGTCGTGAAACATCACGTATGATCGTACGTCAACCATTAGAACTCGTTGAGTTGACAGATAAATTAGACCTTTACATCACTGTTACTGGTGGTGGTATTTCTGGTCAAGCGGGTGCAATCCGTCACGGTATCACTCGTGCATTGATGGAATATGACGAATCTTTACGTCCAGCATTACGTGCTGCGGGCTTTGTTACCCGTGATGCTCGTCGTGTTGAACGTAAAAAAGTGGGTTTACACAAAGCACGTCGTCGTCCACAATACTCAAAACGTTAATTCTTTATTTTTCGTTTTATACAGAAATTGCAAGTCGAAAGACTTGCAATTTTTTTGTTTTAGGGGAAAAGTGCGGTTATTTTATAACATATTTTTAATAATCATTTTTATTTTCAAAATGGAGTAAATAATACTTGCTTTAATATGGAGTTAATGCTTTAATGTCTTACAGCTAGACAGTAGTTTATAAAATGCGTTATTAGTTCTTCCGTATCACAAGTTTTAAATTTGTTCTTGGATTTTTTAATATCAGTTTCTATATCCTTCTTAGCACGAGGGCTTGTTTGCAAGCACAAATTTAAATTTTCAAATGAGGAAGACAACATGTCTAAATTAAACGGTTCTGTAAAATGGTTCAACTCTGATAAAGGTTTTGGTTTCATCACTCCTGCAAATGGCGGAAAAGATTTATTCGTTCATTTTTCTGGTATCGTAGGTGACAACTACAAAACCTTAAACGAAGGTGACAATGTTGAATATAATGTACAAGATTCTCAACGTGGTCCAGCTGCGATTGATGTTGTAGTTATCAAATAATAGATAAAGAATTTTATTTTAAATTTAAATCCCTAGTTTTCTGGGGATTTTTTATATTTATAAAATGATAGTTTTATTTTGATAGACAAATAAACGATCGTGAATGGCTAGATCCAATGTTCGGCTTAACACTGTTTTTTCTACATCTCGCCCTGCTTTCATCATCATTTCTGCTGAATATGTGTGATCTACATTAATCACATTTTGCATAATAATCGGACCTTCATCTAATTCATTATTAATAAAATGAGAGGTTGCACCAATGATTTTTACACCACGTTCATAGGCTCTTTTATAAGGGTTAGCTCCAATAAAAGCGGGTAAGAATGAATGATGAATATTGATCACTCGATTTGGATAACGAGCGACAAATTCAGGGTTAAGCACACGCATATATTTTGCCAATACAATCAGATCAGGATGATATTCATCAATTTTATCTGCTAATAATTTATCGTGTTCTACTCGAGTTAAATTTTCATGACTAATGCAATGAAAAGGTACGTCAAATCGTTCAACTAGGGAACGTAAACTTTGGTGATTTCCGATTACAGCAGTAATTTCTACATCTAAACCACCATAATAAGTTTTCATTAATATATCACCTAGACAATGTGCTTCTTTGGTAACTAAAATTACAATGCGTTTTTTACGATTAACATCAATTAAACGGCAATTCGTGCCATGTGGTAAACTAAAATTTAAATCTGCGAGTAGGGTTTTTTCATTAAAAATCCCTTGTAATTCAGTACGCATAAAGAAATGTTTAGTTTCAAAATCGACAAATTCATTATTATGCACAATATTTAACTGGTGTTTATAACAGATGTTGGTTATTTTAGCGATTAACCCTTTATCATCAGGACAGTCAGTTAATAAAATTTTATTTTCAATCATATTGAGTTTCCAATTCTTAAAATAAATAAAACCCAAATATTAAATGGGTTTTATTTTAATTGTTAGGTAAGGTTAGATTTTGAAATCATCTAAGGATTTACCCGCATCCAATGCTTTTTTGATAACCTTAGGTGTACGACCTTGACCACTCCAAGTACGTTGTTCACCTTTATCATCAACATATTGATATTTGGCTGGAAGTGCAGTGCGTTGTTTTTTAACTTTGTGTTTAGCACCATTGACACCTAATTCGGATAAAGAAATCCCTTTTTCTTTTAATTCAGCTTGATACTTTTTAATCAGTTCTTGGCGAGCTTTCATTTCTGCGACTAGGGCTTTAGCTTCTTTACGTTTTTCATCTACAATAACTTTTAGTTTTTCTAGGATCTTTTCTGCTTTCCCCAAATCAATAGTATTAATTGCGGCACGTAAACTACGTAAGTTATTTAATGAATTTATTAGATCGTTCATTTTATCCTCCATTTTTTCGATTAATTTAGAAATATCAATAATCATATCCTTATTATTATTTTTTGTAAATATTTTGTTTTTTGTATAAATATATAAAAAATATTATTCCTGCCTATTGGCATTTATCTATTATTCAGGTAATCTTTGCAAATCCTACAAATGTAGAGGTGCGAATATTATAAGTATTTTTTCGGAGTGGATAACGGAGAAGGAAAAAGAAAGGAATATTTGCCGAAATCAATTAAAAGTCATTTTGATTGGTTGGTGACGTTATCGAAAGAAACGTTACTGTCATAGTCTAGGGTATGATATTTTAACTAAAAATCTTATACCTGTTTATTTACTATGGAGCGCTACTGTTAGGGGTAGTTTTATTAACTACCTTTATCTTTAAATCATTTTAACATTATTTAATGTGAACTGATGTCAGTGGTTCTCCCTTACTTTTAGGTAGAGAACGAATGGAACTTATCGATTTTTCTTCTTCAATGTGGTCGGTTTTACCACCATTATTAGCCCTTGGTTTAGCCATTATTACACGTAAAGTTTTATTGTCATTAAGCGTGGGTATTATTGTTGGGGCATTAATGTTAACTGGATCAGATTTCAGTTTAGCGTTAAGTTATCTTTTGGAACGTGTGTCTTCACTAGTTTATACAGTAGAAAATGGGGTATTCGCACTCAATGAGAGTAATGTGCATATCATTCTTTTCTTATTATTACTTGGTATTTTAACCGCACTTTTAAGTGTTTCTGGAAGTAATCAAGCATTTGCTGAATGGGCACAACAACGTATTAAAGATCGCCGTGGGGCAAAATTAATGGCAGCTTGTTTAGTCTTTGTAACCTTTATTGACGATTATTTCCATAGTTTAGCGGTGGGTGCTATTGCTCGCCCCGTGACGGATAAATTCCATGTTTCTCGTGCTAAATTAGCCTATATTCTGGATTCTACCGCTGCACCTATGTGTGTCATGATGCCAGTTTCTAGCTGGGGTGCTTATATTATGACGCTAATTGCAGGTTTATTAGCAGAACATGCTATTACGGGTTATACGCCATTTAGTGCTTTCATCACCATGAGTGCGATGAATTTTTATGCTATTTTTTCCATGATAATGGTTTTTGTGGTGGCTTATTTTTCTTTTGATATTGGACCAATGGCTCGCCATGAGAAAGTAGCCTTAGAACAAGCAGAAACACAGACAGAAATTCAGCAACAAAGCTCAGGAAAAGTGCGTAATTTGGTGTTACCGATTTTAACTCTGATTTTAGCCACTGTTGCTATGATGATGAAAACGGGTAACGATGTTTTAGCCGCAGACGGTAAACCTTTTAGTATCTTAGGTGCTTTTGAAAATACTACCGTAGGAATCTCATTAGTGGTTGGTGGTGTCAGTGCATTGATTGTATCTACATTATTAATTGCGGTGAATAGAAATGTCAGTATAAATGAATATGGCAAGGCATGGATCGTGGGTATTAAATCCATGCTAGGTGCTATTGCTATTTTATTCTTTGCTTGGACGATTAATAAAATCGTGGGTGATATGCAAACAGGGAAATATCTTTCTACTTTGATTTCAGATAATTTAAATCCAGCATTTTTACCCGCTATTTTATTTATTTTAGGTTCGGCAATGGCATTTTCAACGGGAACGAGCTGGGGAACTTTTGGGATTATGTTACCCATTGCCGCAGCTATCGCTGTTAATGCTTCACCTGAATTATTATTACCTTGTTTATCTGCGGTAATGGCTGGTGCAGTGTGTGGAGATCATTGCTCACCAGTTTCAGATACCACGATCCTGTCATCAACAGGGGCGAAATGTAACCATATCGATCACGTGACTACCCAATTACCTTATGCGTTATTAGTGGCGTTAGCCACAACCATAGGCTATTTAGTGATTGGTTTTACGCAATCGGGTTGGCTTGGTTTCATTACCACAGGAGCAGTGTTGTTTATTGCTATATTTGTTAGTAAGAAACGTTAAAAATGTGATCTGCTTCAAATTTTTAAATAAAAATTTTATTTTGTTCTAGGTTTATAAAATGCGGCTTTATGTCGCATTTTTTATCTTTTGGATAATTTTTATTTATTAAATGTTGTTATTTGAATAAATCTAGAATTTTATTCTGATAAAGTCGGTTTTTTAAGCTAAAAAAAGAATAGACAATTAACCAGAATTTAGTACACTAATTTCACAAATTAAGGAATATTTCCTTTTAATAAAAAGTGCGGTTCAAAATTCTGTAGAAATTGTCAGTAAAAACGGAGTGATTTTATGAAGAAATTATCAGGTGCAGAAATGGTTGTGCAATCTTTGCGTGATCAAGGTGTAAAATATTTATTTGGTTATCCAGGTGGATCAGTATTAGATATTTATGATGCAATTCATACCTTAGGTGGGATTGAACACGTGCTAGTTCGCCATGAACAAGCTGCTGTTCACATGGCAGATGGTTATGCTCGTTCAACGGGTGAAGTGGGTTGCGTGTTAGTCACGTCAGGTCCAGGTGCAACCAACGCGATTACAGGAATTGCCACTGCTTATGCGGATTCCGTTCCGTTAGTGGTATTGACTGGTCAAGTCCCTTCTCATTTAATCGGTACAGATGCGTTCCAAGAATGTGATACTATCGGTATTACTCGTCCAGTGGTAAAACATAGTTTTATTATTCAACGTCCAGAAGATATTCCAACCATCATTAAAAAAGCCTTTTATATTGCTTCAACAGGTCGCCCAGGTCCAGTGGTGATTGATATTCCAAAAGATATGGTGAATCCAGAAAATAAATATCCTTATGAATATCCAAAAGAAATTAGTATGCGTTCTTATAATCCGAATTCACAAGGACATAAAGGACAAATCAAAAAAGCATTGAAAGCCTTATTAGTGGCGAAAAAACCTGTTCTATATGTGGGTGGCGGGGTTATTATTAATAATAGTAGTGCGAAAGTTAGACAATTTGCTCAATTATTAAATTTGCCAGTCACTTCTTCCTTGATGGGGTTGGGGGCTTATCCTGCAACCGATCGTCAATTCTTGGGTATGTTAGGTATGCACGGTACTTATCAAGCCAACTGTGCTATGCACGAATCTGATTTGATTTTAGGGGTGGGGGTACGTTTTGATGATCGCACTACCAACAATGTGAACAAATATTGTCCTCATGCTAAAGTGATTCAAATTGATATTGACCCAACGTCTATTTCAAAAAATATTCCAGCTTCGATTCCGATTGTGGGTAGTGTGGATAATGTGTTTAGCGAATTTTTAGCCTTATTAAAAGATGAAAATTTAGTGAAATCCCAATCTGATTTAACTGAATGGTGGCAACAAATTGATCAATGGAAAGCGAAAAAATGTCTTGAATTTGACCGCACTTCTAAAGAGATTAAGCCACAAGCGGTGATTGAAACCATTTATCGTTTGACCAAAGGCGATGCTTATATCGCTTCTGATGTCGGGCAACATCAAATGTTTGCAGCTTTACATTATCCATTTGATGAACCACGTCGTTGGATTAATTCAGGTGGGGCAGGGACAATGGGTTTTGGTCTGCCAGCGGCTATCGGGGTGAAATTTGCTCACCCAGAAAGCACTGTGGTTTGTGTTACGGGGGACGGCAGTATTCAAATGAATATTCAAGAACTTTCTACCGTAAAACAATATGATACGCCGATTATCATCGTGAGTTTAAATAACCGTTTCTTAGGCATGGTGAAACAATGGCAAGATTTGATTTATTCAGGTCGTCATTCACAAGTTTATATGAATTCTTTGCCTGATTTTACTAAATTAGCGGAAGCCTATGGACATGTTGGTATTCAGATTGATCACGCTGATGAATTAGAAGAAAAACTTAGTCAAGCCTTTGCGATTAAAGATAAATTGGTGTTTGTGGATGTGTTGGTTGATGCCACTGAAAATGTATATCCAATGCAATTACGTGGTGGTGCGATGAATGACATGTTATTGTGTGCACCAAATAAAGAATAAGGAGAAACAGAAAATGCGTAGAATTTTATCAGTATTATTAGAAAATGAATCAGGTGCATTATCTCGTGTTGTCGCCTTATTTTCTCAACGAGCCTTTAATATTGAAAGCCTAACCGTTGCACCAACCGATGATCCAACCCTTTCTCGTATGACGATTGAAGCATCTGGTGATGAGCAAGTGTTAGAGCAAATAGAAAAGCAATTACATAAATTAGTCGATGTGTTTAAGGTGATTAGTTTAAGTGGTTGTGAACACGTTGAACGTGAAGTGATGTTAGTGAAAGTTCGTGCTACAGGCACATCACGTGATGAAATCAAACGTTTGACCGATATTTTCCGTGGGCAAATTGTAGATGTCACCACCAAATCTTATACGGTGCAATTATCTGGTACAAAAGATAAATTAGATGCCTTTATTCATGCCTTGAAAGAAGAAACCAGCGTGCTGGAAATTGTGAGATCGGGCTTGATTAGTCTTTCTCGGGGTGAGAAGAATATGCTTTAAGCATTAGGATTTGTTTTTTATCGCTAAATTGGGTTTCTCGGGTGGGAAACCCAATTTTAATTATGTTGAAGAAGATCAGATGTTCAACATAAAAAATTACTCTGCATAAACGCCATTATAAATCTGACTTTCAAACTGTACTAACGGTGCTCGTTTGGTTTTATTTTCTAACTCACCAGTAGAATAACCATTAATAAATTGTACAAAGGCGACTTTCTCGCCTCGAGCATTGGTCATAAAACCAGCTAAATTATAAACCCCTTTCAGCGATCCTGTTTTGGCAAGCACATTTTTCACTAGCGGTGGTTGCGTTAAGCCACCACGTCCACTGATCGTACCGTCCACGCCAGCAATCGGAAAGGTTTCTAATAGATGTAATGTATTTTCATTTTTCGCCATATACTCAAGTGCTTGTAACATGGTTTCTGGAGCAATGAGATTATGTCGTGATAACCCCGAGCCATCAGCCACAATGCTATTACCAAATTTGATACCCGCTTGTTTCGCTAAAATATTTTTTAATGCCATCGCTCCCAGTTGGAAAGTAGCTGGGCGTTTGTAATGTTGATAAGCAATAGTACGGAATAGAGCATCCGCAATTTGGTTATCTGATTTCTTCATCATTTTTTTCAATAAATCGGGCAGTGGTTTAGAGAAATGTTGAGCTAATAATGTACCTTTCTGTGGGTAGCGTGGAATTTGCACATTACCGTTAAACTGAATACCTAAACGGCTTAATTGACGTTGTACGATTGCTGCTGCATAAGCATCGGGATCTTGCACTGCGAAACTTAGCCCAAAAGGTTTACTTTGTCTGGCTATACAACCTTTGATTTGATAGCGGTTATTGTCATGAACCACAGCATCAAGCTGGCAATAATTAGATTCTTCATTACTAACCACTTGCACCTGACCAAAGATCTGAATTGGGAATTGAGAAGGTATGTTAAATTTAACATTTTCACCGACACTTTGATTGGCATCTAAATCTACATAAAAGCAGTTATTGTCAATATTGGCGGCGGCTGGGGGGGAGTTAAAACACATAGTTAAATCATTCCAAATCCAACCAGAACCGCGATCATGACTAGCAAAAATTGACGTATCTAAAATCAGATTGCCAGTGATTTTTTGAATATTTTGTTTTTTTAGTTGAGCTAATAAGGTGTAAAGTTGACCACTGGTTAAATCAGGATCACCCGTGAATTTGATAATTAAATCACCGTTTAAACCATTATTTTGAATTTTACCATTGGTAAGTAAACTGGTTTCAAATTGAAATTGGTCGCCTAATGTCAATTTGGCAGCTAAAGCCGTAAAGACCTTTTGGGTACTTGCTGGCAACATAAATGTGTCGGCATTATATTGAGTGATAATTTGGTTATTATGGAGATTTTTGGCTATAAAGCCCAAACTCGCCCCGTGTGGTAATTGTTGTGCGATAGTAGGAATATCTATTTGTGACAATACTGGTGTGGAAAAAATAAGACTGACCAGTAGCCATTTTTTGCTTAAATACTTCATTGTTGTGTTTTTAGGGTTGCTATTTTTTGTCAGAAGAACAATAATAGACTCCGAACTCGATTGAGTAAACTTTTTTCTTAACTTATTTTAACTGCGACATTGTTAATTCAATGCCGTGGTTTTGTTTTTACCTAAAAAAGGATAAATAAACACAATGCTAAAACAAATTCCCATGACTGTGCGTGGTGCAGAGCTACTCAAACAAGAACTGGATTATTTGAAAAACACTCGTCGTCCAGAGATTATTAAAGCGATTGCGGAAGCTCGTGAACACGGTGATTTAAAAGAAAATGCCGAATATCATGCAGCTCGTGAACAACAAGGTTTCTGTGAAGGACGAATTCAAGAAATTGAAGGTAAATTATCCAACTGCCAAATTATTGATGTGACTAAAATGCCGAATAATGGCAAAGTCATTTTTGGGGCAACTGTCGTGCTGTTAAATGTGGATACGGAAGAAGAAGTGAGTTACCGTATTGTGGGTGATGATGAAGCGGATATTAAATCAAGTTTAATTTCCGTTAATTCGCCTATAGCTCGTGGCTTAGTTGGTAAAGAAGTTGATGATTCAGTTACGATTACTACACCTGGTGGCAAGGTAGAATTTGAGATTGTGGAAGTGGAATATAAATAATTTTGCTTTTTTGGGTTACCCCCTCAGTCCTTCGGACAGCTCCCCCCGCAAGCAGGGGGAGCAAAATGAATAGGAGAAACAATTTTCTAGAGAGAATAGATTGGAGCAAAATTTTCTTCCCCCTGCTTGCGGGGGGAAGTCCTCGAAGGGGGATGGGGGCAAATTATTTCTTCGGCAACGAAATTTTTTTCTCTTCGCTTTGGCGATACAACACCACAACGTGACCTATGGTTTGTACTGCTGTAGATTTGGTTTCACGCACAATAGCATCAATAATGAGCTGTTTAGTTTCACGATCCGCACCAGCTACTTTAACTTTGATCAGCTCATGATAATTAAGAGCATTGTCGATTTCAGCCAGAACACCTTCGGTTAAACCATTGCCACCAAGCATGACGACAGGATTTAAATGATGGGCTAATCCTTTGAGAAATTGTTTTTGTTTGGTTGATAATGTCATTGACATAAATATAATCCTAAATTAAAAAAGTGCGGTGAAAAATACCGCAGTTGGCTTGAATTAGGCTATTTTAGCCTTATATTACAAAAACTACCACAAAATTTAAGAAATTATGGGAAGAAAAAGATCGGCAAGTTCAAGCCGTTGGTTAAATGAACATTTTAAAGATCAGTTTGTGCAGAAAGCACATAAACAAAAATTACGCTCTCGAGCTTATTTTAAATTAGATGAAATCCAGCAATCGGATCGCTTATTTAAACAAGGCATGACGGTAGTCGATCTTGGGGCAGCACCTGGGGGGTGGTCACAATATGTGGTTAGCCAGATTGGGGGTAACGGTCGTATCATTGCTTGTGATATTTTGGAAATGGATCCTATTGTAGGCGTGGACTTTTTGCAAGGGGATTTTCGTGATGAAAATGTGCTTGCTGCATTACTTGAGCGAGTAGGTGAGAGTAAAGTAGATGTTGTGATGTCAGATATGGCACCGAATTTTAGTGGTATGCCGTCAGTGGATATTCCACGAGCCATGTATTTAGTAGAACTGGCATTAGATATGTGCAAACAAGTGCTGGCAAGCAAGGGCAGTTTTGTGGTGAAAGTGTTTCAAGGTGAAGGTTTTGATGAATATTTGCGAGAAATTCGTTCACTTTTTACCACGGTCAAAGTTCGTAAGCCAGAAGCATCACGAGATCGTTCTCGTGAAGTCTATATTGTAGCAACAGGATATAAACATTAATTGCATTGATTGTTTTGCTTAATATCAATTTTATAGTAAGCTAACAGCAATTTTTTAACTTTAACTAAAATGGGGTCAAACCTTGAACGATATGATTAAAAATCTTGTCCTTTGGGTAGTTGTTGCGGTTGTGATGATGACGGCATACCAAGGATTTAATTCAACTGATACAAACAATCGTATTGATTACACTACATTTATGACAGATGTAGAAAATCAACAAGTTGCACAAACTAAATTTAACGAAGTGGGCGAAATTTTTGTAACCAAAAGAGATGGTTCAAAATATACTACCGTATTACCTGCACCCCTAGAAGATCGTCAAATTCTCAATGACCTGTTAAAACAAAAAGTTAAAATTGAAGGTGCATTACCTGAACAACGTAGTTTATTATCGCAAATTTTAATTTCGTGGTTCCCAATGTTGTTCTTAATTGGGGTATGGGTTTTCTTTATGCGACAAATGCAAGGTGGTGGCAAGGCAATGAGCTTTGGTAAAAGCCGAGCAAAAATGTTGAATAAAGAACAAATTAAAACGACCTTTGCGGATGTTGCGGGTTGTGATGAAGCTAAAGAAGAAGTAGGTGAAATAGTCGATTTTCTGCGAGATCCAAGCAAGTTCCAAAATCTTGGCGGTAAAATTCCAAAAGGTGTATTGATGGTTGGTCCACCAGGGACAGGTAAAACGTTGATCGCAAAAGCCATTGCTGGCGAAGCGAAAGTCCCATTTTTCACGATTTCAGGTTCCGATTTTGTGGAAATGTTTGTGGGGGTAGGGGCATCACGTGTACGTGATATGTTTGAGCAAGCAAAGAAAAATGCACCTTGTTTAATTTTTATTGATGAAATCGATGCCGTTGGCCGTCAGCGTGGAGCTGGTTTAGGTGGTGGTCATGATGAACGTGAACAAACCTTAAACCAAATGTTAGTCGAAATGGATGGTTTTGAAGGTAAAGAAGGGATTATTGTCATTGCTGCAACTAACCGTCCTGATGTGCTTGACCCTGCCTTAGTTCGCCCAGGACGTTTTGACCGTCAAGTCGTGGTTGGTTTACCTGATGTGCGTGGACGTGAGCAAATTTTAAAAGTACACATGCGTAAAGTACCATTAGATAATGACGTGGATGCCATGACATTGGCTCGTGGCACACCTGGTTATTCAGGGGCAGATTTGGCAAATCTTGTTAATGAAGCAGCATTATTTGCTGCTCGTAGTAACAAGCGTGTGGTAACAATGTTAGACTTTGAAAAAGCTAAAGACAAAATCAATATGGGACCTGAACGTCGCACCATGATTATGACCGATAAGCAAAAAGAAAGCACCGCTTATCATGAAGCAGGACATGCGATTGTAGGATATATTGTGCCTGAACACGATCCAGTGCATAAAGTTACTATTATTCCACGTGGTCGAGCGTTAGGGGTAACATTCTTCTTGCCTGAAGGCGATCAAGTCAGTATTAGCCAAAAACAATTAGAAAGTAAACTTTCTACTTTGTATGCAGGACGTTTAGCGGAAGATTTAATTTACGGTGAAGAAAATATTTCTACGGGGGCATCTAACGACATTAAAGTTGCGACTAATATTGCTCGTAATATGGTTACGCAATGGGGTTTCTCCGATAAACTCGGACCGATTCTTTATACTGAAGATGATGGCGAAGTATTTTTAGGGCGTTCAATGGCGAAAGCCAAACACATGTCAGATGAAACTGCTCACGTGATTGATGAAGAAGTGCGTGCTATTGTGGCAAGAAACTATGATCGAGCAAGACAAATTCTGATTGATAATATGGATATTTTGCATGCAATGAAAGATGCGTTAGTGAAATATGAAACCATTGAAGAAGAGCAAATTAAACAGTTGATGAAGCGTGAACCAGTGACTCCACCAAGTGGTTGGGATGAGAAAAAACATGGTGAACCGACTAAAACTGAAACCAAATCTGATGAGCCTAAGCAAGCTGAAAGTGCGGTGCAAAAAGGTGAAAATTTGGATAATAAATCAGAATAATTCGAGATAAAACAAAGGGATCATTATGATCCCTTTTGTTTTGCGTTTTTCTGTTTATTTGCGTAATATTTCGCTATAATATGCCATATATTAATTTTTAATATAGTGAATATGAAACTTCAAGCGAATAATAAAGTCTTAGATTTATCCCATCCCCAGATTATGGGAATTTTGAATTTTACCCCTGATTCTTTTTCTGATAGTGGTCAGTTTTTTCAACTGGATAAAGCATTATTTCAAGTGGAAAAAATGCTTAATGCTGGTGCGAGTATTATTGATATCGGCGGTGAATCTACTCGACCAAATGCACAAGAAGTGTCAGAACAAGAAGAATTAGAGCGTGTGGTTCCCTTGGTTGAAGCGGTGCGAAAACACTTTGATTGCTGGATTTCGGTTGACACATCAAAAGCCATTGTAATGTCAGAAAGTGCTAAAGTTGGAATGGATATTATTAATGATATTCGTGCATTGCAAGAACCAGATGCCTTAACAACAGCGGTGAGATTAGCCTTGCCAACCTGTCTGATGCACATGCAAGGGCAGCCACGAACAATGCAGGAAAATCCATACTATGAAAATGTGGTGGAAGACGTGTTGGAATTTCTACAAAATCGCACCGCACTTTTTTTGCAGCAAGGCGGAAAGGCGGAAAATGTGATTTGGGATGTTGGTTTTGGTTTTGGTAAAACCGTACAACATAATTTTACCTTATTACAACAGCAAGCTCGTTTTGCGGTGCAAGGTTATCCTGTATTAGCAGGACTTTCACGTAAGTCAATGTTAGGTGCTGTGTTGGACAAAACAGTGGATCAACGTTTAATCGGTAGTGTTACAGGGGCGTTATTAGCCGCACAAAATGGAGCAACTATTTTACGAGTACATGATGTGAGAGAAACCGCAGATGCCTTAAAAATTTGGCAAGCAATGATGAATGCGTAATATTTATATAGGGTGGATGATGTATTCGCCTAAAAATACAATATTTTTATAGAATAGAAAAAAGGAAAACAAAAAATGGCAGAACGTAAGTATTTTGGTACCGATGGCGTACGTGGCAAAGTGGGAACATTCCCAATTACTCCAGATTTCGCCTTAAAACTTGGTTGGGCAGCAGGTAAAGTGTTGGCAACACAAGGTTCTAAAAAAGTATTAATCGGTAAAGACACGCGAATTTCTGGCTATATGTTGGAATCCGCTTTAGAAGCAGGGTTAACCGCAGCAGGTTTATCAGCCGTGTTTGTTGGTCCGATGCCAACGCCAGCTGTAGCTTATTTAACTCGTACTTTTCGTGCTGAAGCAGGTGTTGTGATTTCAGCATCACATAATCCTTATGATGATAACGGGATTAAATTTTTCTCAGCCCAAGGTACAAAATTGCCTGATGAAGTAGAAGAAGCTATTGAAGCCATGTTAGATCAGCCGATGGATTGTGTGGCATCAGCAGAATTAGGTAAGGCGAGCCGTATTAATGATGCTTCAGGGCGTTATATTGAATTTTGTAAAGGTACATTCCCGACAGAATTAAGTTTGGAAGGTTATAAAATCGTACTAGATTGTGCTAACGGTGCAACCTATCACATTGCACCAAGTGTTATGCGTGAACTTGGGGCGGAAGTGATTGAGATCGGTACTGAACCAGACGGTTTAAATATTAATGAAAAATGCGGAGCAACAGATATTAAAGCCTTGCAAGCCAAAGTATTAGAAACTAAAGCAGATGTTGGTTTAGCCTATGATGGTGACGGTGACCGTATTATGATGGTAGATCATTTAGGCAATATGGTGGATGGCGACCAAATTCTTTATATTATTGCTCGAGAAGCGTTACGTTCAGGTAATTTAAAAGGCGGTGTAGTCGGTACTTTAATGAGCAATATGAGCCTTGAAATTGCCTTAAAACAGTTAGGTGTGCCATTCTTACGAGCCAACGTAGGCGACCGTTATGTATTGGAAAAAATGCAGGAAAATAACTGGAAATTTGGCGGTGAAAATTCAGGGCATATTATTATCTCGGATAAAAATACCACAGGCGATGGCATTATTGCATCACTAGCTGTATTGACCGCTATGGTACAACACAAATTAAGTTTGAATGAATTAGTAACGGCAGTGCCATTATTTCCACAAGTATTAATTAATGTACGTTTTGCTGGTGGAGAGAATCCATTAGAAAGTGATAAAGTAAAATCTGTAGCATCCGATGTAGAAAAACGTTTAGCAGGTAAAGGTCGAATTTTATTACGTAAGTCAGGTACTGAACCGTTAATTCGAGTCATGGTAGAATGCCAAGACGGCGAACTTGCTCAACAATGTGCAGAAGAAATTGCCAATGCAGTGAAAGCCAATTAAATTAGGGAAGAAGTGCGGTGTAAAATATCGCACTTTTAACTTAAATCTTAATATTTCTCACTGATTTTTGTCGCCTTATAAGATAAGGCGTTTTCTTTTTGAGTAACCACAAAAACTTTCATATTTGCTGGATTGTAAAGTTGTTTTGCCATTTCTCGACTATTTTCAAGAGTAATATTTTCCGCTAATTGGTTTAATTCCGTTAAATATTGTGGAGTGTTAAACTGGTTATCACTTAAGACTAAACGAGTTAACCACGTTTGTGGTGATGTTAATCGTTCTTTTTCCTTTTGTAGAAATTTCTTTTTGCTTTCGTTGACATCCGCCAGCACGATGTGATCAGCTAAATGTTGCAAGACGTTTTGTGCCAATTTTATTAAATGATCAGTTTTCTCAGGATTTGCGGTGAAACGTAATTCACTTTCAATTCGTTGTGTTTCAGGGTTTAACTTGCTTTCAAAGCGTAAACTGTACACGCCCAAATGTTCATCTCGGAGCGATAATTTTAATTTTTGGGTAGCAATGGATTGTAATAAGGAAACCAATACCGCATCTTTCCCTTGCCATTGATGTGGGTTAAATGTCCACAATTGCACATCATCTTTTGGGGCAATATTCATTGCAAAATAGCGAATATCTGTTCCGCCTAATGGCAACGTTTTTTGGCTAGGTAAAGCCTTTTGGCGTGGAATAGTGGTTAAATATTGTCGGATCAAATTTTTCACTTGATCATATTCCATATTATTCACCACGTAATAGGTTGTCGGTGCATTAACTATGGTTTGCCATTGTTGATTTAAATCTTGCTCGGTTAATTGGTTTAATTCTGTCAAGGTTGGCAAAATATCATGACGTTCTACACCATAGCGTAATTGGGTGAGTGCTTTAACTCTTTGATTTTCTAACGTATCTTTCTGTTGTAAATCAAGTTGGCGAATCATTTGTTGCTTTACGTCATCTAGCCCTTGGCGTACTTGGGTTTCCATTTGGTAAGCATAGTATAACCTTAGTAAATCCGCTAAATGTTGATTTTTTACCACCGCACTAAAGGATAAATTTTGCTCATCTTGTTTGGTAAATAAATTGATCTTATGCTGATTTTTCCAATATTCTAGCTCATTTTCTTGCCAATCCAACGGAGCATTTTGCATGACTAATTGGCTTGCCATTTGACTTTGCCAGTAACCTAAACCTTCCGCCTGAAAACCTGCACTGCTTTGGGTTTGCAAATAAGTGCTGTCTTTTGCCACCGCACTTTTTAACCACACTACTTTGTCACCATTGGACAGTGTGAAATAGATGACATTTTGCTCTGGATAGTTTTTTTCCGCCACAATTTCACCAGTTTGAGTAAGCATAGGAAAGGTTTTTAGCTTAATTTGCTTTTCTTGTTGTGGAGCAGAAAGTGCAGTTTTATCAGCATTTGCTTGTAAATTCACCACTATTTCAGATGTAATCGGTGCAATTTTAGTTAGGCGTGGTGCTTGATATTGAACAATGCGATCTTTTTGTGTAAACCAATTTAAAATATGCTGATTTACTTGTTCAAGGGTGATTTTTTGCAATAAAGGTTCGGTTAAATCGGCAATTTCAGCTTGTGAATAATAGGGTTTATCTGCCAAAATCGTTTCTTGTAACACTTGTATCCACTTGGCAAAATTCCGGTCTTCCTTGTTTTCGCGAGCCTGATCAATTTGGGCTTGAATTGTGGCTTTTTGTTTAATGAGTTCAGGTTCGGTGATTGGGTATTGTTTCAGCCGAGCGATTTCGCTGAAAATCGCTTGCAAGCCTTGTTGATGCGAATGTTCATCCACACTAGTGAAAATCCCCAACGCTACCGTAGTTTTGCCAATATCAGATTTTCGTACCACCAAACTTTTCACGCCAGTTGGTAAATTTTCTTGCTGATGACGTAGGCGTTGGGTGAGCAGGCTTAAAGCAATGCGGTCGAGTAAACGCAGGAAACGTCCTTGTTCAGTTTGCTCTCGTATTTCCTTTTCGTTGAAACGCACAATATAAGCGATTTGACTCACGCCACTTTGCGGATCTTGTAATTGAATGGTGCGTAAGGTATCGCTTAATGTTGGTTCATAATAATCCCGTTGTGGTAAAGTTGAGGGTTTCATACCAGCAAAATATCGTTGAATAAGTTGCTGAGTTTTTTTTACCTCAATATCACCAACAATGAGTAATTGCATATTGTTTGGTACATACCAAGTGCGGTAGAAATTTTGCAAGTTTTTGGCGTGCATTTGCATAATGCTGTCCTGTGTGCCAATCACAGGGGAGCGAGTATAACGAGAATCCACTCGTACCGAATTGGTACGTAAACGATTCATGCGTTCACCCACACCTTGTCCTTGTCGCCATTCTTCCAGAATAATTTTACGTTCATCATTAAGATCTTGTTGGGTAATTCTTGCATGAAATAGCATTTGCGATAACACATCAAGACTTTGATTTAAATCCGTATTGAGTGGAGGGGCGAACATATAAGTTGTACTGTCATTGTTAGTTACCGCATTATAATGCTGTCCCCGTTGCCATTTGTTGCTATGTAAATAAGGCATCACGCCTTGTGGGTATTTTTCAGAAGCTCGGAAGACAATATGTTCCACCATATGTGCCACACCTGTTTGTTCATCTGTTTCATCGATTGCCCCTGCATTGACTTTCATGCGAATCTCAATATGCCCTTTTTCTTGATGCAAAGGTAACAGAGTATAGCGTAAACCGTTGTTGAGCTTACCTTGAATAGGGTGGCTGATTTCGGCATTTGCCAAGAGTGCAATAGATAATAGAAAAAAAGAAAAGAAAAAACGCATCGGGATCCTTAAATAAAGATAATAAACCACCTATCTATATTATACAGATAGGTGGCAGAAGTGCGGTGTTTTTTTATAAAATTACCAATTATAACTCACACCCAACCAGAAGTTACGCCCCATTCGCCAAACAGGTTTGGCGTTTGAATTGGCACGGGTGCTAACTGGTACTTGTTTGTTTAGTACGTTATTCACATCCAACGTTAATTCAAGGTATTGGGTGTTTTTGATTGGTAGGCTATAAGTGAAACGCCAGTCAAGATTGAAATGTCCTGCAATGGTTTCATCATAATAATTGACAGCTTCGCCTACATAATCGCCACAAATACGGCGTAATGATGCACTGGTGCTGTTGCTACCATTACAGTAAGACGTGTTATTTTGCGTGGTCATCTGAGTTTTCTTACCTTGGTAACTTAAGGTATGATCCCACGACAAATTAATGCTCGGGAATTTTGTGGTAATAGTACCAATCACTTTCCACGGGGCATTAAAGTCCGCTGGAGGTAATTCCGATGAATCGTATAATTGCTCATTATAGATAGCTTTCGCATAGGTGTCTGATGCAGACGCATCATAATGGCGGTTATTATTTTTATAGCGATAAATCGATCCTGCAATAGACCAACCCAATTCCATTGAACCTAATTTATAGGCTTCTGGTGAAGAAAAGGTGAGTGAGTAGGTGTTATTGCTTGATGTACCATCGTTCACCAATACATAATAGGCTTTACCGTTGATAATGCGTTGTTGAGAGGTAAGTTGATCACGCCCGTTACGATGTACCCATTTAAAGGTCAGGTCATTGCCCCATAATTTTTGGTTAAAGCCTAATACGATTTCATCATTATAAGGAGTTTTGACCTTGTTCATCATGCGTGGTACGTTCACATCGCCAGAGCTATATAATGCCCATTCTCCCAAGGAACCATCGCTATTAGTGCCATTATAACTACGGCGATAGGTTTCTCTACCCATAATGCCTTCACGTAATTTATAGCTTAAATTTGAGCGAGCATAATAGCGGTTTAAACCAGTAAAAACTTGGGTTTCTTTATCGCCAAATATATCATAGGAGGCAGATAAACGGTGGGCGAGGGAAGTATTGCCGTAGAATTTATTGTAATCGACTCTTAACCCTAAATTAGTTTCCAACCGTCCCCAAGTGATTTGATCTTGGATATAGGCACCGTAGTCATCATCGCTGGCTTTCACATTGCGAGTATAGAAATATTGTTTATTACGAGCATATTGGCTGCCATCAATACATTGTTCCGCTCCGTTACAAACCACGGCAGGATTGGATACATAATAATATTCCGTGGTGGCAATATCACGTTTATATTGGGCTTTAGATTTCTCCGCTGCCCAACCAAAACTGATTTTATGGTTGGTTGGACCCCAATCAAATTCGTTTACCGTGAAATCCTGTTTGGCAGTAAAACTTTCTTTTTGAGTATAAACACGACCATAGCCACCGTAGGTTTTTTCATACAAATAATCATCGCTAAATTCTAGGCTATAACGGCTATAATCGGCACTGTCATTTTCTACTTCATCGCCTGTTTTTTTATAGCCAATATGGGTTTTCATTTTCAGATTCGAAAATTCCTTTTCCCACTCAATACTGCCTTGAACCCCACCACCTGTGTTGGTATAACGACCATTGACCACGTTATCTCTTGGTTTTTCCGCTTTATGCGGTGAATAAATTAGGGTAGCGCGCCATAAATCGCCATTATTAGGCAAATAAATTCCACGCAATAAGAAAGTTTCATTGATACGTTTTTGATGGCTCGGCACACGACTGCCATCGGCATAGACTAATTCAGTATGATAATAATCAATATCCGATGTGGTGCGATCATAGGCAAGGGTGATCGCTACATTATCGCTTAACGGCGTACTTGCCACAAAACCATAGCTATGTTTCACATAATGTTGGTGAATATTTAAATAGCGGTTATTGCTAGTGTCGCCAGATACATAATAATCTGCCCACGCACTGCGCGTGGTGCGATAATACACACGTCCTTCAGGGCGTTCTAAATTCGGATCTTTTAATTCTGCATTAATCACCCCACCCGTAAAATTGCCATATTTGGCAGAAATATTGCTATCAAATACTTCCACGGTTTTGAGCAAAGACGGATCGATCCACAAAGATTGCGAGTTCCCATCTGGCAAATCATAAGGATTATTGGTATCAATAGAACGAGCATCTGCCCCTGGATTTAGGTTGTCATTATTGGACATGCCATCAATGATAAAGTTATTTTCCCAGTATTTTTCGCCATGGAAAGATACTTCATTCGGTTTTATATCGCCTGCATTATCCGCACTGTCCGCTGTATTGGAAAATTGCACATTCGGATTAGTACGTAATAATTCGGTAATATGGCTATTACGAATTGGCGTATGTTTAATTTTTTCCGCCGTAATAGTTTGTGTTCCCATTTGTTGGCTAAAGGATGTGCCACTGACCACAATAGTGTCCAAGGTTTCTGCCGTATCGCTTGCTTGCTCTGGTGAAACAACAGTATTTTCTTCCGCCATTACAGGCAGGGTTAAGGCAGCCCAAATACTGGTGGCTAATATAGAATAAGTAAATTTACGCATTGTTTAAATCCTTATTTTGAGCCTGCAAAAGCACCTTGCATATAAAGGGTATTATCTTTATAGCTTTCAAATGTGCCAGTGACTTCTTCGGCACCGCTACCAGCGAATGAGCCTTGGTAAGAGCCTGTTACTGCATTTGAGCTGATATTGGTGCTTGGTGTTAAGCCACTATTCCAAGTTGCATCACCAGCTAAATTCATTTTCGCAGTGCCTTCAAAGCCAACATTGCCGTTATTCACCTGAACTGCGGTATCTTCAAATACCGCAATGGTTTTGGTTCGGTTCTGGTTACTTTGGGTTTGATATACTAAGCCTGATACATTGCCATTATTGACAGTCATCTCAAATTGGCTAGTATGATTAATAGCACCACCTGCCGCAGTCTGACTATGAGAGGCATAACCTTTGTAAGTCGCATTCACCACCGCTGCCTTATCGGTGGTTTGATGTTGTGAATCCACTAAGCTAATAAATGAGTTAGTAACCCCTGTTTTATCACGATCTTCACGAATCACAGCATAGCCTGAATACGCATTTGCTACATTGATAACGACAGTACCTTCTTTGGTGCCAGTTTCATCAACAAATTGACCGCTGGTGTTGTCGTAGCGATAAGTGGCAAGGGAATTACTGCTACCACAACGAGTTTGGGCATTGTTAGCACAGTTGTAATAGTCGTAGTTGGTTGCAACAGCGTTTGCACCATAATAATTCCCTTTGTTTTTGATTTGTTTTAGTAGGGCATCACGCATTTCTTCACTGGCATAGGTATGCACCACAGAATCTGCTTGATTAACACTATAATTAGTAGTACGAGCTTCAAATTTTGCTTGAGCTGCAGCGGTGGCAAGAGTAGCGGCTTCTTCCGCAGCTTTAGTCGCTGCTTCTGCTGCTTGTGCGGCTTTTAATGCTGCTTCCGCTGCTTGTGCAGCAGCCAGTGCTTCGGCAGCGGCTTTAGCTGCAGCTTCTGCATCTGCGGCAGCTTGTGCCGCTGCTACAGCCTCTTCGGCGGTTTTAGCTGCTGCTTCGGCATCTGCGGCGGCTTTTTTGGCTGCAGCTGCTTGTTCGGCAGCTTTTTGTGCATCAGCTAGAGCTTGAGCGTTAGCTGCTGCTTCTTCCGCTGCTTTTTTAGCAGCTTCTGCTTCAGAAGCAGCTTGAGCGGCGGCAAGTACTGCTGCTTCCGCTTCAGCTTGAGCTTTAACTGCTGCGGCTTCTGCTTGGGTTTGTGCTGCAATTAAGGCATTAGTATCATTAAGCTGTGTAGTTAATGTTTGTAATTCGGTTTGAGCCTTAGCCAGTTCTTCACGAGCGGTATTAATATCATTTGTAATGGTACTTGATGCCCCACTGGCAGAGGATAAGTAAGCATTGGTATTTGTGTTTAACTGTTTATCTGCATTGGTTAATGATGTGTTAGCTAACGTAATTAAACGTGCTGCTTCATTTAACGCGGCGGTTTTTTCTGCCTCGGTGGTGGAGACTTCGGCTTTGGCTAACGCTTCCTTGGCTGCATCAAGATTCGCTTGAGCGGTGGCAAGTTCAGTATTGCCGTTCGCCAAATAGCCTTGAACAATAGAAAGGTTATTTTCAGGGACAGATACGCCTGGAACTTCATTAGATCCAGATGAGCAAGCGTTCAATGATAAAGCCCCGAGTGAAAATAAGAGTTTAATAGCTAAATTAAATGTTGTTTGACGCATTTAAAATGTTCCTTATAAAAATAGAAGATTAAAGTTAAAAGTTAAAAAGTTTTTTCCAATGAAAGCGTAATGCCTTTATCAGAATACGAGTACAAACTGGAAAAGTTACTGCGTTGTTTTTTCCAGTGGTAATTCAATTTCGGGGTAATTCCCCAAATATGCCAATCACGTTTCCAAACTGCGGTGTTAATTTGATAAATTTCATCTTCTCTAGCACGATCAAAATGGAAATTCGCTCCTAAAGAAAGATTATCTTTATATTTTCGTTTGCTGGCAGAAACATTGAGCCTTGATAAAATGCCTAACAACCATTCTTGCCCCCAGCCCAAACGTGCAGTAGTAAGATCATAGCTGTAATGGCGAATATTGGTAGTTTCACGGATCGCGTCTATGCCCGCATAAAAATATTGTTGCGGTGTTTTTCGCCATAATAGGGTGAGCGATGCCAGTTTGCTGTTGCCGTCTAAATTGTTATTTTGGGCATAGCAGTTACGACCATATTCTAAAGCAGTAGAGATTTGCCAATTTGGGGTAAACCAATGGGTTAATTCACCACGTCCTCCAATGCTACGTTTATAACGATGCCCGCCATACCATTGTTGTTCATTGAAAGGCAACAGCGACCACTGGGTTTTCTCGTTTTTGTGGCGATAGCCCAATAAAGTGCGGTTAATAATTTCATCATAATCATGGGCATCCCAATAATTACGCCCATAAAGGTCATTTTCGAGATGTAAATAATGTCCATTAAATAAGTTTAAATCCCGTTCAATCCCAAATTGGTAGCCAACCCCATGAGCTTTTTGTGGCAACATACTGTCATTTTTGACGAAAGGCGTATTTTCTAAATAATGTTCTGATGAAGCGTTATTGACGTTATCGGTGTGAAGATAGGTCGCCGATAGATTCACTTTCCAACCCTGACGATTTTTTAACGCCGTCAAATATTGATTAACTAAGCTGGCAATATCTTGCGGTAACGCTTGATCGGATAAGGCTTGTTCAAATTGATCTTGGGCGGCGTTATCCTGTTGAGAATAAAATAAGCAAATGGCTAATTGAATCCGCACAGGGGTTAAATCGGGGCGTTGAGCGATAATTTGACGATAGAGCGTAATCGCAGTGCTATAATCGCCTTGAAGTTTAGCAATTTGAGCTTCTGCAAATAAGACTAAAATGGGATCTTGTTGAGAAAAAGTGCGGTAGATTTTGAGCAATTTTTCAATGTGATTTAACTGTCCTGAATTAATCGCAAGATTAAGTAATTGTTCCGTGGCGGAAAAATCTTGAGCTAATAGCTTTTCATCATAAACATATTGAAAACCTGTATGCGGGAAATCTGCAGGTGCTTTCTGCTGCTGTTTCGGTTCAGCTACCTGAACCATTTTTTCAGGTACAGGGCGATCAATAGATGAAATCGGCACATTAGCCGCTAATGTGGAATAACTTACAGTTATTCCCAATAAACTCTGAAAATAAAAAGAAAAGAGTTGTTTTTTTACGCTGAACATAAGAAATACAATATGAAAAAAGTGGACGGATTTTAACCTATTTGATTAGTTGTGTAAATAATAATAGTTATTAATCAAGTCGATTTTTTTGTGTGTTTAGTGAGCAATTAATAAAACAAAGGGGCTTATCGAATCTGATTGATCTGCCCCCTTAAAATAACCAATAATTTTGTTAGAATATTTTATTCTACCATTACCCCCGAATTCCACTGTTTTGATTCATCTGGTCGGCGAATTTGTAACAAGAAACGTTGATTGGCTTTGGCTTGAGGTTGAATCACGGTGCCTGATGGGGTAGAAAATGAAATACCACCTTTCAATAGCTGTTGCACTGTTCCTGTATTCACTTCAATCCCAGACCAACCTAAGCCAGCAGTATAGCCTGATGATAGCCAAAATTGTGAGTTAGAACGAACTAAATGGGCATATTTATTATCAATGATAACATCAATTAATACTCGATCTCCCACACTATTTAGTTCTAGGTTACGAATTTTTCCAACATCAACACCACGATACATAATAGGTGATCCCAATGAGATATTTGACGCATCAGAGGTTTCTAACACAATAGGAAAACCTTTAGAAAACTTATTGTTTTGTTGAGTGTTTTTATCGTATAGGGCAAATTGTTTTTTGCTTTTTCCTGAACCAGCTTCAATATCAATGTATGGTTGTAGTAAGCTATCAAGGTTTTCCACTCCACTGGTAGAGATTTGTGGTGAAATCACTTTAAATACACTGCCTTCTTTTGCCACAATATTTATATAATTTGGATTCATTAGTGCTTTGGCAATAATTTTATTGTTGCTTTTATCTAGGCTGACACTATCAATTTCCCCAACGGTTAAGCCCATATAACGTAAGCTCATTCCTTTACTTAGGTTTGTCGCATCAACAGCTGTAAGAGTAATCACTTGACCTGAAGATTTAGCGAGTAATTCATTTGCATATAATGTGTTGTTTTTGCCATTGCCAGTATTATCAAAGCTAATCGCACCTTTGAGTGAACGACCTATTGGCGAGGCTTGGATGCTAATTCCTTTGGGTGTAATGTCAATTTGAGCCGCACTTTCTACCCAGAATAGGCTATTGTTAGTGAGTAAATGAGTAAATTTAGGATAAATTACCACGTCCACGTCAAAATGATCTTTTAAGGGACGAACATCTAAAATTTTACCTACTTCATATTGATGATACAGCACCAATGAGCCTTTGCTAATATTGGGTAATTGCGTAGTCTTCAAGGTTAAAGATGGTTTTATCTCACTTGTAGTGATGCCTACTTCAGCACTTTCTTGATCTTTATAAATCGGATACTGTGCTTTAGCATGACCCTGTCTATTATTATTAATAATTTTTACCCCACCTTGTAACCAGTTACCCGCAGCTGGAGTTTGCATCCGTAAGCCGTCTGCACCAATAGAAATATCAAAATTACTGGCGGCAATAAATTGTGTATCCGCATGAATTAGGTGTCGATAGGCTGGTAAAATGACCGCTTTAAATTCTACCCCATTTGTATCAACTTGTTGTTCCACCAATTTACCGATACTAATATTATTGTAATAAATTTCTTGTCCTTGGCTAATACCATAAGTTTCTGGTGCAGTTAAGGTGAGTTGTAGGGCGTTGGCTTGATTGAGTAATAATTCCTTTTCATTTAATACATTAAACTCAATACTTGGCTCACCATCACCTGCAATGATTTCTAAATATTGACCACGTAAAAGTTCAGGGAGTTTATCTAAATTAGTTAAATCGACTTTAGGGGAACGAATCACAATTTTACTGTTCTGACGTAAAAGATCTTTAACGCTTGGGTTTAATAGTAATTTACCTGTACGATGACTACTGTTGATGCTGGCATCTGTGATTTGGGTCAACATACCCACTTGCATACCTTGAGAAAATACTTCAGTTTTACCTGCGTGAAAATCGTTTTCTATTGGCAACGTCACATTGACTTCAATGCCACGTTGAGCTGAAGATAAATCAGGGTAGAGAGTATATTGCTGTTCATTCTCTGCTATGTCACTTTCTGCTGGTGAATCAAAAGTAATTGCACCACGCACTACGGCTTGTAAGCTATCAATATTAAGATTAATTCCCGACAAATCTATGTCGGCTCGAATACCACTGATATTCCAGAAATGGCTGTCTTTTTTAATTAAATGTGCATATTCTTTTTCAATAACAACGTTAATTTGTACTTGTTTTTGATCTTTAGTGAAGTGGTAATCTAATACTTTCCCTACAGGCATTTTTTTATAGAAAATAGAAGCCCCTTGTGAAATAGATCCCAAATCATCAGATAATAAATGGATCAATAAATCACCTTCCGCCAGTTGAACAATTTGGCTACCAGTTTCTGCAATAAAATCATACTTATAATCACCATCTCCAGGTTGTAAGGTAATATAGTTACCAGAAATTAGCGTATCTAATCCAGAAATTCCAGCTAAAGAAGCGTTTGGTTGAACTAGCCAGAATTTAGTATTTTCTCGTAATACAGTTTTGGCTTCGGGATAAATACTGGCTTCGACTTTGACCAGTTTTAAGTCATCAGTAAAATTCACTTTTTTTACCAGACCGATTTGTAAACCCTGATATCTAATTTGAGTTTTATTGGCGACTAACCCATCACCGTTAGCAAAGGTAATATGTACTGTTTCACCTTGTTCTTTGATAATTTGAAAGAACAGTGTTGCACCAATAATTAAGGCAATAATCGGTAATAACCAAAAGGGTGAAATACTGCGACTTTTGCGAACTTTCGCAGGAATAATATTTGGCTGTTCAGAACTAACAGCAAGATCAGTTTTATTTTCTTTCGTCATAGATTTTCCAAAGTAAACGACTGTCAAAAGTAGTGGTGGCTATCATGGTTAAAAATACTGATAAGCCAAAATAGATGGCGGCGGGACCCACCGAAAAATTAATAATTTGCCCTCGTGTAACCAAAGACATCATTAACGCTAATACAAATAAATCGAGCATTGACCAACGACCAACAAAATGCACAATATGAAATAATCGCATTTGCCACTTGATCGAATGTTGCCAGTTAAAATGAATACTAAATAATAAATAGAGCATGATCATAATTTTGCTAAAAGGTACAAAAATACTGGCAAAAAAGACCACAAAAGCAACAAAATAACTGCCCATTTCAATAAAGGAAATTACCCCCGATATCAAGGTGTCTCCAGTAGGGACGTTAGTCATGGAAACATAGGAAATTGGAAAAATATTGGCTGGAAAAATCATCACAATACCCGCCAGTAACGCTGCCCAAGTTTGTTGTAAGCTCGTTTCTGGGGTTTTTATGGGTTCATTATGGCAACGGGGGCAACGATCTATACCTTTATGATCCTTAATTGGATGCTCAAAAGTGTAATCGCAACTACTACAAAAGTGCGGTGGATTTTCTGCGGATATTTCGGATAATTTAACGTGTTGGGGATAAAAATCATTCCATAATTCTTTCGGATTGATGTTAGCGAATAACAGGGTATTTAGCAACGCTGTGGCTAAAAAAGCAATTAAATAAACATCAAAAGATAAGGTGGCGTAATCACGTACTTTAAAGGCAGTCACACCAAGGGCAACTAAATAAACATCAAACATCACCCAAGGCTTAATGTAATCTATAGCAATTAATAAATTACGGGGTTTTTGGTGAGTGAGTTTGGCGAGCTGTAACAAAATGACCAACAATGCAAAAGATATTGGCATAAATACCGCACAGAGAAAGATTAAAAATGCGGTATAAGGATAGCCCTCCGTTGCCATTTTCCAGATTCCTCCCCAAATTGAAGCATCAACTTGTGAACCAATCAAATCCACGCTCAATAACGGATATTTTAATGCAAATGGCATTAAAATAAGAATAGAGAGAGCTATAATAGCACAACGTTTTAATGACCATCGATCGGCAGATTGTAAATCATGATGACAACGTGGACATTCAGCATGTTCACCTTTCGCCAAATCAGAAACTGCTACTAACGCATTACATTCGCCACAGCGAGCAATGTGATTAATTTGAAGATCTGAATTTGATACGTTCTGCATTTGATAGGTTTAGTATGGTTTTTATTAATAGGTCAATATTCTATACATTAATTGCAGATTTGCCAAATGTTGAGCGTAAATAATCTGCCAGTTCGCTATATTGAAATGAAAAACCTTGTTCAAGTAATTTTTGCGGATAAAGATTTTGGCTTTCCAAAATTAAACAAGCTCGTTCGCCTAAAATAAGTTTGAGTAAAAAAGTGGGAACGTTCATAAATGCTGGACGGTGTAACTGTTTAGCAAGCAATCGGTTAAAATCTTTATTACGAACAGGATTGGGGGAGCTGAGATTAAATGCCCCTTGACAGCTTGGGGTATGCAGTAAAAAATCAATCGCATTCAACATATCTTCAAGAGCAATCCAAGGCATAAATTGTAAGCCATTGCCTAGCTTTCCGCCTAATCCATAACGGTATAACGGCAACATTTTAGCTAATGCCCCCCCTTTAGGAGAAAATACCATGCCTGTTCGTGATAAACAAACTCGGGTGTTAGCTTGTTTAGCCACCAGTTCCCATTGCTGACACAGTTGAGCGGTAAAGTTTTGACCTGCAGATTGGGCTTCTGTAATGATCTGATCGCCATTATCTGCATAATATCCATAAGCAGATCCCGAAATAAAACATTGCGGTGGATTTTCACTAGTATTAATAAGTGCGGTTAATTTTTCGGTTAAATTTATGCGACTTTGCCATAATCGATCTTTTTGTTGTGCCGTCCAACGATGATCAAAAATCGGTTCTCCCGCCAAATTTATTACGGCATCAAATTGATTAAAATTGGTAAAAACTTGCAAAGAATGCACCGCACTTACATGAGAAAATGCGGCATGATCTTTAAAGTAAGACAAGGCTTTTTCTGGTGAACGAGTGAGTAGTGTTACTTGATATTCTTGCTCAAGCCAACGATTGACTAATTCTCGTCCGATTAATCCTGTTCCACCAGTAATAAAGATTTGCATCATTATAAGGAATTTTCAAAAAGTTGTTGAATATTAATAATAAGTTGCTTAATTGGTGTATTAAGTGTTGGTGTAATAAAAATGGTATCGTCACCAGCAATCGTACCTAAAATACCATCTGTTTTGCCGACAGAATCCAATAGCCGAGCAATTAATTGTGCCGCCCCAGGGCTGGTTTTAATGACGACTAGAAAATTATTATGATCAATATCTAACACCAAATTTTTCAATGGACTACTGGTATTAGGTACGCTTAATTCATTTGGTAAGCAATAAACCATTTCCATTCTGGTATTGCGAGTACGCACAGCTCCGAATTTACTCAACATGCGAGATACTTTTGATTGATTAATGCTATTAAATCCAAGATCCTGTAAAGCATTGACAATTTCTATTTGTGAAGCAAATTTTTCTTGTGCTAATAACTCTTTAAATGCCGTCATGAGGCTATCGTTTTTTGTTTCAATCATCACTTTTTACTAATTTAGAATGCGTTGCATAAGTTTTGCATAAAAATGCACAATTAATCAATAAAAATTTATTTATATCCAAATAAATAAACAAAAACTTGAGCTAGATCGCAAATTTATATTTTGCTATTTGAATTATACTGTTGTTAAGTTTAAACTATAAATGAGAGCTAGGTTTTGTAGCCAATTCTTATGATTACCGAGTTGTTACAAGCCCTAATTTTTTTAATGTTAAGGAGAAAACTATGAAAATTGCCGTTTTAGGTGCAGCAGGTGGTATCGGTCAACCATTATCACTATTATTGAAATTACAACTTCCAGCAGGATCAGAGCTAGCATTATACGATGTGGCTCCAATGACCCCTGGTGTAGCGAAAGATTTAAGCCACATTTCTACCGCAGTTAAAGTGGAAGGTTATGCGGGTGATGATATTGGAGCTGCATTAACAGGTGCTGATGTGGTGGTTATTTCTGCTGGCGTGGCAAGAAAACCAGGTATGGATCGCTCAGATTTATTTAATATTAATGCTGGTATTATCCGTGATTTAGTACAAAATGTAGCGAAATTCGCCCCAACAGCTTGCGTGGGTATTATCACTAACCCTGTAAACACGACGGTGGCTATTGCTGCTGAAGTATTAAAACGTGCAGGCATTTATGATAAACGTAAATTATTTGGTATCACAACATTAGACGTGTTGCGTGCAGAAACTTTTGTTGCTGAACAAAAAGGCTTAGAAGTAGAACGTAACAGTATTCCTGTCATTGGTGGTCATTCTGGTACAACTATTTTACCAATTTTCTCACAAGTACAATATGCAACTTGGGGAAAAGAAGAAATCGTTGAACTCACTAAACAAGTGCAAAATGCTGGTACGGATGTCGTAAATGCGAAAGCTGGTGCTGGTTCAGCAACATTGTCAATGGCAATGGCAGCCGCTCGTTTTACCCAAGCTTTAGTACGAGGTTTGCAAGGTGAAGTCGCAGTAGAATGTACTTACGTTGAGGGCAATGGTGAATATGCTCGTTTCTTCTCGCAACCAGTACGTTTTGGTCGTAATGGTGTAGATGCCTTGTTACCAATCGGTGAATTAAGTGCCTTTGAACAAGAACAATTACACGCAATGCTACCACAATTAAAAGCAGATATTGAATTGGGTGAGAAGTTTGTGGCTTAATCTTTAGATTAAGATTTATTGTGCTTTGATAATGTCTGCACCATAGAAGTTAGCTTAACTAACTTACTAAGGTGCAGATTTTATTATTCTACTTTAACAATCCAGCCTTCAGGTGCTGGTTTGTCGCCAAATTGAATTCCAACTAATTCTTCATAAAGTTTACGAGTTACAGGTCCAACTTCAGTTTCTGAATAGAAAACATGGAAGTCATCACCATTGAGAATACCGCCGATTGGCGTAATCACTGCTGCTGTACCACAAGCCCCCGCTTCGCTAAATTGATCTAATTGATTAATATATATATCACCTTCAATCGCTTCCATACCAAAGCGTTCTTTTGCTAAATAGAGTAGAGAGTATTTGGTGATACTTGGCAAAATAGATGGTGAAATAGGGGTGATAAATTTATTATCTCTGGTAATACCAAAGAAATTTGCAGATCCCACTTCTTCAATTTTGGTGTGAGTGGTGGGATCTAAATAAATACAGTCGGCATAACCTTGAATTTTGGCTTTTTTACCTGGATAAAGGCTAGCCGCATAGTTTCCACCAACTTTGGCAGCTCCAGTTCCATGTGGAGCGGCACGATCGTAATTGGATACCATAAAATTAGTTGGCTTTAAACCACCTTTAAAATAGGCTCCCACTGGGCAAACAAAAATAGAAAAGATATATTCAGGAGCAACATTCACACCTATGTTATCTCCAACTCCGATCAAGAATGGACGTAAATATAAGGTGGCGCCTGAACCATAAGGTCCAATCCATTCTTCATTGGCTTTTACCACTTGTTTACAAGCATCTATAAACATTTCAACAGACACTTCTGGCATTAATAAACGTTGGCAGCTACGTTGCATACGTTTGGCATTTTCATCAGGACGGAATAGATTAATTGAACCGTCTTTACAGCGGTAGGCTTTTAATCCTTCAAAACATTGTTGTCCGTAGTGCAGTGCGGTGGAGCCTTCACTAATATGTAGCACATTATCTGTCACTAATTCACCTTTCTGCCATTCGCCATTTTTCCAGTAAGCAATATAGCGATAGTCTGTTTTTATATAACTAAATCCAAGATTATTCCAGTCAAGATCTTTCATAATTTATCCTTATTGTATTTGAAAAAGATGATGTCGCTAAATTTACATGATAATGTGAAGATCTCAAACTATTATTTGAGATTTTATGTGGGCTAATGTTAGAATTATTCCATAAAAAACACCGCACTTATAAAGTGCGGTGTTGTTACCCCAAGTTTAGGGTTAAATATACAGGAAGTTATGTTCGGTTTCCCGAACAATATGCAAACACAACATAATACTTAATTAAAAGTAAGCAACTTCTAATTAATGAAAAGAATTACTCATGATTAAGTATGTTTGTAGTATAATGTAACTGGATAGACCAGTCAAATGAGAAAAACTTATCAGTCGAATCAAAAAAACTAATCCTACTCATCAAAATTAGGGGAAAATTATGGGAAAACGTTTACCGCCCTTAAATTCATTAAAAGCCTTTGAAAGTTCAGCTACCCATTTAAGTTTTACCAAAGCTGCAGAAGAACTTTTCGTTACCCAAGCGGCTGTCAGTCATCAAATTAAATTATTAGAAGATTTTTTAGGCATTGAGTTATTTGTACGGAAAAATAGGTTGTTAGAACTGACTGAAAAAGGGAAACAGTATTATGCTGAAATCTCGCCATTGTTACAGAAACTCGCTCATGTGACAGAGAAAATTATGTCGAAAGACAAATCTCAGCTAAACATTAGTGTACCACAAACTTTTGCCATTCAATGGCTTGTACCACATTTATATTCATTTAATCAATTATATCCAGATATTGAAGTTAGGATTCGAGCAACAGAACAAGATGAGGGTATCTTAAATAAAGATATTGATGTTGCTATTTATTATGGCTATGGTAATTGGGATAATCTCTATACAGAACGATTAGCCAAGGCGGATTTGGTGATATTAGCATCACCTAAATTATTGGAGAAAAAACCGATTCATTCGGCACAAGATTTGCAACAACATCAACTAATTCATATTCATAATCACGATAACTGGCAAATGATGGCACATTATTTAAATATAGAGTTGCCAAATGTGCGAAATGGTTGTATATTTAGCCATACATTAATGGCATTACAAACAGCGGTTTATGGGCAGGGATTGATTTTAGCGAATCAGATGTTAGCTCAACAGGAAATTGATCAAGGCAATTTACAAATTGTATTACCAATGAAATTGCAAGATCCTAAATCTTTTTATGTGGTCAATAATCAGGTTAGAAATAATGAAAAAACGATCCAATCATTTCGCCATTGGATTGTACAAGAGATTGATAAATCAGGAATAAATAAGGAGATATGATGGGAAATAAATTTTTATCGTTTGCCGCCTTGAGCGGGTTTATTAGTGTTGCTTTTGGGGCTTTTGTTTCTCATGGTTTGCAGTATGAATTTTCAGAGCAACAAATAAATTGGTTTGATATTGCGTGGAAATATCATACTTTTCACACGGTTGCTTTGTTAGCATTAGGCTGGTTTATTTCTGCCACTATGCCACAGAATGCACCTAAATGCCGTCAAACTGCGGTGAATATTATCGGTTTTTCATGGTTATTAGGTATATTGTTGTTTAGTGGTCCACTTTATACCATGGCTGTATTAGGTACTTGCTCCATTGCCATGTTTGTACCAGTTGGGGGAATGGCGTTTTTATTCGGCTGGGCAACATTATTGGTGGTTTCGGTACCTTCTAGTTTCGCCAGAAGAGCTATGAAATAAGGAAGTTCATTGAATAAATTAGCATTATATTGCCGTATTGGTTTTGAAAAAGAAGTGGCGGCGGAAATAACGGATAAAGCGGCAGAGCGTGGTGTATTCGGCTTTGCTCGAGTGCAAGAAAATAGTGGTTATGTCATTTTTGAATGTTATCAAATTGGAGAAGCGGATAAATTAGCTCGTGAGATTCCTTTTAATCAATTAATTTTTGTTCGTCAAATAATCGTCATATCGGATTTATTGACAAATTTAGATCCTATCGATCGTATTAGCCCAATTGTCGAAAAATTTCATGAATTTTTACCGCAGTTTAACCTAAAACAAAGCACTGAAATTTGGGTAGAAACCGCGGATACTAATGAAGCAAAAGAATTATTAGGATTCTGTCGGAAATTTACTGTACCATTACGCCAAGCCTTGCGAAAACAGGGATGGTTGCAATGCCAAGAAATTAAAAAAAGTGGTGTTACCTTACATTGTTTATTTATAGCAAATAATGCCTGTTATGTTGGTTATTCCTATAATAACAATCATTCCGCTCATTTTATGGGGATCCCACGGCTTAAATTCCCTGCGGAAGCACCAAGCCGCTCCACTTTAAAATTGGACGATGCGATTTTAACCTTTATTCCTAAGGAAGAAGAACCGAAACGCCTAAATGAGAATATGACAGGCGTGGATCTCGGCGCTTGCCCTGGTGGCTGGACATACCAATTAGTCCGCCGTGGCTTGTTTGTCTATGCGGTGGATCACGGCAAAATGGCAGCCAGTCTGCACGATACAGGGCGAATTGAACATTGCCCCGAAGACGGGTTTAAATTTCAACCGCCGAAACGCAGTAAAATTGATTGGTTGGTGTGTGATATGGTGGAAAAACCGAGCCGCATTGCCGATCTTATCGCCAAATGGTTGCTGAACGGTTGGTGTCGAGAAACGATTTTTAATTTGAAATTACCGATGAAAAAACGTTATCAAGAAGTGCAACAATGTCTTCAACAGCTGGCGGATAAGTTAGATAGCCACGGCATTCAATTTCGCCTACAAGCCAAACACTTATATCACGACAGGGAAGAAATTACGGTGCATATTCAAGTGAAAAATGCGGTGTAAAAGGGGAGATGTTTTGATGAAAATTGCCTTAGGCATTGAATACAACGGCAAAAATTATTTCGGTTGGCAACGACAACAAGGCGTGGCGAGCGTGCAAGCCGAATTAGAAAAAGCCTTGTCTTTTGTCGCCAACGTTCCTATTGATATATTTTGTGCAGGTCGCACTGACAGCGGTGTACACGGTACAGGGCAAGTGGTGCATTTTGAGACCGACGTGATTCACCCTGAAAAAGCCTGGGCATTTGGCACTAATGCGAATTTGCCTGATGATATTGCGGTGAAATGGGCGAAAGTCGTGCCTGATGATTTCCACGCTCGTTTTTCTGCCACCGCACGGCGTTATCGTTATATTTTATACAGCAATAAATTGCGTTCGGCGATTTTGCCCTATGGCGTAACCCATACCCATTTGGAACTGGATGCGGAAAAAATGCAACGATCAGGGCAGGCGTTGCTCGGCGAAAATGATTTTACCAGCTTCCGTGCCGCCCAATGCCAATCCAAAACGCCGTGGCGAAATGTGCATCATTTGAAAGTCGAGCGTTTCGGCGATTATATCGTGGTGGATATTCAAGCCAATGCTTTTGTACATCATATGGTGCGTAACATTGTGGGCAGCTTAATGGAAGTGGGCTGTGGACGACAACCGATAGAATGGATCGCAGAAATCTTAGCCAAAAAAGACCGCAGTTTAGCCGCACCGACTGCAAAACCTGAAGGCTTATATTTGGTGAATGTGAAATATCCTGAGCGGTTTGAGTTGCCGAAAACGGCGTTAGGGCCGTTGTTTTTGGGAGATTAAAGGAAAAAGGGGAAAATCATTTCCCCCTAAAATTTGAATGGCAATTTTATTCCATTCCCATTGCTTTTCTAACGCCTTTTAAAGCTGGAGTATCTTTGATACGTCCTTGTTGAGCGAGTTCCGCTTCTAACATTGAGATTTGAAGATCCCATGTCATTCTCGTACATCCAAATTTATTCATATATTCTTCATCGAGCTGTTTTGCGTTTGCAAGTATATTCATATAGGAACTCATTTCTTCTTGTGCTTCACTTGTACTTTTTCCCGTGATAATTATCGGATTTTTCGTTAAGGAGGCATATTTAGGCTCTAAACAGATGTCTTTTTTTGTGCTGTTTTTTACATCATCTACAACGCTCCCCATCATTCTTTTATAAACATCGATTAAAACATAGCCCATGGGATATTGGTTATCAATAGATTGAAAAATTTCCTCTTTAGTGATGGTATTATTTTTGATACCCTGTTCAAAATCTGATACTGTCATTGTTCTATAATCATAAAAGGTTTTTTCGGCATACGCATTTAAGCTAAAAGCGGTAAGTAAGCTTACTGCGAGTAGGGTGTTGAGTTTTTTCATTGTGTTATCCTTAAAATAGTGATTGTTGTTCGATTTGAACGGAATATATTCTATCATTGTTTTTTTTTTGCACAATTTGCTATAATCAAAAACGCCTATTAAAATTAGGTTTATTTCATTTCATCAACAAGGACAATATTATGACAACGTCACATTCTCTTCATTTAAATACCTTAATTGAGCAGTTTTTCAATCAGTTACAACAGGAAAACACCTTACAAGATGACATTTACAACGAATTTAGCTTGCAACACGAACTGGGGATTTTCTTACGTCACACCTTAAATTCTCAAGGCGAGAAAAAATACAAAGTGCAGTTTGAACGGAATATTAGCGATAAAATTTTAGACTTAAATATCAATAAAGATGACATTGTAAAACGTGAAATAGATATAGTGATTTTAGGTGAAAACGGTGAAAAATATGCCGTGGAATTAAAATTTCCAAGAAATGGGCAACACCCAGAGCAGATGTACCAATTTATTAAAGACATTGCTTTTATGGAACAGCTAAAACAAGCTGGATTCACCCAAACGTATTGCGTTTGTTTGGTGGATAATAAAAAGTTCTATTCGGGTCAAAATGAAGGCATTTATGGCTATTTTCGTTCACCACAAACGCCAATTACTGGCGAAATTCATAAACCGACAGGGGATAAGCAAGGTTCAGTTAGTGTGAAAGCCGAATATGCTGTTCAATGGCGAGCATTGCAAGGGGATTGGCGATATTATTTGGTGGAATGTCAATAAAGAAAAAATTTGAACTGTCGATAACTGAAATTTAAAAGCAATGATGACAAACACAGATCAGATTTGCCAATTTATTACAGAAAAACCTACAAAAAAAGCCATTTTTGTGGTTAAATAGGCAAAATTTCCGTTTAACAACATTAAGGTTAAATAATGAGCTGGATTGATAAAATTTTTAGTAAATCGCCGTCATCTTCGGCAAGAAAAAAAGCCAATGTGCCAGAAGGTGTATGGACAAAATGTACGTCATGTGAACAAGTATTATATCGTGATGAATTAAAACGCCATTTGGAAGTTTGTCCGAAATGTGGTCATCACATGCGGATTGATGCTCGTGAGCGTTTAGATGCGTTGTTGGATAAAGATAGTATTGTGGAAATAGCCGCTGATCTTGAACCACAAGACGTGTTAAAATTCAAAGATTTGAAAAAATATAAAGATCGTATTACAGCTGCTCAAAAAGAAACTGGCGAAAAAGATGCGTTAATCACCGTTTCTGGTACGCTGTATGGCATGCCGATTGTCGCAGCAGCATCAAACTTTAGCTTTATGGGCGGATCTATGGGATCGGTAGTTGGTGCGAAGTTTGTGCAAGCGGCGGAACAAGCTATTGAAAAAAATTGTCCGTTTGTGTGTTTTTCTGCCAGTGGTGGTGCGAGAATGCAAGAAGCCTTGTTATCCCTTATGCAAATGGCAAAAACCAGTGCAGTATTGGCAAAAATGAAAGAAAAAGGTGTACCGTTTATTTCTGTATTAACCGATCCAACTTTAGGTGGTGTGTCAGCCAGCTTTGCCATGCTAGGTGATTTAAATATTGCTGAACCGAAAGCCTTAATCGGTTTTGCTGGTCCGCGAGTCATTGAGCAAACGGTACGTGAAAAATTGCCAGAAGGTTTCCAACGTTCTGAATTTTTATTAGAACACGGAGCTATTGACATGATCGTGAAACGTGCCGAAATGCGTGAAAAATTGGCAAATGTATTAAGTCAATTAATGGGATTGCCATCACCATTTATTGAAGCTGAATTACTTGAAAATACAGTAGAAAACGTTACCGCAGAAAGCACTATTGCAACAGAGCTTAAATAGGATATATTTGAGTGATGTTACATAACTCAAAAGCCACGCCAACGCTACAATCTAGCCTTGAGGAGTGGCTTTATTATTTAGAACACAGTCATTGTAAAGTCATCGATCTTGGACTGGAAAGAGTAAAATCGGTTGCTCAAGCATTAGATTTATTAAGTCCAGCCCCTTATGTAATAACAGTGGGTGGCACTAATGGTAAAGGTACAACCTGTCGCTTGCTGGAAACTATTTTACTTAACGCTGGTTTTAAAGTTGGTGTCTATTCTTCACCGCATTTAATTCGTTACAACGAACGTGTGCGGATTCAAAATCAAGATGTACAAGACGAAGATCATATTCGTTCTTTCCAGTTTATTAATACCCATAAAAATCAATCTCTAAGCTATTTTGAATTTAGTACGCTATCTGCCTTGTATTTATTTAAGCAAGCAAATTTAGATGTGGTCATTTTAGAAGTGGGTTTGGGTGGTCGATTAGATGCGACTAATATCGTGGATGCAGATATGGCGGTAATCACCAGTATTGATATTGATCATATTGATTACTTAGGCGATACTCGAGAAAAAATTGCATTTGAAAAAGCAGGGATTTTTAGAGCAAACAAGCCTGTGATTATTGGTGAGCCAGATATTCCAAATTCAATGATCGAGTATGCAAAATCGTTAAATTGCCAGCTTTCTTGTTGTAATCAAGATTGGCAATTTGAAATAACAGGCGAACAGTGGAAATGGCAAAATAACAACTGTCAGCTAGGAAATTTACCGCTATGTCAAATTCCATTAGCAAATGCGGCAACGGCGTTAGCTGCCGTACAGTCTTTGCCATTTAATATTTCTGCTGAAATTCTCCGAAAATCCTTAAATGAAGTGGAATTAATCGGGCGTTTTCAAACGGTTAAACCAGAAAGTTTAACCGCACTGATAAAGTTAACAGAAAAATCTTTACAAGATTTACCTAGAATTATTATTGATGTTGGTCATAATCCCCATGCCGCACGTTATTTAGCCGAAAAATTAACCCAATTAAAAAGCAAAATTTCAGGAAAAATCACCGCAGTTTGTGGTATTTTACAAGATAAAGATGCGGAAAATGTGTTATCACCGTTGTTATCAATCATTGATGAGTGGCATTGTGTTACCTTGTTAGGCTACCGTGGACAAACTGGTGAACAGCTTGCGGAAAAATTATATTCAGTAGCTGAGAAACAAGCCATTAAAGTCAAGGTTCAAGTGGAAAATTTGGTGGCTTTAGGGGTAGAAAGTGCGGTGAAAAATACCGATAAAAATGATGTCGTGTTGGTATTTGGCTCATTTCATACGGTGGGGGAATTTTTACAGATTGGGGTTACTTAGTCTATACACTCAGCCAATAGATGAATGATAATGTGGTGAATAATATTAAAATTTTTCACCACATTTCATTTTATTCTAAATGATTTACATCATTCACTTTTTCTACCATAAATTGTCCTAATTGATTTCCTTGTTGAACATAGCGAACTACGCTAATTGAGGTATTAGCAAGTGTTTCGCTTTGTCCATTCTCACGATGATTTTGCCAAGTTGCACCGTTTAATAACGCAATGAGTAAGCGTAAAGTATGACCGTGCGAAACGACTAAAATATTGCCTTGTTGGTGGATTTTAATAATATCTTGTATCGCTTTCATTGCTCGCTCGGCAAGTTGTTGCCAAGTTTCGCCATTGTTACAGATTGCTTTATAGTTAGCAGGATCATTGAGCATTTGTTGAAATTCTTCATGTTGGCGAATATCATCTACTACAAGCCCTTCCCAACTGCCAAAATGATGTTCATTTAAGCCATTATGTTGGAATAGTGGAATATCTCGTTCACCTAGAATGTATTGAGCAGTATCAATGGTACGTTGTAAACAGCTTGAATAGGCAGCAATAAAGGGAATATTTTGTAACACCTGACCAGTTTTGATTGCACCTTGTACACCTTGTTCGGTGAGATTAGAATTACCTGATCCTTGCATTAATCTTTGTTCATTCCAAATGGTTCGACCATGACGAACAAAATAAAAGTGAATATCTTTATTCATTGTGTATTTTCCTTTTCTTTTAAGACGAGGCAAATTTATTTTTGATAGCTATGCTTAAAATTATATATCAGCATCAGAATTTTATCATCATTAATAAGCCTTGCTGTTTAACTATTCATAAAAATGATCACCAAATGAATCTAATCCAAATAGTAGCGAATCAACTTGGTGTGAAATACGTTTTGTGCGGTAAAAACGTAACTTAGTTTACTGAAATAAATAAAATTTTATGAAAAACAGTTGAAAAAATCATCAAATAGCCTATTATTTGTTTTGGAAGTTATTTCCAGATGAATCACCCAGTAACAAGGAGTTTAAAATGGCATTAGGTTGGTATGAATTAAAATTAGCCAGCGACGGACAATTTATGTTCAATTTAAAAGCGGCAAATAGTCAAGTTATTTTAACTAGTGAGTTATACAAAACTCGTGCTGCAGCAGAAAATGGTATTGCTTCTGTACAAAAAAATGGTGCAAATGAAAGCTTATTTGAATATCGAGTAGCTAAAAATGATAAGCCTTATTTTGTATTAAAAGCTAAAAATCATCAAGAAATTGGACGTAGTCAATATTATTCATCACAAGAATCGGCTAAAAATGGCGTGAAATCAGTAATGAATAATTCAGTAACCACAACCATTAAAGATTTAACTAAAGCCTAATTTTTGATAAGCCATTCTGTTGAGTGGCTTATTTTTTCTACTGTGTTTTTTAGGACAATTCAGCAATCATATCGTTTATGGCAGAGCGGAGTAAATATCGGTCATGGCGATAAGTAACATCATCTGCGTTTAATTTGCGTACCAATAATTTTACTTCAGATGTTTGTTCATTATCAATTTGTATAGGCGTGATTGCACCATTTACAATATCTTTTCCAACGGTTTTATTGATCCATTGAATGCGATCCGATAAGGATAAACTGGCTGATGGACTGTGTTCGACACCGAGATTATCAATAAAAATAATTTTAGCCGAACTTACTTTGAGGGCTTGAATAATTTCAGGTAATAATAAGATTGGCATGATACTGGTTAAAAAGCTACCAGGTCCAAGTAAAATCACTTCCGCTTGCAAAATAGCATTAACTGCTTCGGGCGAAGCAGGAACATTTGGAGATAAAAATAGAGAATCGGGAAGTTGCTGTAAGCTATCTACGGCGACTTCGCCTAAGATTTGTTCGCCAGATGGCAAAATTGCCCCTAAATGTACTGGACTATCTGACATGGGGAGCAAGAAAGATTTCACTTTCAAGAAGTTGCGAATTAAGTTAATCGCTTTTGTGGGGCGAATATTCATATCTTCTAAGGCTTTTAAAATTAGATTGCCTAAATTATGCCCTGCTAACTCACCTGTGCCACCAAAGCGATATTCAAATACCGCAGATGCTGTGGTGGGATTGGCAATAATTTGGGTTAAACAGTTGCGTAAATCTCCCCACGCAATACCACCGTGAGCATCGCGAATACGACCTGTTGAACCGCCATTATCGGTGGTTGCAACGATACCTGTAAGTTGCCCTTTTAAGAAACTTAAAGATGACATCACACGTCCTAAACCGTGACCACCCCCAATGGCTACCAGATGTTTAATTTGTTTTAGGTGAGTATTGTTGTTTAGTGTTGTCATCATAAATCCTATTAATCCCATTAATAATCCTTTTACAAAAGATGATATTAATTTACCATTTTTTGCTTATTTTTAAAAAGATAATTTTACGTTATATAAACCTCTCTATAATTGAATAAAATAATGACCTAATATTTCTACCTGAAAGGGCTTAATCATTGGCTTTTTAGTTGTGCTTTTAGCCTATCTCTTTTAAAATAAAAAGAATTTCATATACCGAGCTTGCGTGCCTACGTCAATGTAATAAAGATAGGGTAGCAATGCCAGTGATAGTCATAATGTTATGCTATTACTCGGGGATACGCTGGAAACGGTTTATCCTATTCTTTTTTATAAAGGTATTTCATGCAATTTATTCCTATCCGAAACTTGTCGGAGCGGCTTGTTGATCCGTTCCAACGAGAATACTACTATTTACGAATGTCGATTACTGATGTTTGTAACTTTCGTTGTAACTATTGTTTACCCAATGGTTATCAGCCGAACCCTGAGCGTGATAAATTTCTTAATGTGGATGAAATTCGCCGTGTGGTACGTGCATTTGTTGCAATGGGAACAGAGAAAGTGCGAATTACTGGTGGTGAACCTACATTGCGTAAAGATTTTCTGGAGATTGTGGAAAATATTTCTGCTATTGAAAATATTCACACCCTTGCTTTAACCACTAATGGTTATCGTTTGGTAAAAGATGTGGATTTGTGGCAAAAAGCAGGGATTACCTCAATTAATGTCAGCGTGGATAGCCTTGATCCTCGGCAATTTCATCGTATTACAGGGGAAGATAAATTTGATGATGTAATGCGTGGTATTGATCGTGCTTTTGAAGTGGGGTATCAGAAAATTAAAATTAATTCAGTATTGATGAAAGATTTTAATGATCGGGAGTTTGAGCAGTTTTTGGCTTGGATAAAGCATCGTCCGATTCAAATGCGATTTATTGAATTAATGCAAACGGGGGAAATGGATTATTTTTTCCAAAAACATCATATTTCGGGGCAAATTTTGGTGGATAAATTATTGCGACAAGGTTGGCAATTACAACCGAAAGGACGGACAGATGGACCCGCAAAAGTGTTTTCGCACCCTGATTATCAAGGTGAAATTGGGCTAATTATGCCGTACGAGAAAAATTTTTGTGTCAGTTGTAACCGCTTGCGAGTTTCTGCTAAAGGTAAATTGCATTTATGTTTATTTGGCGAAGAAGGCGTTGATTTGCGAGAATTGTTACAATCAGATAACCAGCAATTACTTTTACAAGCAAGGCTTTTTGGTGCGTTACAGGGTAAACGAGAACATCATTTCTTGCATCAAGGTAATAGTGGTGTAAGAGCTAATTTAGCTAGTATTGGTGGATAAAGAGGGAAAAATGACAGAATTTAGCCATATTAATCAAAATGGTGAAGCCAATATGGTGGATGTGTCCGCTAAACAAGATACGGTGCGAGAAGCTCGTGCGGAAGTATTTGTGACAATGTCACCAGAAACCTTAGCAATGATTGTCAGAGGAAATCATCATAAAGGAGATGTATTTGCCACCGCCAGAATTGCAGGGATTCAAGCGGCGAAACGGACGTGGGAACTGATTCCGTTATGCCATCCGTTGTTATTATCTAAAGTAGAAGTGAATTTAACCGCACTTTCAGACAGTAACCAAGTTCGCATTGAAAGCCTGTGTAAATTAACTGGCAAAACGGGAGTCGAAATGGAAGCCTTAACGGCAGCAAGCGTGGCAGCATTGACTATTTATGATATGTGTAAGGCGGTACAAAAAGATATGGTGATTTCAGGCTTGCGTTTGTTAGAAAAGTGCGGTGGAAAATCAGGACATTTTAAAGTGGAATAATGGATAAATATGTTAAAAGTGTTATTTTTTGCTCAAACCCGAGAATTAATTGGTATTGAGCAATTAGAATTGAAAGCAGAATTTGATACAGCAGAAAGCCTGCGTCAGCATTTGGCTAAACAGGGTGACAAATGGGCGTTAGCGTTGCAAAAAGGTAGGTTATTGGTGGCGATCAATCAGACCTTGTTGCCATTAGAAAGTACAATAAAATCAGGTGATGAAATTGCTTTTTTTCCGCCAGTAACAGGGGGGTAAATGTCAGATATTTTAATTGCGGTGCAGACACAATCCTTTGATCAAAATGCAGTTTATCGTTGGTTATCGGAGCAAAATTCTGTGGGAGCAACCACCATTTTTGTGGGGAAAGTGCGAGAAATGAATTTAGGCGACAAAGTATCTAGCCTATATTTAGAGCATTATCCAGCCATGACTGAAAAAGCCTTGCAAGAAATTGTGGCAGAAGCTAAACAGCGTTGGGATTTACAAAGAGTGGCAATAATTCACCGAGTTGGGTTGTTGCATACTGGTGATGAAATTGTCTTAGTTGGGGTGAGTACCGCTCATCGAGGTGATGCGTATTCAGCTAATGAATTTATTATGGATTATTTAAAAACCAAAGCACCGTTTTGGAAAAAAGAACAAACCGAGCAAGGTGAGCGTTGGATTGAAGAACGAAATAGCGATCATATTGCTGCAGAAAAATGGTAAATAAAAAATCTGTACTTTTTTAAGTAAAGTACAGATTTTTTAATAAATTCAATTATTCTTTGATTAAGCTAATTAATACTTCGGTTTCTTCAGGGAAATCAGCATTGATAAAATGTTTACCGTTGAAATAAAGGATTTCACCTGCATTAATTGGGTGATTTTCTTTATCATCTAACACAATATTAGCTTTGCCTTTTAACACAGTAAAGAAAAGTTCATAGCCGTCGTGGTTATGTCTTTTCATTTTATCGCCAGCTTTGAAAAAGCCATGCACGACAGTGCCAGATTGATTTACAAATACTCTGCCTTTTTCGGTTAACACTTTACCAGCTTGTGTACCCGTTTCTATTTTAATTGTTGCTGGGTTAGATTCTTGTGCTATTGCTTGATGAGCAAGAGCAAAGGTTGTTAGTGCAAGAAGTGATAATACTTTTTTCATCATTAAGCTCCGTATAATATAAAAATAACCACTGGAATCATATCAAATAATAATGATTATCAAAAGAAAAATTATTAGTAAAATAGAGCGTTTATTTTATTTATCCAGTTCCCCCTACTTTATAAAGGCTGTATAATAAACCATTCATTTTTATTTAGAGAGTTTTATGAAAATTATATCCTTTAATATCAACGGATTACGGGCTAGACCCCATCAGTTAAATGCAATTATTGAGAAACATCAGCCTGATATTTTGGGATTGCAAGAAATTAAAGTGGCAGATGAACAATTTCCCTACGAATTAGTAGAACATTTGGGTTATCAGGTTTTTCATCATGGACAAAAAGGGCATTATGGTGTGGCGTTATTGTGTAAACAGCAACCCGTTGCAGTACGTAAAGGCTTTCCAACCGATAATGAAGATGCACAAAAAAGGATTATTATGGCGGATTTTGATACGCCATTTGGGCTATTGACGGTGATTAATGGTTATTTTCCACAAGGGGAATCTCGAGATCATGAAACTAAATTCCCAGCTAAACAGAAATTCTATGCAGATTTACAACATTATGTGGAAAACCAACATAATAAGTTGAATCCTATTGTAATTATGGGCGATATGAATATCAGCCCAACGGATTTGGATATTGGTATTGGGGAAGAAAATCGTAAACGTTGGTTACGAACAGGTAAATGTTCTTTTTTACCTGAAGAAAGAGAATGGTATCAACGCCTATATAATTATGGGTTAGAAGATACTTTCCGTAAATTAAATCCAACAGTCAATGATCAATTCTCGTGGTTTGATTATCGTTCCAAGGGTTTTGATGATAATCGAGGCTTGCGTATTGACCATATTCTGGCAAATCAGGCATTGGCAGAAAAATGTATAGATGTGGGGATTGATGGGGATATTCGAGCAATGGAAAAGCCCTCTGATCATGCACCAATTTGGGCGGAATTTAAATAATGTCAGACATTGATTTTCAGCAAGAAATAGAACAACAAAATTGGCAAAATTATCGCACTTGGTTTAATGATCAGGTGGCAGTTGTTACTGTTAATGTTTCCTTGATGGAAATGTCAGAATTTCGTCAAATGAATATTGCTCAAATTATTCGATATTACCAAGGTGATAAAAATGGATTGCCTACAGAAGTATCTCATCATGAGATATTTCGGCAAATATTACACACAATTACGCAACTTTGTGCCTTACCTGATGTAGTTTATGCTGGGCATATTTTGTCTAATGGTAAATCACAACAATTTTTCTATTTTAATGATGAAATCAGTTTGTTAGAAACCTTAGGACAATTATCTTATGATGAGTTAGTTATTCAACAGGATCTGAATTGGGATACCTATTTTGAATTTTTATTGCCATCACCATTAGAACATAAAATGACCTTGACGGAAGAAATTTTAGATACGTTAAGTGAAAATGGTGTGAATTTATCTGAACCGCAGTTAGTAGAACATAATTTCCATTTTGATGAAAAAGAGGATATTGAGCGTTTTATTGAGAAATGCAATCTATCAAAGATCCATTTTGATCGGATTAAATATACTGAAAATAGAGTGAAAGTAGATAAGGACAATCGGGCATATTTAGTCAAAGTTGAGCAAGAATTAGCCTTAGATACACAGGAGATTTTTACTCAAGTTGAACAATTTGAATCTCTTGCTGATGCCGTTTCTGCTCGTTATTTAGGTTGGGAATATGGAAATTTTGGTCAGCAAGGATCGTATTTAAATTAATATAATGCTGTAGCTGGATTGGGCTAAAATTCAGTTAAAAAAGACCGCACTTTTATCCACTTTGGGGATTTTTTGTTTGAATTAATTTACCGATTTCACCATCCCAATCAATTTCTGCGATGGTTGCTGGTAAAAAAGACACGTTATTTTTACCACATAGTTCAGCCACAATTTCTCCTACTAATGGCAAATGTGAAACAATAAGAATTTGTTGTATATCTTCATCAAACAAAACAGAAAGGTAATCTACAATGACTTCCGCTTTACCATAAGGGGTAATGGCATCCCAGATTTCGGTTCGTTCTGTGAGTTTGTCATCAAAAATATTATTAATATATTCAAAGGTTTGTTTTGTTCTAATATAGGGACTGACGAGTACTTTATCAAACTGTGCAGCGGTTTCTTTTAGCCAAGCCCCTTGATTTGATGAGCTTTGTTCACCAAATTCGGTAAGGGGACGATCTTTATCGGATTTCGCAAACATTTCAGCTTCGCCGTGACGCATAATAAAAATTTTCATCTGATTTTCCTTATACAATAAATTAACAAAAATATAATCGTAAACCCATATAAAAGTCAAAAGGAAATTTTTATTTAAGGCATCTCGCTTTCAGTGCATTTTCAGCGTATAATGCCTACCAGTTTTTTTCGTTATAACGGGGTAGCGGTCAATGTTATGACGATATGAGTAATATTCATTTTAAATAGCAATATTAGCAACGGAGAAAGTAATGTCTAGAAAATTAAGAAGAACCAAAATTGTATGTACAATGGGACCATCTACAGATCAAGGTGATAATTTAGAGAAAATTATTGAAGCAGGGGCAAATGTTGTTCGTATGAATTTTTCTCACGGCACACCTGATGATCATATAGGACGTGCTAATAAAGTACGTGAAATAGCCAAAAGATTAGGCAAAAATGTAGCAATCTTAGGTGACTTACAAGGTCCTAAAATTCGGGTTTCTACTTTCAAAGACGGTAAAATTTTCTTAAATGTGGGTGATAAATTTGTTTTAGACGCTGAATTACCAAAAGGTGAAGGTAATCAAGAGGCGGTTGGTTTAGATTATAAAATGTTACCACGCGATGTTGTTTCTGGTGATATTTTATTATTAGATGATGGTCGTGTTCAATTAAAAGTATTGACTACTGAAGGGGCTAAAGTATTTACAGAAGTAACTGTCGGCGGTCCATTATCAAACAATAAGGGAATTAATAAGTTAGGTGGTGGCTTGTCCGCAGACGCATTAACAGAAAAAGACAAAGCGGATATTATTACGGCTGCTCGTATTGGCGTAGATTATTTAGCGGTTTCTTTCCCTCGTTCAAGTGCAGATTTAAATTATGCTCGTAGATTAGCAAGAGAAGCAGGTTTAAACGCAAAAATTGTGGCAAAAGTAGAACGTGCTGAAACCGTGGTTGATGATGCTGCAATGAATGACATTATTTTAGCTTCTGACGTGATCATGGTAGCACGAGGTGATTTAGGTGTGGAAATAGGTGATCCTGAGTTAGTTGGGGTGCAGAAAAAATTAATTCGTCGTTCACGCCGTTTAAATCGTGTAGTAATTACGGCAACCCAAATGATGGAATCTATGATCAGCAATCCAATGCCAACTCGTGCGGAAGTTATGGACGTGGCTAATGCTGTATTAGATGGTACAGATGCAGTAATGCTTTCAGCAGAAACTGCGGCAGGTCAATATCCAGCAGAAACTGTTGCGGCAATGGCGAAAGTTTGTTTGGGTGCTGAAAAAATGCCAAGCATTAACGTTTCTCGTCACCGTATGGATGTTCAATTTGACACCATTGGTGAGTCAGTGGCATTTTCTGCCATGTATGCTGCCAACCATATGAAAGGTGTAGCCGCTATTATTGCTATGACTAGCTCAGGATATACGGCACAATTAATGTCACGTATTAGTTCAGGCTTACCTATTTTTGCATTATCTCGTCATCAATCTACGTTGAATCTTTGTGCATTATATCGTGGCGTAACACCTATTTATTGTGAAGAAGAATCCCGTACAGCGGAAGGTGCAAAACAAGCAGTACAATTACTAAAAAGTAAAGGTTTCTTAGTTTCAGGTGATCTTGTGTTATTAACTCATGGAGATCCATTAGGTAATGGCGATACAAATACTTGTCGCACATTAATTGTTGACTAAGAGAGAATTCTTCATTTTATTAAACGGTGGCATGGTTCCGCCGTTTTTTATTTGGATATTTAGGCTGTCTTTATGGTATAATGCCAAGATATTTTATAAGGTTATATTCTATTCAAGAATTAATCTCACTTTAAACATTTCAACATCCTGTTTTAGTCGCTGGAGGACTAAATGACAAGTGCAGTAAATAAACGGTCAATAATGACTCTTTTCTATGATAAATATGATATTTATTGTCATCAAGTACGTATTGTATTAGCAGAGAAAGGTGTCGCTTATGAGGCAGAAATTGTAGATGCTCAAAGTCTATCAGAAGATTTAATGGAGTTAAATCCTTATGGTACGTTACCAACATTGGTTGATCGTGATCTGGTTTTGTTTAATTCCCGTATTATTATGGAATATTTAGATGAACGTTTTCCTCATCCACCGTTAATGCCTGTTTATCCAGTAGCTAGAGGTAAAACACGTTTATTAATGCAACGTATTGAACAAGATTGGTATCCAACTTTAGCTAAAGCAGAAAATGGAACTGACGAAGAACGAGAAAATTCATTAGCTCAATTAAAAGAAGAATTATTGGCAATTTCCCCAGTTTTCGATCAAACACCATTTTTTATGAGCGAAGAATTTAGCTTAGTAGATTGCTATATTGCTCCGTTATTATGGAGAATGCAGGATTTAGGCGTAGAATTTACAGGTATAGGAAGTAAAGCACTTAAAGCCTATATGAATAGAGTATTTGAACGTGATTCTTTCCAACAATCGGTTGGTAATGCTACACCTAGAAATTTAATGGATGATAAGTAATGGTAATGGAATATAAATCAACACCTAAACGCCCTTATTTATTAAGAGCTTATTACGACTGGTTGATTGATAATAGTTTTACACCTTATTTAGTAGTTGATGCAACCTATAATGGGGTTGTGGTGCCACAAGAATATGTGAAAGATGGTCAGATCGTGTTAAATATTTCATCTGGGGCAGTTGGAGCTTTATCTTTAGGTAATACCGCGATTGAATTTAATGCTCGTTTCCAAGGTGTGCCAAGAGATGTGTATATCCCAATGGGAGCCGCATTAGCTATTTATGCACGTGAGAATGGTGATGGTGTAATGTTTGAACCTGAAAAGATTTATGATGAACTAGATCAGGCTTCACAAGTTGAACAACCAACTAATTTCCAAGATATTGTGGATAAGCCAAAAACTAATGTAAATAAAGTAAAGAAAACAGATAATAAATCGGCATCACATTTGAAAATTATTAAATAATATGAGAAAGCGTAGAATATTCTACGCTTTTTTGTTGTTGATTTTATCTACTATGCTCAAGAATATACTAGACGAAAAAAAACCACGTAACAACGTGGTTTCTTGTAATTTGGTGAGTGGTCGGACTCGAACCAAAAATATATATCATTGAATTTCAAGTTATTTTATTGGTAATGCTTGGCTGAATTTCATTTTGTACCCTTATTTGTACCCTTATTCTTGAAAGTCACCCCATAAATGAGTAAAAAATAACCTATGATGATGACGGTTAGAAATTCAAAAAATAGCCGTTCTCCACGCCGCACTAACCCCGTGGAAAGGCGTACCCCGTCGGAAGTACCTTTTAAAATCTGTGTTGTTTCTTAATGTACTGTATAAAATAGCCTTTTTTCGTTTTTATAAAAATATTTTTCTTTTTTTGAAAATTTATCCCCTTATCCCCGTTTTAGCCCCGCTTTTTATTCTTTCTTGTTTAAAATCAAATATATAAAAGACGGGGATAAGACGGGGTTCGGACGGGGATAAACGGGGATTTCAGGGGATAAAAGCCCCTTATTTTCCAGTTTTAGCCATTTTTAACCGTTTTTTATGCCAAAACATGTACTGTATAAAACCTATGAATAATAAAACAGCCTATTAGTTTAAAATAGGCTGTTATTATTAAAGAGTTAAATACTAGGCTTGTAACAAAATATCCGCTCTTATGCCTAGCTTTGAGTGTAGTTTTTTCATCATGTTTAAACTTAATGGACGGGTTTTATTAAAGACTTCGTAAACTCGGTTAGGTTTGCCAATGATATTATCAAGATCTTTTATTTCTAGCCCTTGTTGCTCCATTCTGAATTTAATTGCTTCTATTGGGTCGGGTAGGTCAATAGGGTAGTGCTTTGCTTCATAGTTTTCTATTAGCGTAGTGGTTACGTCTAAAAAATCTAACTCATTAGCGGTTAGGGTTTCTTTATTAAATAACGGCTCTACAGCTTTTAAGGCTTGGTTGTAGTCTTGTTCTGTTCTAATTGGTTTAATGTTCATTGCTTAAATCTCCACGTTATCAGCGTTTATTTTGTCGTATTCTGCGTGCGTGCCTATGAATTTGATATAAACAATACCTAACTGAAAGGCTATGGCTACAATTAATCTATGATGATTACCTTTAATATTAAATACCGCTCTACGGTTTTTTAGTATGCTTGCTGTTCGATATTGTGCTTTTATATCGTGTAAATCTTGCCAGTTGGCTTTTTTAACTTCGGCTATCCATGCTTTTAATGGTTGTTCTGTTTCAGGGTGCTTTTGCCAATAGTTAACAAGTGTTGATATTGAAATTATTCTCATAGGTCTATATAGTCCTGTTTTGGGATTAATTAAATTATAGTCCTGTTTTGGGATAGTTTCAATAAACAAAATAAAAACCTAGAACAGTCTAGGTTAATATGTCGCTTTGGTGGTGGAATTATTGGGCGTTATTATTTGCCTGTATCTGTTCTAATTCAGTTTTGTATTCAGTGTTTCCGCTCATTAATTGCTTTTCTCTGTGTTCAATACGTTTTAATAAGCGTTCCGCCTGTTTTAATTGCTGCTCTAAAAACTCACTAGCACATAGTTTATAATCAGCCATGATTTCGCCTATCACTTGCTTTTGAATTTCCACCAGCTCATTAATCGGGTAGGGTTCATTGTCGCTGTATAGGCTCATGAAGTGATAAATTGAGCCGTTATTTTCTGTAATATAGTGTTTAATTGCCTGCGGTCTTAAAAATCTTTTAGCGGTGTTACATTTCATAATTTCTATATTCTCCACTTCTTTTTTATATGGTGCAATTTGTGCGTTTTCTAGCTTACCCTTGCCACTTTGCCAGCGTTAACATTTTGTCCTTGTAGTAGATATTAGTAACTAGCGTATTGTCTTTCAGCCGTTCTACTACTTCGCCTTTTTGCCCTGCTTCTTTTAGTGCGTCTGGTAGTCTTTGCTTAAAAATGCTTAAGCTCATTACTTTTCTTTGGTTCGTACACTCACAAAAATGTATGTAGGCTCGATAAAGTGCGGTGTGAAAATCTTTAATACCCTTGTTACTTCCCCAGTATAAACCGTTTATCTTGTCGTTTCGCTCGTTTGGTGGGTCGGTTGGCTCCACTGGTTTAATATAAAATTCCTGTGCGAAGTCTATTAAATGGTCGGCTTGAATTTTAGTCGCTAGCCCTTTGTGGTTCTCCCTGTACGTTTCTAATATTACTCTAGCGGTTTCTGGCTCAGGGAATGCTTTAAGCAATAATTTAATAATCCCGTACACTTCTAACTTTACTTTGTCTAAAAAATTAACATCTTTCTTGTCTTCGGGAACTTTATGATCGAAGTGAATTATCACCCTGCGTCTAGCAATACCCCCGTTTAAATCAGGGAAGTAAAGGGGCGTGTTAGTGATTAGCACTACAACTAATTGCAATACTATATCAATAGGCATTTGATAATGAATTTTTGCCCGTGTTAAATCTCCGCCTGTAATGCGTTTAAGGTCTTCCGCCCCCTTGCTGTATTCCCCTTGTTCGGGACTTAATAATAACGACTTATCGATCAGGGTTGCTATATTTATCGGGTCTATTAGCTGTTCGATCTTCATGCTTGCCGTATTGCCTTTGCCGTTCACAGTTTCCGCAATACCGCTTAAAATACTTTTACCCGCTCCAGCCGTTCCGACCAGTTCAAGAAATAACTGCCATTTGTGCCTGTTGGTGAGTATCATATAAAGCCCCGCCATGATTGCCTGTTCTTTTTCTTCATCGCCATTGGCTACGAATTTCAGCCAGCTGTCAAAATGTGGCGTATCTTCGCTTAAGGTAACGCTATATGGCTCTAAACCCCTTACCCCTTGCTGTTGGTTATGTTCCAGAAAGTCGCCTGTAAACTTGTCTATTACACCATTTTCAAAAGCAATAAAACGCCCGTTAGCTTGTGGCACGGTCGCCATGTTCAGAATGATAATCTCTGCTAGATTGTTTATCGTGCTATTTCGATAGCTTGCGTTATGCTCATTGTAGAATTTCACAATATCACGCTTTAATTCTTCATCAGAATAATCTAGCCACGCTTTGCCGTTATAAATAAAACTCTTACTTAAAGTTAAATCACGCCCTAGCGGTTGGTTTCGCCATTTAAAAAAAGCGTCTGTTTTTTGTTTTTCGGTGGTGGAATTGCTGTCTAAATTAATTTCGTCATTACTTCCACCAGCGACGGAAATTGCTATCATTTTTGCTAAATCTTGCTCGCTTTCTTGGGTGCGTAGGCGTTCGATATATCCGCTTAGGTTTTCTTCTTTCTCCATTGTCACCCCGTTATACAAGCCAACGGCTAAACCGTTCACTTTGTTGTTGGTGGCAAGGTTTAAACAAATAGCGGTTTTCTGCTCCTGTGTGAGTTCGCCACATTGGAAGATTTTTATAGCTCTCTGATCAGGGTTACAAATCCTTGTGCGGTCTAGGTTCACAAGCTGTTTTACATCTAAAATAACTGGGTTCTGATCATAGGGGTGAACTTTCTCATTTTTCGAATGGAAATAATCCATTTTCAAGCCGTCCACTAGAATACGCCACATAGTACCTTTACCTTTGCCCCATGTTCCCCATGCGTCACTACCTGCTAAAATGATTAAATCACTGAATAGCTGGTTGTTCCACGTCTCTTTTAAATGCGGTGCGTTAGTGAATTTTGTCATTGCTTGCCCCCTGTGCTTGCTTGATTTCGGCTACTCGCTTGTCTATTGTTTTTTGAAAGCAGATAATTTCAAATACTAGATTTTTTAATGTGAAATTGCGGTGAAATTTTTCCTTGTCTGCTTTGGTAAAAGATGGCGTTTTCGTTAATTCTGAATCAGTAGAATCAATTAAACATTTCGCAATGATTGCCAGCTCGTGCCACAACTCCGTTAAAACGTTTTCATCTTCTAAATTTCTAATAGCAAAGTGAAATACATTTGTTAAATCTGAAAATGTAGGATATAGCACTTCATTTTTACCTGTTTTATCGTTTTTTAATCCTTGCTCTAAACTAAGATCAGCAATTCTTCTTATTTTATCTTGGTTAATTTCCATAATTCCCCCTAGGCTTTCTCTTTAATAACTTTCGCAATGTGGACTGCTTTATAAATACGGTCTGCCAGTGCATTAATTTGTCGTTTAATTGCATTATCTAGGTTGTCGAACGTGCCTAGATTGTAGGTTTTGCCGTTGTTGTCGTAACCTGTGACGCTGTAATAAATCATTATTGTTCTCCCTGTAGTCGTTTGCTTGGTCCTGCGTGCGGTTGTTTTACTGTTTTGTCTGTTGGTGGTGGATTATTCGCAATTTCCGCCACGCTAACCGATTTTCGTAATAAATCTACATAATTGTTAAGGTCATTAATAGAACGCTGTATTAAGTCGCCTACGCCAGTTAAACTATCAGCTAATTCACTCGGATCTATCGAACAGCTATAATCTATTTTCGTGAGCAGATGAATCAGCGATAACGGTTGAAAAAGCGTGTTGATTCGGTTCTCTAGTGTGTCAATTTGTCCGCTTATAACGTTTACATTATTCATCTTTGCCCCCTTGTTTTTCGGTATTCATTAATAATTCGCCTAGTTCGTTGCCGTCTTGTTTGGCATTTAAAATCAGGCTTTGAATGTTGGTGATTGCATTTTCAATAATGTGCGGATTTAAACTAAAATCGCCGTCATTCTCTGAAAAATTAACAAAAAGCAGCATTAAAACACTTTCGGCTTGTGCTAGGTTGGTGTTAAAGCTGTTGATTAGGTCGAATGAATTACGCATTTTTGCCCCCTTGTTGTGGTTTTAGTCCTTTGGTAAGTTCGTTTTTAATTGCTTTGAGTGCGTCTGCTGTTCCTGTTAAGTGTCCGCTGTGAATGTAATCTTTAGCAAAATTTAAATAAAATTCTGCTCTCGCTACCGCTTTTGCTAACTGCTCAAAAGTCGGCTGATATTCAGGTTTGAATGTTTTGATTTTGGCTTTACGCATAGCTCACCCCCATTAATGAAAACGGTTGAGAATAGCGAATAGGATTTAACGCACTGGTTAAAGTGTTGGATTGTTTCATTTGATTGTTCTCTTTGGTGTTAGTTAGTAATGTACCGCCTTGAGTTAGGTGCGGTAAGGGTTCAACTACTGCCAAAGAACAGCCCCCCTTATTCGTGCGAATAATCGCCTTATTTCGGGGTGTAATCCTTACCGCAAATACGATACATTCGGGGCGGTGTTCGCCTGTTGAATGGTGAATTTGAGATAAAAAAATAGCACTTAAATAACGGTCGTGCTTTCCGTCTTTGGTTGTAGTGATTCCAATACTACCCCCATTTTCACGACTACGCAATAGCTCTACGAAAATTTTACGCATAAATCACCCCCTTAATGTTGGATAAAGTGCGGTGTAAATGGTGTGAGTTTTTGACGTTCCAGCATTGCAACAAGCAATAATCTTTAGCGATTTTTGCCCGTGCCGTGCTTTCGCTGTCGGCTTGAATAACGATTCTTGCTTTTGGCAAGCGTTGAACAGTTAGGCTTGTGTTGCCTAAGTTTTGGCGGTGTATGCCTAGGAATAAATAGATCATGACTGATAACTCCACTTGTTGATATTGAGAGTTATCGCTTTGCTTTCCACGGCTTGGCGATAACGTGCTACGGGGTGGAAAAACGGTTACAAGTGGTAAACCGCCAACGCCTAAGCGTTTCCCATAGCACGCTATCATTGAAAGAAAATTGCTAGGCTCAAATTTGAGCTTTGCAACTTCATTTGATAAAGTGCTAACCAGCTCAAAATTGAGCTTGTTATTTTCTTTAGGTGTGCGAATTTCACGAACAAAAAAAGCACGGTTTAAAATTGGCGTGCTATCGTTCGCCACTTGTTTTTTTATAGGGTTTCCACGCCCGTTGCGAAAATAATAGGGAATTTCACCGCGGTTTGTCAATGATTGGGCTTGTAATTTGTTTTTATTAAAACCCGATTTAATATAACAAATCAGAATAATGTGATTGATTTTGCCAGAAATAATGCTAATATTATTTCGGTTGTTACTTGATATATTTTTCATGTGTAACCTGACGCAATAGTAAAATAATGTAGTGAAAAATCTCCGCCCTAACTGTGTATGGTTAGGGCTTTTTTTTGGTTAAATTTCCCGCACCGTTTCCTAAATTTAGGAAGTCTATTCAGTAAAATGTGTCGCCAACATTTCCGCCAACTTCTCTTTGCGGTGGTGGAAGTTGCTGATATTCATATCCAACAAAACTAAATCCGCTTGCTCTAAATATTCCAATTTAGCCAACTGCTCAGCGGTTAATGTATCTCTAATATCACCGCTAATACTGTGAGCCTGTTTCCAGTGCTGAACACTCATACCTAGCACAATGCTTACTATCATGTTGCTTTCGTTGGTGTAGTGGTGTTTCTCTGTGGTTTTACCTAAACGCTCTCTATTTCGCTCTAGGGCGTTACATAACCGCTTGAATGGGGTTTTCACTGCATTGCGGTCTATTTGCCATTGTGAGCGGTATTCCTTAATGATTTCGGGTGCAATCTCTGCCAGTCTTTCTTCGCATTGGATAAAATAACGCCGTGCCAGTTTTCCTTGTCGATTGCTTGCCGTCATCGTTAATTCTTTAGCGGTGGATATGGTGAGCAAGTAGTTTTTTTGTTTTCGTCCACGTGTTTCTTGATTTTGGGCTAAATCTTTTTTACTCAAATTTGAGTAAAATAAATCTTTGCCTTGTTTAAATCCGTATTCTTTAATATTTCGGGTTATCCAGTCATTAAAGCGTGTTTTAATCTCTAAGAATAGCCATAAGTCATGAGCATTAATAAGTTGTTGTTTAATGCCTTGATTAAAATTAGTGTGTAGTGGTAATAGTGTTGTTAAATCGTTCATGTGTCGTTACCTTGTTTAATTTTTCCGCACCGCTTGGCAGTTTTGCCATGTGGTCTGTATGTAATATTTTGTAGTAGTTTAGTAGCTCAATTTGAGCCGCTAAAATCCTTGTTAATCATTTCCACCAGTTTTTGATTGACTATCTAACTGTAGTTTTCTGTAGTCGTTTTTAATTGAATGATTTCAACATTTATCAACATTTTTATGTTTTTCACGCGCGCGTACTGCTGACAAAATTCAGGTTTTTTCAGGTCGGTATGGTGTCGGCTCGTATTCGCCTTTCTCCACGTTCTCCACGTGTTCAGCAAGGTTTGTTAGTCGGTTAATGAAATACATTGCCCCATTTCTAAACGCCTTATAGCGTGCGTTCTGCTCGCCTGTGAGTGTCATTCCACCAGCTTTTAAATCTTTGAATAAATCAATCCCCTTTTGTAGTCGGTCGGCTAATTCTTCCGATTCCTTGGCTAATGCTTTCTTGAAGCCGTAGTGTTCTGGAAATTCATTTTTGCAGCGTTCCACCGCAATTTTATCCAGTTCAAAACTGCGGGTGGTTTGTGGATAGGTTTTGTATTTTGGTGTTAATTTTTTTAACGTCATTTTTTTAATCTCCGTTAATGGTTGTTGCTGGTGGTCCTATCATTCACTAAATGCCATTTCGCCAGCATAGGGGAACGGATCAAGCCATATTTCTTTAAATGCCTGCGTGTAGGGTTCTTCACCACGTAATACAGCTTTACTTTCCACGAATTTAAGCAATTTTTCTGCCGTCGCACGGTTAGGGACTGAATAGCGATAATATTGCCCCATACCGTCCGCTGTGTTTTCCCAGTTACGGGCGAATTTAACATCTATTAATTTCTCAATTTTGTTTACTTCATTGCGTCCGCTGGTGATGTGTTGATTTATGGCTAATTCAAGTTCAGAAATTCCATGCGGATTAATTAATAACTGAATGCCTATGCGTTCTAGTCGGTCTGGTCGTTTGTCTGGTCTCATATCTTTCACCTATAAAGTAGTAACAATGAATGCTTAGTATATTAAGCGTTAATGTAGGCTTGAACGTCTGCTAAACGCCAACGAACAGCACGATCGCCAATTTTCTTCGGTTGTGGGAATTTGCCAGATTTAGCGAATTTGTAGATAGTGGTAGAAGATAAGCCAGTCATTGCCGTAACGTCTTTTAGGGTCAATAGCTGCTTTGTAGGTTGGTTAGTTTCTTGAATGCTTTCTGTTGTCATAATTTCCGCCTTTTGGTTTTGAACAAAATTAAAGTGCGGTGTAATTAAATAACAATTTTTAAGTAATCGGGGAAAAGTGAATAAATGAACTCGTTCACTGAACAAATGAACTATTTAATAGCGTTTTTGAACAATTAGAAAGGAATAAAAAAAGCGACCTTTTACGGTCGCTAAACTCTATTCATGTATTTTTGAATAGTCACCTTTGACGGTATCTGCTCACCTTTATTTTTTGCGGTTAGAATTGTGTGTAATTCGCTGTACGTTGGTATGCGTCCGTCTTTCTGTAATTCGGGACTTGCTTTAATCAGTAAATTGATAAAGTGAGCCAATTTTTCTTCATTGGTTGATAGCGGTAAATCTCCGTTATATTCTACATTATCCACCGCACTTTGTTTTGTGGTGGTGCTTTGAATATCGGCTAATTGCTGTTCTAATTCGGCTATGCGTTCGTTAGCCTGTTGTAATTGGTCGTCCCCTTGTTCGCTAGTGATCTCACTAGAATTAAATTCTCTATACTCTGGAATATCCCACTTGTAACCGTGGTAAGTTGCCCATTTTTTTGCATCTTTAGAATGAATTTTAAAAACTTCCTGCTCGTTGTCTCCGTAACAATCTAAATATTTAATATCAACTTTTGAGTGGCTTAACTTATTTTTTCTTACATCTTCTCGTAATTGTTCAAGCGGATAACTATAAACACTATAATTTTCAAGTCTGCTAGCCGTATGTCTCGGATCTAAATTAGAAGAAATACATATAACTTCATATTCATTAAAAAACTCTACAAGACTCAGAGATTTTTTAGTTTCGTCATCTAAATAACAATAATCTTCAAATTTAGGTAATGCCATAATCACGCCCCTATACGCTCCCTATTTGGTAAAAGTGCGACAAAATGAAATAGGGTTCACTCTTTCGGGTCGGGTAATTAATCCGCACCTAGTCGCACTTATATTCATTGCGTAGTAATACGCTGTTTAATTCTGTCTTATTTTAAATCAAATTTAGATACAGTGAAATACTGTATAAAGGGGTTTTGTTGTGATTATTTTTATATTCCTGTTGGTGGAATCTGTGGTGCCTGTTTATTTTTTAATTTGTTAGGGGTATCCAATTTTTGCGGATACCCTAATTCTTTTTGTTTTAAGGTAAGCTAATGTGAAGTTTTGTGAGGTTGTCTAATTGTACTTTCGCCGTATAAAAATGCCTAGAAAAACTGGAATAGCGATTAAATGAAGTTCCAATGGCGGTATTTGAACCTTTTCATCTGAACTTTTTACCCACCCCATGGGGCTTTGTTTTATACATTCCCTAAAAATCAGCAGCTTTAAAATTTAAGTAGTCATTAAAACGCTAGAAATTATCTATATAACTAAAAGTTATTGATAATTTTGTATGCTATATAATCTGATATAGCATTATTTTTGTGCTTTAATTTAGATTTATCCCCGTATCCCCGTCTTATCCCCGTCCTTATCCCCTTTTTATATCTCTTTCTTTTCTAAAAGAAAAATAGATATAAATAAGGTAAAACGGGGATAAGGGGATAAAAAATGAAAAAAAACATTATAAAATAGGATAGTAAGGGAAATTAATTTTTTATATTAAAATGGAATATAAAGCCAGATTTAAATAAAAAACTGGCTAGGGTTAGGTTGTTGGCTTTGGTGGTGGAAGTGATTAGCCTGTTATCATTCCGCACTGCTCGCAATAGTCGCCCCATTGTTGCAATGCTTGCTTGCGTTCGTCTAAATATTCGTAACGGTCATAAATTGCCTGTATCTTGCCTTTCCCTGTAGATAGGTGAGCTAGTGCCAATTCTGCCACCACCACATCAACGCCAATTTGAGTTAAATAAGTCCTAAAGATTGAGCGTAAGCCATGGGCGTTTTGTCTGCCTTGTAGGTCTGTTCCTTGTAATATTTCCTTTAATGCTTTGGCGACGCTTTCACGGCTCATGGGTGCGGTTCTGTTGCGTACTTTGGCAAAGATAAAAGCACTCGTGCCGTTAATCTGTTTAATCGTTTCTAGTTGCCGTTTCGCTTGCGTAGATAAGGGGATAATGTGATCTCGTGGTTGCTCTTTTAATTTCCGTGTCTGTTTCAGTACATAACTAGGAACTATTAATAATTCATTATCAATAAACCGCCATTCTAGCTTGGTAACTTCCCCCTGCCTTAAACCAGTGAGCAAGCTCAAATTGAAAGCGTAGAACGTGTTAGGCTCAATTCTGTGAGCTGTGTAGGCGTTATTCATTAAGTCTATTAGCTTAGGTAATTCATAAGGCATAATGCTAGGGTGGTTCTTTGCTATCGGGGTAATAAAATCATCTTTGGCTATGTTGCAATTATGAAATTCTATAACGCCTAACTTTATGCCGTAATCCATGGTGCTTTTAATAAGTCGGTGTAATTTGTCTAACGTATTGCCAGCCCCTATTTTTTGATATAGCTCAAGCAAAATTCTAGGCTTAATATCCGCCAGCGGTAAATCACCGATAAAGGGTAGTACGTGCTTTTCTAATCTCTGCCAGTTCTTCGCTATAGTATCGGGGTTGCTTGCTTTGCTAGGGTAAACATCATTAAACCACTTTGAACAGATTATTTTAAAAGTATTCTCTGCCTTTCTTATTTCTGCTAGCTCTTGTTCCTTGCGGTATTCTAAAGGGTCGATATTTTCCGCCAGCAACGCCAGAAATTCATCACGCTGTTTACGTGCTTGCTGTAGTGATACTTCGGGGAAATTACCTAAACTAACTTCATTTTCTTTTTTGGTTATTGGTCGTTTGTATCTCATACGCCAATTTTTAACGCCATTATTTTTTATCAGTAAAAATAATCCGCCACCGTCTGAAAGTTTATAATTTTTATCCTTTGGCTTTGTGTTAATAACTTCGGTATTAGTTAAAGGTTTAGTTAATCGTGCCATTTGCTCAAAATCTCAAAAAATAAATAACCGTTCAAGCCTTATACTAAAAGGCTCTAGGAAAAAATAAGGGTACAAAATTACTATTTTTTCTGTACCCTTAAACTTGTACCCTTATTTGTACCCTTATTATTTGCGGTTGTCAACGTAAGGCAAAACGCTAACGCATAAGAATACGAAAGAACATCATTAAGGTGTAAAGCCTTGCGGTATCAGGTTTCGCCCGTCTTAAAAGTAAGATAAAATAACAAAACGTAAGACGAAAAAAAACCACGTAACAACGTGGTTTCTTGTAATTTGGTGCCAGTGGTCGGACTCGAACCGACACGCTTTTAAGGGCGGCGGATTTTGAATCCGCTGCGTCTACCGATTTCGCCACACTGGCAAGCAGTAAATCTTGTGTTGCATTATACGGTTATCTAATATGGTTGCAAGTATAAATTGTTGATTTATGCTTATTTGCTTTAAATTTCATCAATTATAAGATGATTTTTTGTAAGTTTGATTGCCTAGCTGAGCTATCTAAAATCAGTCAAATTTTGAAAATATTGCTATCAATCAGTGTTATATATTTTATAGCTTAACCTTCTTTGCGTCAGAGTATTTGTTAAATTAATCTTGTGGAACAGATTTCTTTTCCAGAATATTATTCTCATCTAGTATTTGCAGGCGTGCAATAGCATTACGATAAGATATTTCTAAACTCTCACGGCTTGTTGCTAATACACCTTGATCGACTAAGAAACCGTCATTTACATCGTAAACCCAACCATGTAAAGAAAGTTTAGCACCACGAGCCCAAGCAGATTGAACAATAGAAGAACGACCAAGATTATAGACTTGTTCTGCTACGTTGATTTTAGTTAACATATCAGCTCTTTTTTCGGGAGAAATATTACCAAGCAAATGGCTGTGTTTGAACCAGATATCACGAATATGTAATAACCAGTTATTGATTAACCCGAGATCTTGATTGGTCATCGCTGCATTAATACCACCACAGTTGGTATGTCCACAGATGATAATATGTTCAATATTTAATACATCCACTGCATATTGCACCACAGAAAGGCAGTTGAGATCGGTATGAATAACCTGATTTGCTACATTACGATGTACAAACAATTCGCCTGGTTCTAAATTCGTCAGTTTTTCTGCAGGAACACGACTATCGGAACAGCCTATCCATAAATAATGTGGGGTTTGATGTTCGGCGAGTTCTTTGAAATAAAGTGAATTTTCTTCTTTCATTCGCAATGCCCAACTGTGGTTATTGGCGAATAATTGCTCAATACGTTTCATCATTTTTTGGCTTCCTATTTAATAATTTCATAACAAGGCTCGTAAGCATCACCTGTTGGCAATTTCATACGATTCTGTACGATAAAATCTTGTAATAATTGATCGATGTTACTCATTAATTGTTGATCACCGTTTAACTTAAATTTCCCTAAGCTAGCAATTTTATCTTGCGTATCGGCTTTTATGTTACCAGCCACGATACCTGAAAAAGCTCGGCGTAAATTTGCCACTAAATTCACCGCACTTTGATTAAGATGAAGATTCAAATTAGCCATATTCTCATGAGTTGGAATAAATGGTTTTTGAAATTCGTGGTCAATTTCTAGTGACCAGTTAAAGCTGTAACTATCACCTTTTTTAAATCGTTGTTGCTGAATTTTAGTCATTGCAGACTTCATGTGGCGTGACACCGTCACTGGGTCATCTATAATGATTTGATAAAGAGATTGAGCTTGTTCGCCCAGCGTTTCTTTAACAAAATGATCAATGGCATCAAAATAACCTTGACTTTCTTTCGGTCCAGTGAGAATCAACGGTAAGGTTTGTGCTTGATTTTTAGGATTGAGTTTTATGCCTAAAATAAACATAAATTCTTCAAATGTCCCAGGTCCACCAGCGAAAATAATAATACCATGCCCCATGCGTACAAAGGCTTCTAAGCGTTTTTCAATATCTGGCATAATAATCAATTCATTGACAATCGGATTGGGTGGTTCTGATGCAATAATGGAGGGTTCCGTAATACCGATAAAACGGCTATTTTTATAACGTTGGTTTGCATGCCCGATCGCCGCTCCTTTCATAGGTGCTTCCATAACACCCGTACCACAACCAGTAATAATATTTAACTCACGTAAGCCAAGTTCAGTTCCTACCGCACGGCAGTATTGATATTCCGCCTCACTAATTGAATGACCGCCCCAACAAACCACTAAATTAGGTTTCTCACCTACAATTAGGGCTTTCGCATTACGTAAAATATTAAACACTAAATTGGTGATTTGTTCGCTGTTTAAATCAGTATTTGAAATCATACTGTGAACAAATAAAATATCACGTAATACCGCAAAAGAATGATATTGAATATTACTAATCATCACATCATCTACAAAAGCAGTTTCAGGGGGATTATGTAATTCTAGGGAAATGCCACGTTCCCTTGCGACTAAATTAATATCAAAATCATCATATTTGGCTAATAAGGCTCGACTATCATCGGTGGTAGCACCAGAGTTTAGGACTGCTAAAGTACAATTACGATAAAGATGATAGAGTGGTGAGCCAGCTTGTTTGGTTAATTGGCAAACTTCAATATGGGAAAGTTGATCCATACTGCCTTTCGGATTAATATAATAAACTTGATTCATATTATTGTCTGGCTAAACGTTGGTTAAGGGGAATCGGTTCAAGGTTTGAACGGAACGGATTAATATCTAAACCACCACGACGGGTATAACGAGCATACACCGTTAATTTTTGTGGTTGAGCGTACCGCATTAAATCATTAAAAATCCGCTCTACACATTGTTCGTGAAATTCATTATGTTGACGGAATGAGATTAAATAGCGTAATAATTTTTCTTGATTAATTTGTTTTCCAATATAATGAATTTGTACTGAACCCCAGTCGGGCTGGCTAGTAATTAAGCAATTTGATTTAAGTAAATGGCTGACTAACGTTTCTTCCACCTGTTGCTCATTGGTACAATTATCCAGATAATTGGCATCAAAAGCATAATCGGTGATTTCAATATCTTGATAATCAATACATTCGCCAGTAAAATCCACAATCTTTTGCTGGCGGTAAAATTCGAGAGAATTTAACCGCACTTTGACATGACCCTCAGCACATTGAGCCAAATCCTGTTGAATGGTATTTTGTACTTGTTCAAAAGAAGCAAATTTAGTTTGGTTAAAGCTATTTAAATAGAGTTTAAAACTTTTTGATTCAATTAAATTTTGTGAGCGGTAATCAATTTCTATATCCGCAATGGCAACCTGTGGCAAACCTTTAGGGTTTAGCCAAGAAATTTCATAAGCTGTCCAAATATCTACACCAAATGAAAAAGGCTGTTGTTGCGTAATACCAAGCATATCACGGTTAAGTGAACGTGGCACAGGTTGCAGTAAAGTGCGGTCATAAATGGCGCAATATTCCGTTTTTTGACCGAGTTTTAAGTTTTTTAAGCTATCGTTATTTGAGTACATTATTTTTTCCAGATAATATGATATTCACGATCATCTGCACGATGTGAGATTAAAAATTTTGCAAAAATATCATTCATTTCATCTTGTTCATTGACTAAACCAATCCACACTTCGGCATATTCTTCGGGGTCAATCAGTACACCGATTTCTTGCTCCCAGTCATCAGCGGTTTCCACAAATTCTACTGCACCACGATCTTCAAATTGTAGGTTAAATAAAAGAATATCAGCAGGATCTAAATTTTCTCCTGCCATTTCAAGGAAAATATCATAGGCAATATCTATAGCGGTATCAGGATCGAGTTTTTGGATTATTTCTGTCATAAGAGTTTACTGTTTGGATTATCTAAAATAAAAAAGTGCGGTTATTTTTCACCGCACTTTTATTGTGTTTGGTGCAATTTACAAGATTATACTTTTTTAGTCGGCTTAATCGCTAGTAAATTACATTTCAATTTGCTAATAACATGTTCTGCGGTATTACCAAGTAGTGCGGCAGAGAGTCCAGTTCGTCCAACTGTACCTAAAATCACTAATTCTGCCTCAATATCGTTGGCAACTTGCGGAATAACTTCTTCTGGGAAACCCTCATAAACGTGCGTATGATCTTCCGCAATACCAAAATGTTGACGTAAGGCTTTCATGTTAATTAAGTGTTGACCACGTACACCGTTAATATATTCACTTGAATGAAATTCTGGTAAATCAATCGCCATATTCATAGGTGTCGGCGGATAGGCACTGACCAAATGTACGTTACCACGTTCTAATTGATCAGCTAAGTCCATACTGAGCGAAACGAGTTCTTTATTAAAAATATCGTGATATTCTTCATCGCCTGATACGTTGACTGCCACAAGAATACGTCTTTGATGTTTCCAGTCACCGTCACGTACCATTAATAATGGGGTAGGACATTTACGTAATAATTGCCAATCCATTGGGGTAACAAAGAGAGAGGTTAAACTCTCTTCTTCTTTGGTATATTTAATTACCAAATCATAATGATTAGCTTCAATTTCAGCAACGATAGCTTCGGATTCATTACTTGACCAAACCACTCGTGAGTGAAATATAATCATTGGATCGGCATATTTTTCTAAATAGGGGAGGACATCTTTTTGACGTTGCTCAACCACGGTTTTGTGCATTTCTTCACGTTCATCAGCGGAAAGCAAGGCAGACATTTCATAAGAAAGATCATAGACAGGTAAGAAAACAGTAATATTAACAGGCGTTTCGCTTTTCTGTTCTTTTACCAAACGGACAGCACGAGCAAGACCGTATTGTTTTTCATTTTCTGGATTAAGAATAACGAGAATATTGTTGAATTTCATCATAACCTCCATTTTTGCTTTTGCAGTTTGATTTCATTCATTTTTGAATACGATATAGCATAGAGTGGATTGCATAAAATAACAAGTTAGATAATTTAAAAATGTGATCTACACAACAAATTTTATGCAATTTATGGTTGATTAATAAAAATTTTTAGTCAAATGCTATTTTGGTACGATGAATTCCAGCAACTTCGGTTAATTCAGGTAGACTATTAATCGTAATATATTTACCTTGTACGGACAAAATACCTAATTTTTGGAAACGTCCCAATAAACGGCTAATGGTTTCTACGGTTAAACCGAGGTAATTACCAATATCGCCACGCGTCATGGTTAAACGAAATTCTCTAGCTGAAAAGCCACGTGCAGAGTAGCGTTTGGATAAATTATAAATAAAAGCCGCTAAACGTTCTTCTGCATTCATTTTAGATAAAAGTAAAATCATTTCCTGATCACTTTTAATTTCACTACTCATTAACCGCATAATTTGTTGGCGTAATTTAGGCATTTTGCCAGATAAGTCATTGAGTATATCAAATGGAATTTCACATACCATCGCAGTTTCTAAGGCTTGGGCAAAGCTAGGATGACGCATATTCATGATGGCATCAAACCCCACTAAATCTCCAGGTAAATGGAATGAGGTAATTTGTTCTTCTCCTGCTTCATTGATTGTATAAGTTTTAATTGTACCAGAACGAATAGCATATAATGAAACTAGTTCATCGCCAGCCTTAAATAATACTTGGGATTTTTGGATTGGTTTTTTACGTTCAATAATATTATCTAACTGATCTAACTCATGAGCATTAAGCGTAAAAGGAATACATAATTGACTAATACTGCAATCTTGACAATGAATAGCACAACCGCCTGATTGAACTCGGCGACCCATACTTGGTTCTGATGATAAAATACTCATTCTTCCTCAAATTATTTTGTGATAAAATTGATCTAACTCAAAAATAATAGCATTAAAAAGTGAAATTAAGAAGTAATAAATGAGAAAAAAGGTGATTTATGCCCGCAGAAAAATTGACTAAAAAACGTCTTATCCAAATAATCATTATGTTTTGCATTTTAATTGTGGCATTTGGCTATAAAACGTATCAATATTACCAATAACAACAAACGAGTGAACGGCAATTATAAGCAATACTCTAAGCATCTATTAGCAAAGATTCTTCATCATTTTTACGGAATTTTTAACCGCACTTTTTATTAAAAAAGCTGATAATCTATACTTATCAGCTTTTTCTTCAGATCTTAAAATCTTATTTGGCTAGTTTATAAACTAGCAAGATCTTTATCAATCAAGTAAAGAGATTTACCGTCTTCACCTAAAATGTTGAATTTATCTAAAATACCACCAAATAATTTTTCTTCTTCGTGCTGTTCAGCCACATACCATTGTAAGAAGTTAAATGCAGAGTAGTCTTTTGCTTCAAAGGTTGCTCCAACGAGTTCATTGATTTTACTAGTAATCAATTTTTCGTGAGCAAAAGTTAATTCAATAACTTCACGTAACGATTTATATTCATGAGAAACTTCTTCAATAGAAGAAATTACCGCTTCTGCTCCTGTTTCATTTAAATAAGTAAACAGTTTACGCATGTGTTGCATTTCTTCTGCAGCGTGTTCACGTAAGAATTTTGCAGCACCTACATAACCTTTTTGGTTACACCAAGCACTCATTTGCAAATAAAGATTTGAAGAATAAAATTCTAAATTCATTTGAGCATTTAATAACTCAACTATTTTTTTTGCTAACATGATATTTGTCCTCTTATTCTAATGTTAATAATTCTTTGTCAATTAAATAAATTGCTTTGCCGTCATTGCCTAAAATATCAAATTTATCAATCACGCCACCGAATAAGGTTTCTTCTTCGTGCTGTTCAGCCACATACCATTGTAGGAAGTTAAAAGTAGAGTAGTCTTTGTTTTCAAATGTTACTTCAACTAATTCATTAATTTTTGCTGTTACATGTTTTTCATGCTCAAAAGCAATTTCTAATACTTCACGTAATGAATTGTATTCAGTACGTGGTGCTTCAATTTTACCTAAAATCGGTAAGCCACCAGTTTCGCTGACATAATCAAATAATTTTTGCATGTGTTCCATTTCTTCATCAGCATGACGTAAGAAGAATGTGGCGGCACCTTCGTAGCCACGATTGGCACACCATGCACTCATTTGTAAATAAGTGTTAGATGAAAAGAATTCTAAATTGATTTGTTCATTCAATTTAGTGGTAATTGCTTGGTTTAACATTTTTTGTTTCCTCGTAAAAAAATAAAAGTGGAATAATTCCAACTGTTGTAATTATAACCGACTAAATGAGAATTGCAATATTTATTTTTATGTAACTCATTAATTTAAAAGGAAAAAACAATAACAACTATTATCATTTAGAATAACTTAACATTTTTGTTACATAAATAACTTTGTAAATAATTCCTATTTTTACTCATAATTTCTGATGAAATGGTAGCGAGCGATGTTTGCGTTATAACTAATGCCAAAATTTCTTTGCTATTTTTCACCGCACTTTTATGTTGTGAAGAAAAGAAAAACATAAGAAAGACATAAGAAAGACATAAGAAAATTTGATTTATCTAGGAAATTCATTATAATACGCTCTCTCAAAATAATTTTTGAGCAAATTTATGGGAAATCGTTGGGTCGCCTGCGATTTCTGTCTTTAAACAATCTTACAAGAGAACATTAAAATGGCATTTAAATTTAACGCTGAAGTTCGTACATCGCAAGGTAAGGGTGCGAGCCGCCGCCTGCGTCACAATGGTCAAATTCCTGCGATCGTTTATGGTGGTAGTGAAGAACCAGTTTCAATCGTATTAAACCACGATGAATTAAATAACGCACAAGCACACGAAAGTTTCTATTCAGAAGTTATTACATTGGTTATCGGTGGTAAAGAAGTTGCAGTTAAAGTGCAAGCTATGCAACGTCACCCATTTAAACCAAAATTAGCACATATCGACTTTAAACGTGTATAATTTCTAGCTTGTTTGTTGAAAAACACCAATAATCACTGATTATCGGTGTTTTTTTTATTATAATGAAAAAAAGTTAAACATAAGGAACATTATATGACATTAAAAATTGGTATTGTGGGAGCTGGCGGTCGAATGGGTCGTCAACTCATTCAGGCGGTACATTCTGCTGATGGTGTTGAATTGGGTGCTGCATTTGAGCGAGTTGGTTCGTCATTAATTGGTGCCGATGCTGGTGAATTAGCTGGTGTAGGTAATTTAGGCATTAAAGTGGAAGATAAATTAGAAAATCAACTAAATAATTTTGATGTATTGATTGATTTTACACGCCCAGCAGGCACGTTAGCACATTTAGACATTTGTGTGGCACATCATAAAAAGATGATTATCGGCACAACGGGGTTTGATGATGCAGGTAAACAGGCAATTAAAACGGCAGCCGAAAAAATTGGCGTAGTATTTGCTTCAAATTATAGTGTTGGGGTAAATTTAGTGTTTAAACTGTTAGAAAAAGCCGCTAAAGTGATGGGTGATTATTGTGATATTGAAATTATTGAAGCACATCATCGCCATAAAGTAGATGCTCCCTCTGGCACAGCGTTATCTATGGGGGAACATATTGCCAAAACCCTTGGACGTGATTTGAAAACACAGGGCGTATTTTGTCGTGACGGTATTATCGGTGAACGTAAACCAGATGAAATAGGCTTTTCTACTATTCGAGCGAGTGATGTTGTCGGTGAACATACGGTTTGGTTTGCGGATATTGGTGAGCGGGTAGAAATTTCCCATAAGGCCTCTAGCCGTATGACATTTGCCAACGGGGCAGTGCGTGCTGCGAAATGGATCGTCAACCAACCGAATGGCTTATTTGATATGACAGATGTGTTGGATTTGAATAATTTATAAGTTCTAAAAAATTCGGGCGAACACATCGGTTCGCCCTGAAAGAATATTTTTCTACTATTGACTATTTAGCAGAATAATATCCGCCCATTGCACTATAAATTGCATTTTCGTTTTGAATCACCGCATATTTTGCATTTAAGATAGCAACTTGAGAGGTTTTCTCTGTATTCGCCGCATTTAACCATTCTCTTAATTCAGATACGCCAGCGTTATAACGGTTTTGATAGTATTTTGTGATACGTTGATCATATTCATACTTTTTATTCAAATTAGTGAAGTTTTGTTGTGATTGTGTATAAGCAAAATAGTTAGTATCAATTTCATTTAATGCAGTGGTAATCCCTTGTTCGTAAGTAACACGTGCCGATTCATAAGCTGCTTCTGAAATTTTCACATTCCATTTTACATGATTCCAATCTAAGAACGGCAAGCTAATCGCTAATGTACCTGCTGCCACAGGATTATTTAATGCGTTGCTGACTTTCGTTCCACTAGAAGATAAGCTACCCCCTAAACTAATGGTTGGAAACCAAGATTTTTGTGTCGCTTTCGCATCTTTAAAGGCACTGCTTAAACGGAATAAATTGCCTTTGACATCGGGACGATTCGCAATCGTTGATACTGGTACATTTAAATTAACATCGGTTGTTTTCACATTTAAGATATGTGGGGATGTAATATTTAATGCTTGATCTGGTTTTAAATTTAATAAATTACGCAAGGTTTGTTCTGCGGTTTTGCGTTGAGTTTGATAGCTAATCAAATTGTTTTGAGCTAATAATACCGATTGTTGAGCTTGATCTGTGCTGGCACGATCTGCAACACCTTGACTCAAGCGATTTTGCATAATTCTATTAATTTGGTTGTAGTAGCTAATCGTATCATTGGTCGCTGAAATGGCATCATTTAAATAAGCGATTTGATAATAAGTTACAACCACAGAATTAATTAAAGAAAGGCGAGTGGCTTCTAAATCTTGTTGTGTTGCTTTGTAATTCCATTCGCCAGCATCAGCCGCATCAGCTAAACGTCGCCATAGATCTAAAGTATAGCTAACGCCTAATGAACCCGTATGACTAATCGTTGAATTTGCACTGGTATCTGTTGGGCGACTTGCGGTCGATGTGCTAGAAGCATTGAAACTAGGCACTAAATCTGCACCTAATAAATTCGCTTGATAAAGTGCTGAATTAACAGAAATAGCGGCTTTAGCGAGATCTTTATTATTTAACAAGGCTTGCTCAACGACTTGGTTTAATTGAGCATCATTGTATAATGCCCACCAATTTTCTTTGATGTTATATTGTTGCGTTAATTGCTCATATTGTTGATAATCCTGTTGAGAGGCTTGATAGCTATCATTAATATTAGCACAACCGACTAAGGCGGAAGATAAAATCACGGTTAAAGCGATTTTGTTCAGTTTTAGCATATTTTGTCCTTTAAATTTAACATGGAAGTGCGGTGAAAAATCGGTAAATTTTAACCGCACTTTGAATAAAAATTTCTAAATGAACGTTCGTTCATTTTTGTCTTGCGTATTGTAACAGAAAATTTATTTTTTTCTACTATTCTCGTGCAAGTGCATTAATTGGATTTAATTGTGAAGCATTCTTTGCTGGCACATAACCAAATACTACACCTATAAAGCTAGAGCAGAGTACAGCTGCAATAATCGAAAATGTGGAAAATACCATAGTAAAATCGGTCATCAATAAATTGAACACCGTGCCAAATAAGATAGATAACACAATGCCAGTTAATCCGCCAATTAAACAAATCAGAATAGCTTCAATTAAAAATTGTTGCAGAATATTAGATTGTCTTGCACCGATCGCCATTCGTACACCGATTTCTTTAGTTCGTTCAGTCACGGATACTAACATAATATTCATCACACCAATGCCACCCACCACTAAGGAAATCAATGCAATAGATGAAATTAACAAGGTCATGGTATTGGTGGTGGCTTCAATGGTTTGCTTAATGGTGTCGGTGTTCATCACAAAAAAGTCTTTTGTGCCATGACGAACTTGCAATAAATTGGTTAAGCCTTTTTCTGCCACGGTAGAATTAATATCATCACGAATTTTCACCGTAATACTATCAATTTTTTGATTACCCGAAATTTTGTTCATGGCGGTAGTGTAAGGAATATAAATTTTTAAACTGCTACTGTTCATACCCATATTGTTAGATTTTGCCACACCAATAACCTTTAATGGTTTCTTATTCACCATTAACACTTGACCTAAAGAATTTTGATTGGGAAAAACCTGACTTAATGTATTTTCATCAATGACTGCGACATTTTCATTATTTATCACTTCATCAGCCGTGAAGAATTGACCGTTTTCTAAGGTTAAGCCTTTCACGTTAAAATATTGTTCACCAACGCCATAAACTTGAGCGGTAAAGCTATTGCTACCATAAGTTAATGTTCCGCTGACAGAACTATTAGGCGTTGAGCTTTCAATATAACTTTGTTTAGCAAGAATATCGCTATCTGAAACGGTTAAATTTTGGTTTCTTTCTGCATGCCGATCACCAAATCCAGTACCATTAAATATATCCATGGTATTGGTTCCCATTGAATTGATATTTTGCAGGATTTTTTGTTGTGAACCTGTTCCTAGTGCAACCACACAAACTACGGAAGTGATCCCGATAATAATGCCTAGCATCGTCAGCAATGAACGCATTTTGTGTGCAACGATTGCTTTTACCGACATTTTGAATGATTCTAAAAACTGATCTTTATAAAAACTAAACGCATTTTTATTAATAGTTGGACTTGGAGCTTTGTGAGCAATGAAATCATTTTTACGCGTATCTTCAATAATTCTTCCGTCTTTAATTTCAATTACACGGTTGGCGAAACTTGCGACCTGTTTATCATGAGTCACTAAAATAATCGTATGTCCCTCACCATGTAGTTGAGTTAGAATCTCCATGACGGTTTCGCCACTTTTACTGTCTAACGCTCCCGTTGGCTCGTCCGCTAAAATAATTTCGCCACCATTCATCAAGGCACGGGCAATACTCACACGCTGTTGTTGACCCCCAGAAAGTTGGCTAGGTTTATTTTCTAATTTATCGCTTAAACCTAATTTATCTAATAAACTACCAGCTCGAGCTAGACGAGCGGATTGATCGATACCTGCATAAATAGCAGGAAGTGCCACATTTTCCACCGCACTTAGGGTCGAAAGCAAATTATAACGTTGGAAAATAAAACCAAATTTTTGCTGACGTAAATCAGAAAGCTGATCTCGATTGAGATGACTAACTTCCTGATGATCAATTTTATAGGATCCCGATGTCGCCGTATCTAAACAACCGATAATATTCATCAAAGTGGATTTGCCCGATCCCGATTGCCCGATAATCGCAATAAAATCGCCTTTTTTGATGTCTAAATCAATATCTTTTAAAATCTGCGTACGGTTTTCGCCCTCACCAAAAAATTTGGTGATGCCTTTCATTTCAATAATATTCATAAAACTATCCAATTTTTCACCGCACTTTAGAATAATCTCGGACCACGATTGCTATTTCCCACCGTTTCACCTTGTGCAACTTGTGACGTTATCACTTTATCCCCCTCATTTAAACCTGATAAAATTTGGGTATTCACATCATCATTAAAACCAACGGTAACTTCACGTTTTTCTACTTGATCACCATTTAATATATTCACATACACAGTATTACCTTGTCTTTGTAAACTTGTAGTTGGCACTAATAAGGTATCGTTAGCTTCAGCAATTGTAATCGTATTTTGCGTTGTCATACCAATACGTAATTTCCCCTCAGGATTATCCACAATAACATTCGCATAGTAATAAACTGCATTGGTATCCGTCACATCTTCCGTATAACCATTATCGGTTAGCGTAGTCATCGCAGGATCTACCGAGTTAATTTCAGCATGATATTTTGTATTTGGATCAGATAGCGTAGTAAACTCAATTGGCATGCCTTGTTTGACTTTGGTCACATCACCCTCAGAAATTTCAGGTTTGATCAGCATTTTGCTTAAATCCGCAACCTGTACAATAGTTGGTGTAGTTTGATTGGCATTGACGGTTTGACCGACAGAAACGGGAATAGAAATCACTGTACCATTTAATGGCGATACAATTTTGGTATAACCTAAATTGGTTTGAGCGGTGCTAACTTCAATTTCTGATTGCTTGATTGAGGCTTCTACTGTTTCAATCTCTGCTTCAGCACTGGATAGGGTATTTTTAGCTGAATTTAAATCATCTAAAGTGGTAGAATTTTGCTTATAGAGTTTTGCCGTACGGTTATAAGCCGATAATGCGACATCATAAGCGGTCTTTTTGGCTTTTAATTGTGCTTGATAAGAAGACAGTTGAGCTTGAGCCGTATTTAGGCTATTTACTTGCGTTTTTGAATCAATTTCCGCAATCAAATCCCCCTCTTTGACTTCCTGACCGAGTGTCACATGAATTTTTTCAATTTTCCCCGATACTTGAGCCCCCACTTCAACACGGTTATAACTTCTTACCGTACCTGTGGCGATCACAGATTTTTGCAAATTACCACGGCTAACGGTTTCGGTTAAATAGGTTACTTGTGAACTATTGTCCCCTTTAAAATAAAACCAACCCGCAATACCTAAAGCCGCAATAACCGCCAATGTTAATAATTTTTTTTTCATAGTCATTTCCGATAATCAATCAATTTATGTAGAGTATAAGGGAGAAATCTTAATAAAACCTTAATTATTGTAATAGATTTTAGTTTTTAGGAAAATTCTGGAAGTAAAAAATAGAGCCACTTATTTAAGTGGCTCTAGGGGAATATTATTCAAGATAATTATTTGTTATAGTTCGGGTGACGAGGACCAATTAAAAGTCCACCACTGCTACCGACATAAACAAGTTGTCCCATAGCTACTTGGGAAACGTTAAAACCATAATCTCTTGATGTATCAGCAATTTGGCTTACTGCCGCTTTAACTAAGGCAACTAAAACACCGTCATTAGAGTTAGTTGAGCCTTGACTATGTTTTCCTTCTCCTTCCCATAAGACTTTTCCTGTACGTAGATCAACTAATTTACCTTCTAATTCTACGGTGGTGACACTATCAAAAACCTTATAACTCGTACCATATTCTTTTATATTAATATATAGAATACTATCCGCACCAAAAATTTCTTGAATTTTCTTAATATTTGTTTGTTGAATAGCGTAACCATCGGTAATACCATTTTGTTTAAATGTTTCATCTACTAATGCAACAGGGTAAACATAATAACCTAATTCAGCCAAAGGATAAGTTACAGTAGATAATACACTGGTATCGGCTTTAGCTTCTGGGGAATTATTTGTTGGCATCACTACCAAAATGGATTTAGGTTTACTTTCGTTCAGAGCAGAGTAATCATAAGTTTTTTTGGGCTTAACTGCACAACCACTAAGCAATAATGCAATGGTAACGAAGATTATGGTGATTAATTTTTTCATGATAAACCTCTATTATTTCTTAGCTTTTTGTAAGAATTGCATAAACTGACGGCTTTCAGGATATAGAGCTTGTTCTTGTTGAAGTGCTTCATTTCCCTCCGATACACGACCTTGTTTAATCAACAATAAACCTAAATGAGCATAAATGCCTGGAGCAACCTGTTTATTACTTTCTTTAGCTGATGCAATAATTTTTCGGATATCTTCTTCTTGTTTAGCATAATCGCCATTATTTTCATAATAGGCATGTAAAGTTTCTTGATAATTTCCCCAATAATAAAGAGAGTTATCTTTATGACTAGAACCACAAGCAACCAAAAAAGCAGAGAAAAGAACAACTGCGGATAATTTCATTATTTTCATCATTTATCCTTATTTAGCAGGTGTCCATTGACCTGCTTCAATACCTTTGACAAGATTATCAACTGCTTCTCGAATAGCTAAATCCAATACTTTACCATTGAGCGTTGCATCATATCCAGCTGTGCCACCAAAGCCAAGTACTTCACGGTTAGAAAGATTATATTCCCCCGCACCTTGAGCAGAGAAAACTACTTCCGATGTATTTACATTAACCACATTTAACGTCACTTTTGCATAAGCAACTTGTTCTTTACCTCGACCTAAAATACCAAATAATTGATGATCACCAACAGTTTTACGCCCAAATTCTGTAACATCGCCCGTAACAACATAGGTTGCCCCTTTAAGATTTTGTTTTACACCTTTAATTTTGGCTTCTTTGGCGGTTTCACTCATATTAGTACGATCTAAAACATTGAAACGCCCTGTTTGTTGTAGGTGAGATACAAGGATTGTTTTTGATTGACTACCTAATTGATCTTGCCCATCGGAGAATATACCATTTTGATAGCTTGAACGGTTATCAAATTTCCCTACGGAAATAGCGGATTTTACACCTTGATAAGTCGCAGATTGAGAGGCAACTGTTTGTGTGGGAGCAATCGTTCGAGATCCTTCTGTCGCACATCCAGTTAATCCTAAAAAAGGTAAACAAAATAGTGTTGTAATAACTTGTTTTTTCATTGTAGTTTCCTTCTAAATGTAACTAATTAATATTTAACCATTAATTATATTAGCTTATCTTAAAAAGATAAGGTATAGATTCTATTTAAATCCGTGATCAAGATCACAAATTTTCCGCTTTATTGTATAGTTTGTGGTTTCTTTGTAATCAGTTATTAAATCGTGTAGAATAACCCTAATTTTTAACAGCTTAAATTTTACTATATGACAACAGAAAATACTGTAATTGAAGAAACGGGCGAGATTCGCCCAACTAATTTTATTCGCCAAATTATTGATGAAGATTTAGCAAGTGGTAAACATAACAATGTTTACACCCGTTTTCCGCCTGAACCCAATGGTTATTTGCATATCGGACATGCCAAGTCTATTTGCTTAAATTTTGGCATAGCTCAAGATTATCAAGGCAAATGTAATTTGCGTTTCGATGATACTAACCCAACCAAAGAAGATGTGGAATATGTGGATAGCATTAAGCAAGATGTGGAATGGTTAGGTTTTCACTGGGAGGGTGAACCACGTTATGCTTCCGATTATTTTGATCAACTTTATGGCTATGCCATTGAGTTAATTGAAAAAGGATTAGCCTATGTAGATGAGCTTTCACCAGAACAAATGCGTGAATATCGTGGTACATTAACGGAAGCAGGGAAAAATAGCCCATATCGTGATCGCCCGATTGAAGAAAATTTGGCATTATTTGAAAAAATGAAAAACGGCGAAGTCCCTGAGGGCAAAATGAGCTTGCGTGCTAAAATTGATATGAGTTCCCCGTTTATGGTGATGCGTGATCCAGTGATTTATCGGGTGAAATTTGCCAGCCATCATCAAACAGGGGATAAATGGTGTATTTATCCGATGTACGATTTTACTCACTGTATTTCTGATGCCATTGAACGCATTACCCATTCATTGTGTACGTTAGAGTTCCAAGATAATCGCCGTTTATACGACTGGGTGTTAGAACATATTTCTATTGCACGTCCGTTGCCACATCAATATGAATTTTCTCGTTTAAATTTAGAAGGTACTTTAACTTCTAAACGTAAATTACTGAAATTAGTTGAAGAAAAAGTGGTAGATGGCTGGAATGATCCCCGTATGCCGACCATTTCAGGTTTACGCCGTCGTGGTTATACACCAGCATCTTTACGTGAATTTTGTCGCCGTATTGGGGTGACAAAGCAAGATAACGTGGTGGAATTTTCAGCGTTAGAAAGTTGTATTCGTGATGATTTAAACACCAATGCACCACGAGCTATGGCAGTGATTAATCCGTTAAAAATTGTGATTGAAAATTTAAAAAATCCAGAAATTTTAACCGCACCTAATCACCCTAATCGGGAAGAACTCGGCACTCGTCAATTAGCATTTACCCCTGAGCTTTATATTGATCAAGCAGATTTCCGTGAAGAAGCCAATAAACAATATAAACGTTTAGTATTAGGTAAAGAAGTACGTTTACGTAATGCTTATGTCATTAAAGCGGAACGAATAGAAAAAGATGCAGACGGCAATATTACCTGTGTTTATTGCTCTTATGATCCTGACACTTTAGGCAAAAATCCAGCAGATGGGCGTAAGGTGAAAGGCGTAATTCATTGGGTGTCTGCGACAGAAAATTGTCCTGCGGAATTTCGTCAATATGGACGTTTATTTGATATGCCAAACCCAGGGGCGGAAGAGGATATTATTGCAGCTATTAGCCCAAATTCTTTGGTTATTAAACAAGGTTTTGTGGAAAAGAGTTTAGCTCATGCTCAAGCAGAGCTTGCCTATCAATTTGAACGCGAGGGGTATTATTGTGCTGACAACAAAAATAGTCACCCTGAGCATTTAGTGTTTAACTTAACTGTTAGCTTAAAAGAAGGATTTTAAATGAAAAAATTAGTATTAATTGTATTGACTGCGTTGGTATTAACCGCTTGTTCGCAACCGAAAGATATTTATTTTAATGGTTCTGAAGGTTCGCATTCAGGGATTAAATATGATAAAAGTAGCGAATCATTTGGTTTAAACCCTTAATTGGTCTATCTAAACTAAAAATAAAAGGCGGTCAAAAATTTAACTATTTTGATCGCTTTTTTATCTAAATAAAATGAAGAATAATCTAAATAACATACCTTTTTGGCAACAAAAATCCCTTTCTGAAATGACGGAATCTGAGTGGGAATCTTTGTGCGATGGTTGTGGTAAATGTTGTTATCGCAAATTTATTGAGGGGCGTGGCAAACGAGAGCGGTTGTATTACACCCGTATAGCTTGTAATTTATTAGATTTGAAAACAGGTAAGTGCGGTGATTATTGTCATCGTTTTAAAATCGAAAAAGATTGCACCAAACTGACCAAGAAAAATTTACCCGATTTCAAATGGCTGCCTAGCACCTGTGCCTATCGCTTATTATATGAAAAAAAACCATTATTTGACTGGCATCCGCTAATCTCTAATAATCCTAATTCAGTAAAATTAGCAGGCGTGATGATCGAAAATGGTATCCATGAAAGAGATGTCATTGACTGGTTTGATTACATTGTTGATGATATTCAGCTAAAATAGTTTACAATATAAACAAATATTGTTGATAAAGATCACAAAATAGAATTAAATTGATTGTGTTTATTCTTGAGCTTGTTAGAATGTAACATAAACTTGAGGTACACCTATGAATTTAACGGAACAACAACGCTGTACTGAACAGAAAGCAGAAAAATTAGGTATCTGTCCTTCCTATTATGATATTGAAGGTCATTTTATTACAGCACCGCCAGAAACCTTGGATTATTTCACCGCACTTTTATCCGCGGGAAATAACCATTCTAGTGATTATTTTGATGATGTTTTAGTTATTAATGCAGAGCAAATTACAGATTATTCTTTTCTTTCCTTTTTTCCATCCGTCACCACTTGTCGATTAACCAACGAGCAAGATGAATTATTATTTGAACAACAAACTAAACAAAAAATTAGCTTACCTGCGTTGCCAGTGGGTTATTATCAATTAACCCTTTCCGATAAAAAGCAACAACGTAAAATACGTTTACTCGTTCAGCCAAAAACTACCTTTCAATCACCAATCTTACAACAGCAAAAAGCGTGGGGGATTAATGTCCAACTTTATAGTTTACGTTCTAACCGTAATTGGGGAATTGGTGATTTTGCAGACCTAATTTATTTAGTACAAAATTCGGTGCAATTTGGGGCAGATTTTATTGGGATTAACCCATTACATAAAATGTATGTGGCAGTGCCAGATTGGGCAAGTCCATACAGTGCATCTTCTCGTCGTTGGTTAAATCCGATTTACTTGGCGGTAGATTTATTACCAGAATTTAAATTAGCCAAATCTGTACAGACTTGGTTTAGTCAACAACAAGATGAAGTTACTCGCCTACGTCAGCTGGAACAAGTAGATTATCCAGCGATTTCTGCTTTAAAAATCACCGCACTTGAACAGCTTTTTGCCTTTAGTCAACGGAGTAAAACAGCAAAAATTGTCGCACGCCGTCAAGACTTTTTAGCTTTTGTCAAACAACAGGGAGAAAACCTGTTGAATCAGGCTTTATTTGATGTATTGGATAGTATAGAACATCCAACTCAACAAGCAGATGAAAAAAATATCGGTTGGTTAGGTTGGCGAAAAGAATGGCAACAATTAACGGATAAAAATCGTAAGGGCTTAATTAAAAAGTATCAAGCTAAAATTGAATTTTATATGTGGTTGCAATGGTTGACTGAGCAACAGTTAGCTGAAGTAAAAACCACGGCTAAAAAAGTTGGCTTGCAATTAGGGATTTATGGTGATTTGGCGGTACAGAGTTCTCGGGGGAGTGAGGATGTTTGGAGTGATCCTGAACTTTTTTGTGTCAACACCAGCATTGGTGCACCACCCGATCCATTAGGACCTGTCGGACAGAATTGGAATTTACCACCTTATAATCCAACGGTGTTAAAAAAACGTGGTTTTCAACCCTTTATTGAAATGTTGCGAGCCAATATGCAACATTTCGGTGTGTTAAGAATTGATCACGTAATGGGTTTATTCCGCTTGTGGTTTATTCCTGAAAATAAAACGGCGGTGGATGGTGTGTATGTGCTTTATCCTTTTGCGGAATTAATGGCTATTTTAGCCATTGAAAGCCAACGCAATCAATGTGTGATTGTGGGTGAAGATTTAGGTACTGTCGCTGATGAAGTGCGGTCAAAATTAAATGAATTTTTAGTTTATTCGTATTTCGTGTTGTATTTCTCTCAAGCAAATGGCGAATTTCCACTCGCTGAAAAGTTCCCAAATCAAGCCTTTGCCACGATTGGTACCCATGATGTGCCGTCTTTGCGTAGTTTCTGGCATTGCAAAGATTTAGAATTATTTGAGCAATTAGGTGTTTTGCAAGGGAATTTCTTGCAACAAAAATATCAACAGCGTGTGAAAGATAAACAAGCCTTATTAAATAGCTTACACCGAGATCAATTTTTACCTGATGATTATTACGGTGATGCGTTGAGTATGGCTATGCACGATCACCTTAATTTGGTGATTCATCGTTATTTAGCTCGTAGTCGGAGCCGATTGATTGGCGTGCAATTAGAAAATTTGATTGATCAGGAAGTATCATTTAATTTACCAGGGACATCAACTGAGTATCCAAATTGGCAAATTAAACTTGCCATGCCACTAGAACAAATATTTAGTGACCAGCGTGTTCAAGTGTTGCTAAATGAAATTAACCATAATAGGAAGTCATTATGAAAAAATTAGTAGAACAATCAGTAATAGATGCGTTTTTTAATGGTACCCACTCTGATCCATTTTCTGTGTTAGGTATGCACGAAACAGAAAGCGGAATTGAAGTTCGAGTGTTAATGCCAGATGCAAATAAAGTTGAAGTCATTAATCGTGCATCACAAAATGTAGAAATTGAGTTAGATCGTATTGATGAACGTGGTTTCTTTACAGGTGTCGCACCGAATACGCATGATTTCTTTAATTATCAATTAAAAGTCTATTGGGGGAATGAAGCGGTATTTATTGAAGATCCTTACCGTTTTCACCCGATGATTGAAGAGTTAGATAATTGGTTATTGGCTGAGGGTTCTCATTTACGCCCTTATGAAGTTTTAGGTGCTCACTTTACTCAGTATGACGGTGTCACTGGGGTTAATTTCCGTTTATGGGCTCCAAATGCGAAACGGGTTTCTGTGGTCGGGGATTTCAACTATTGGGACGGTCGCCGTCACCCAATGCGTTTCCATGCAAATAGTGGAGTGTGGGAATTATTTATCCCTAAAGTTACTTTAGGACAATTATATAAATTTGAATTATTAGATAGTAATAATCAGCTTCGTTTAAAATCTGACCCTTATGCCTTTGCAGCACAATTACGCCCAGATACTGCATCACAAATCAGTGCGTTACCTGAAATTGTGGAAATGACAGAAACTCGCCGTAAAGCGAATCAATCCGATCAACCGATTTCGATTTATGAAGTCCATTTAGGTTCGTGGCGGAGAAATCTTAAAAATAATTTCTGGTTAGATTACGACCAACTGGGGGATGAATTGGTTCCTTACGTGAAAGATATGGGCTTTACGCATATTGAATTATTACCGATTTCTGAATATCCATTTGACGGTTCTTGGGGTTATCAACCATTAGGGTTATATGCACCGACCAGCCGTTTTGGTAGTCCAGAGGGCTTTAAACGTTTTATTGCCAAAGCTCATGAAGCAGGGATTAATGTTATTTTAGACTGGGTACCTGGGCATTTCCCAAGCGATACTCATGGTTTAGCCGCTTTTGACGGTACAGCGTTATATGAACATGCGGATCCAAAAGAAGGGTATCATCAAGACTGGAATACCTTAATTTATAACTATGGTCGTAATGAAGTGAAGAACTTCTTAACGGGAAATGCGTTATATTGGTTAGAACGTTTTGGCTTAGATGGCTTGCGTGTTGATGCGGTCGCTTCCATGATTTATCGTGATTATAGCCGTAAAGACGGTGAGTGGATCCCAAATCAATACGGTGGTCGTGAAAATTTAGAAGCCATTGATTTCTTACGTCAAACTAACCGTATTGTAGGTGTTGAAGTCCCAGGGGCAACCAGCATTGCTGAAGAATCTACCTCTTTTGCTGGTGTCACTTTGCCACCTGAAAATAATGGTTTAGGGTTCCATTTCAAATGGAATATGGGGTGGATGAATGACACGCTTTCTTATATGAAACTGGATCCGATCTATCGTCAATATCATCACAATAAAATGACCTTTGGTATGGTGTATCAATACAGCGAGAATTTCTTATTACCATTGTCGCATGATGAAGTGGTACATGGTAAATGTTCATTGTTGGGTAAAATGCCTGGGGATGCGTGGCAAAAATTTGCTAACTTACGTGCCTATTATGCCTATATGTGGGGTTATCCAGGTAAGAAATTACTGTTTATGGGTAATGAATTCGCTCAAGGTCGTGAATGGAATTATCAAGAAAGCCTTGATTGGTACTTATTAGATGATTTCCACGGTGGTGGCTGGCACAAAGGTGTGTTGCAATTAGTCAAAGATTTGAATAAAACTTACAAAGAAAACACCGCACTTTATCAATTAGATAATAAACCAGAAGGGTTTGATTGGTTAGTGGTCGATGATAATCAAAATTCTATCTTTGCTTTTGAACGTCGTGATAGTAATGGTGATCGTATTTTGGTGGTGAGTAACTTTACCCCAGTGGTTCGTGAAAATTACCGTATTGGGGTAAATGAAGCAGGGGAGTATGAAGAAATTCTGAATACGGATTCGGCTTACTATAAAGGCTCAAATGTAGGCAACTTTGGTGTAGTCACCACAGAAGACATTGAAAGCCATGGTAGAAAACAATCTATTTCAGTGGTTGTTCCGCCATTGGCAACAATTTATTTTCGTTGGAAAAAAGTCGCAAAGAAGGTTAGAAAAACAGCCGTAAAACCAGCTGACGCTATGGATCTTACGTTAAAACCAGCTAAAGTGACCAAAGCTAAAGCGACAAAAACCGAATCTGTGAAAGTTGAAACCGCAAAAAATAAAACTGCGACTAAAACGACTAAAGCAAAATCAGTTAAAGCAGATGCAGTAGTTGCTGAAAAAAGTGCGGTGAAAATTACAGCTAAAAAAGTGACCAAAGCGGCTACTCAAAAAGCTGAGGTAAAAGCTGAATCGGAGAAGAAAACGGTAAAAGCGAAAGCAGAACCGAAAGTAGCAAAAGCTAAAACGACTACAGCTACGGCGAAAAAAACAACGGCAAAAGTTGAAACTGCTAAAAAAGTAGTGAAGTCAAAAGCTAAAAAAGCTACTGAAGAATAAAATGTAAAGAATGTAGTAACGGTATGGTACGTTTAAGCATATTCTTGACAATAAGCTATTTTAGTTATAACTTTCCCTCTTTCCGTTTACGGAGAGAACAGTGCCGAAGTCTAAAAGAAGTAAAATCTTTATTGGGCCAACTTAGCTTGCCAGTTTCTGTTAGATGGAGCAATCTCTCTGTTTACGGTTGGAGTGAAGATGGTGTTATAACGAAGCATTCGTCTATAGTATAGAGTGGTGTAAATGTATCATTTTCTTATATTTTTGTTGTATTATAATGGATTATCTTTAAATTATTTATGAAAACGTTATTAGGGGCGAATATTGAAATTCGCAATAATCAACAGGGGGTTAGTTTTGCCCTATATTCCAGCCAAGCACAAAAAATTGAATTATGTTTATTTGATTCAGAAGACAATGAAAAACGCTTTGCAATGGAAAAAAATGAACAAGATATTTGGCATTGTTGGATTGCTAATATTGAAGTGGGTACTAAATATGGTTATCGCCTTTATCCAAAATATGGCGTTAGCTTAAATAACCCTAACAAATTAATGTTAGATCCTTATGCCAAAATGGTAGTGGGAAAACCAGATTTATCTACTGCGAACAAAAGAGCATGGTTTTTGTTAAGTGATCAACGTGATAATGCCAAACTGGCTCCGAAAGCGATGGTTACTAATTCATCAAATTTTGACTGGCAAGGGGATAAACCATTACAAACGCCGTGGGAACATAGTATTATTTATGAATTGCACGTTAAAGGGTTTACCCAATTGCGTGAAGATTTGCCACAACATATTCGTGGTACTTATGCTGGTCTAGCTCATCCGAAAAGTATTGCTTATTTGCAATCTTTGGGGATAACTGCGGTTGAATTATTACCAGTAAATTTCTTTGTAAATGAACCGCACTTACAAGAAAAAAGATTAAGTAATTATTGGGGTTATAATCCGTTAGCGATGTTCGCTTTAGAACCTAGTTATGCTGCTACAGATAACCCAATGAATGAATTTAAACAAGCGGTGAAAGCCCTACATCAAGCTGGTATTGAAGTGATTTTAGATGTGGTATTTAATCATACTGCTGAGGGTGAAAAAGATTATCCTACATTCAGTCAACGGGGCATTGATGATCAGACCTATTATTACCATGATCAGCAAGGTTATTACTATAATTGGACAGGTTGTGGTAATACTTTAGATTTATCTTCGCCACAAGCTCGAGCATGGGCATTAGATTGTTTAAAATACTGGGTGAAAGAATATCACATTGACGGTTTCCGTTTTGATTTAGCTACTTGTTTAGGTAGAGAACAGCCGTATTTTAATCCGCAAGGCTTGTTATTTAAAGCGATTGAAAATGATCCGATATTAAGCCGTTGTAAAATGATTAGCGAGCCTTGGGATTTAGGTGATGGGGGATATCAAGTAGGAAATTTCCCAAGCTATTTTGCCGAATGGAATGACCGTTACCGTGATGACATTAAACGTTTTTGGCTGTGGAAAAGTGGAGCGTTAGGCGATTTTGCAGAACGATTAGCAGGTTCAAGTGATATATATCGTAAAGGGAATCAGTTACCCTATAAAACATTGAATTTTATCACCGCACATGACGGTTTTACATTGCGAGATTTGGTCAGTTATAACCATAAACACAATTTTGCAAATGGGGAAGATAACCATGACGGTCGTAATGAAAATTACAGCTATAATCATGGTATAGAGGGTTTAGCCGAAGGCTTGCCAGTGAATGAAAAAAGTGCGGTGGAAAAACAACGATTTTTAACCAGCGTAGCGTTATTACGTACATTGTTATTATCTAATGGTACCCCGATGTTATTAGCGGGTGATGAGTTTGGTAATACACAATATGGTAATAACAATGCCTATTGTCAGGATAATCAGATTAGTTGGTTGAAGTGGAGAAATTTTAATGAAGATTTATTTGTTGCCACGCAACAAGCGATTCAATTACGCAAAAAAATTCAAAGCTTAACCATGGGGCAGTGGTGGAGTGCAGCAAATGTAAGCTGGCTCAACGAATTTGGACATAGTTTGCAAGTAGCAGACTGGCAAGATTACGCTGGTAAAGCGATGCAATTTTTATTAGATGATCAATGGTTATTTGTAATTAATGCCAAAGATGAACTACAGAATTTTGTATTACCCGACGGCAAATGGGAAATGCTGGTGTCAAGTCATAGCAAAATGTTAAAAGGTCAAGGATTAGTTGTAGAAACCATAGATTTTTGTTTGTTACAACGGAAATGATCTGTTTTTTTGATTAATTTTTCAAAACTTTGAACCTTATCACAGAAAATTATTTTTATTTTCTGTATAGTATAATTAGATTATTAAATAGTCTTTAGTTTTTAACTGAAACGATTAGCCCACAATTTTATTTATGGAGAATTAATTATGAGTAGCAAAGTTGCATTACCAAACAAATATGAACTCGTTAAAGAAACATTAGTGTTAATTTTAGCGGGAGGACGTGGCTCTCGTTTACACGAATTGACCGATAAACGAGCAAAACCCGCACTTTATTTTGGGGGAAACCGTCGTATCATTGACTTCGCTTTGTCAAACTGTATTAACTCAGGATTAAACCGCATTGGTGTGGTAACACAATATGCTGCTCATTCTTTGTTACGTCATTTACAAAACGGTTGGTCTTTCTTACCACAAGAACGTGGGGAATTTGTAGATATGTTGCCAGCACGTCAACAAATTGATGATTCTACTTGGTATCGTGGTACAGCGGATGCGGTGTATCAAAATATGGCAATTTTGAAACATCACTACCAACCAAAATATGTGTTAATTCTAGCTGGCGACCATATCTATAAACAAGATTATAGCCAAATGTTACTTGATCACGTTTCTAGTGGAGCAAAATGTACCGTTGGCTGTATTGAAGTACCACGTTCCGAAGCCTCTGAATTTGGTGTAATGGCAGTGGATGAAAACTTGAAAGTGAAAGAGTTTGTGGAAAAACCAAAAGATCCACCAGCGATGATTGGTAAACCAGACATTTCATTAGCATCTATGGGAATCTATGTATTTGATGCAGATTACTTATATGAAGTATTAAACCGTGAAGTAAAATCACAAAATACCTCCCATGACTTTGGTAAAGATATTTTACCGAAATCTTTAGAAGAAGGTGTGTTATACGCTCATCCATTTAGTCGTTCTTGCATGGGTCGTAATACCGAAGGGGAAATTTACTGGCGTGATGTGGGAACATTAGACAGTTTCTGGCAAGCTAATATTGATTTAGTGTCAGAAAAACCACAACTCGATATTTATGACCAACGCTGGCCAATTCGTGGTAATCCAGAACAGACTTATCCGTCCAAATTCTTCTATCACAACCCAAGCATTAAACCTGTGGATAATTCCTTGATTTCTGGCGGTTGTTTGATTACCGATGCAAGTATCAGTTATTCCGTGTTATTCAATAACGTAAAAGTGAAATCGGATTCTAGCATCGATCATTGTGTAGTATTACCGCAAGTGACCATTGGTAAAAACTGTGTGTTAAGAAATTGTATTATTGACCGTCATGTGGTCATTCCAGATAATACCCAAATTGGTGTAGATATTGAGGAAGATCGCAAACGTTTCCGTGTGAGTAGTACAGGTAAAGTCATTTTAGTCACTGACTCAATGATTAAGAGATTGCAAGGTGAAAAAGTGACTAATGAAGAGCATTTAGATTAGTTTTGTATTCCGTGGGGGAAATTCAATGTATTCCCCATAAAACGGAACGTAATTTTTGGGCGGCAACACAAAACCGCCCCTACGTATTTAAGGAAAACATAAAGTAAATGAGAGTATTACACGTTTGTTCAGAATTATATCCACTGTTAAAAACAGGTGGATTAGCAGATGTAATGGGGGCATTACCTTTTGCTCAAAAACAAGAGGGTATTGATGCTCGAGTGTTATTACCAGGTTATCCAGCTATTTTTGCTGGTATTCCAGAAACCTATGTAGTGGCTGAGTTTTTCAATTTTGCTGGTCACATTTTGTTACGTTATGGTGAATACAATGGTGTAGGTGTGTATATTATTGATGCTCCGCATTTATATGATCGTCCTGGCAATCCATATCACGATCAATGGTATCAAGATTATACTGATAACTATAAACGTTTTGCCCTGTTAGGTTGGGTTGGAGCAGAATTAGCCACAGGGTTAGATAGTTGGTGGAATGCCGAAGTAGTACATTCTCACGACTGGCATGCTGGCTTAACCAGTGCTTATTTATATAACAAAGGTAAACCAGCTAAATCCGTATTTACCATTCATAATTTAGCCTATCAAGGTCGATTTGCTTATCAACATTTATATGAGATTGGCTTGCCAGCAGGTATGTTTCATGTTGATGGCTTAGAATTATATGGCGAAATTTCCTATTTGAAAGCAGGGTTATATTATTCTGATGCAGTTACCGCAGTGAGTCCAACTTATGCTAAAGAAATTACTCGCCCAGAATTTGCCTATGGTTTGCAAGGGTTACTTGGCACCTTAGAATATCAAGGTCGTTTACACGGTATTTTAAACGGCGTAGATGAAAAGATTTGGCATCCAAATAATGATCCTTATATTACTGAACATTATAAATTAAAATTTATGACGGGTAAGAAAAAGAATAAGGAACAGTTACAAGCCTATTTCAATTTACCGCAAAATCCAGATGTACCAATTTTTGTGATGATTACTCGTTTAACTGAACAGAAAGGCGTGGATTTATTACTTGAAACCACTGATGAAATTGTGAAACAAGGTGGACAACTTATTGTTTTAGGTTCTGGAGCCCAACATTTAGAACAAGGTTTATGGGGATTAACCCAGTATTATCCGCAAAATGTGGCGGTCAAAATCGGTTATGATGAAGCCTTATCTCACCTTATGGTAGCAGGTGGTGATGTAATTTTAGTGCCAAGTCGTTTTGAACCTTGTGGTTTAACACAATTATATGGCTTAAAATATGGTACATTACCGTTGGTTCGTAAAACAGGTGGTTTAGCCGATACAGTGGTTGACAGCACCAGTGAAAATATTAAAGCAGGTATCGCCACAGGTTTTGTGTTTGAAGATGCCGATCCACAAGGTTTGCGTTATGCCTTAAATAATGCCTTGAATTTATGGAAAAAACAACGTCTATGGTTCAGTGTGAGAGCAAATGCAATGGCTCAAGATTTTAGTTGGGCATTAGCTGCTCGCCATTATCTAGCACTTTATAACAGAATTTAGTTGTATTTTTCATCAAAGTGCGGTTAAAATACCGCACTTTTTATTTTATTAGATTTTATTAGGACTATTTCTATGCTCAAAATTCAAAACTATGAGCGTCCATCTCACGATGCAGGCTCACTGAAAAAAGCAATCGTCTATAAATTAGTTTATCTAATTGGACGCTCCCCCGAAGAGGCAAGTCAACGTGACTGGCTAAATGCGACCTTATATGCGGTACGTGATCTTGTTACCGAAGGTTGGATTTCTACCGCAAAACAATCAAGAGCGGAAGAAACTCGTCGTGTTTACTATCTTTCAATGGAATTTTTAATTGGACGCACCCTTTCTAATGCTTTAATTGCGGAAGGTGTATATGACAGTGCTAAACAGGCTTTACAAGAATTAAATATTGACTTGGAAGAAGTGTTAGCCAAAGAGGTTGATCCAGGTTTAGGTAATGGCGGATTAGGTCGTTTAGCTGCCTGTTTTATGGATTCATTAGCGACATTATCAATTCCAAGTATGGGCTATGGTATTCGTTATGAATATGGTATGTTCAGACAACGAATTATAGATGGTCGTCAAATTGAAAAACCAGATGCTTGGTTAGAAAAAGGTGTTCCTTGGGAATTTATTCGTCCTTCTAAGCGTTTTAGAATTCGTTTAGGCGGTCATGTTTATTTTGAAGGTAAAAAATGTATTTGGAAAAATGACGAAGAAATTACCGCACTTGCTTATGACCAAATGATTCCTGGGTTTAAAAATGATAGTGCGACAACTTTACGTCTTTGGTCCGCACATTCAGGTACTGCATTCAATTTAGCAGATTTTAATAAAGGGGATTATTTTAGTGCGATTGAAGAACGTTCTTCTTCTGAAAATGTTTCAAGAGTACTTTATCCTGATGACTCTACAATAGCGGGTCGTGAACTACGTTTACGTCAAGAATATTTCCTAGTGTCTGCTTCTTTACAAGATATTCTAAAACGCCACATTCGTACACACGGCACATTGGAAAACTTAGCAGATAAAGTGGCAATTCATTTAAATGATACTCACCCAGCTTTAGCTATTCCTGAATTAATGCGTATTTTAATTGATGAACACGGTTATGATTGGGAAAAAGCATGGGATATGTGTTGCCGCATTTTCTCTTACACTTGCCACACCCTAATGTCAGAAGCCTTAGAAACTTGGCCAGTAGAAATGATGGCGAAAATCTTACCACGTCATTTACAAATGATTTTCGAAATCAATGATTACTTCTTAGATCATGTTAGAGATACTGTTACTACGGATGAAGAATTTATCCGCCGAGTTTCTTTAGTAGAAGAAGGTGATGTACGTAAAGTACGTATGGGCTGGTTATCTGTTGTAGGTTCACACAAAGTGAATGGGGTAGCGGCAATTCATTCTGATTTAATGGTCACATCTACCTTTGCTGATTTCGCTCGTATTTACCCAGAACGCTTTACTAACGTAACAAATGGTATTACACCACGTCGTTGGATTGCAGTAGCAAACCCTGATTTATCAGCATTATTTGATAAATATATTGGCACAGAATGGCGTCGTGATTTAACTCAACTTGAACAATTCAAAAAATATATTCACGAACCAGAAGTGAAAAAAGCGATTCCAGCGATTAAACGTGCGAATAAAATCCGATTAGCAAATTATGTGAAAAAAGAATTAGGTGTAGAACTTAATCCTGATGCGTTATTTGACGTACAAGTAAAACGTATCCACGAATATAAACGTCAAAGTTTAAACGTATTACACATTATTGCTCGTTACAATGAAATGTTAGCTCATCCTGAAAAAGATTGGACACCACGAGTGTTCATTCTTGCAGGAAAAGCAGCATCTGCTTATTATGCTGCCAAACAAACCATTAATTTAATTAATGATATTGCTAACGTGATTAATAATGATGAGCGTTTACAAGGTCGTTTAAAAGTAGTATTTATTCCTAACTATAGCGTTAGTCTTGCTCAAATTATTATTCCAGCAGCGGATATTTCAGAACAAATTTCTTTAGCGGGTACCGAAGCATCGGGTACAAGTAATATGAAATTTGCTTTAAATGGAGCATTAACCCTAGGTACATTAGATGGTGCAAACGTAGAAATTTTAGATAATGTAGGCAAAGACAATATCTTTATCTTTGGTAACACCGTGGAACAAGTGGAAGAATTACGCCACCAAGGTTATAGTCCGTTTAATATTTACCAATCTGATGAGCAATTACGCCAAGTAATTGACCAAATCAGTAGTGGTTATTTCTCACCAAATGATCCAAATCGTTATCAAGATTTATTAAATGGCTGGCGTTATCATGATTTTTACCAAGCCTTTGCAGATTTCCGTAGCTATGTTGAAGCCCAAAAAGCAGTTGATGAAAAATACAAAAATCAACAAGCATGGGTAGATAGTGCGTTACAAAATATTGTCAACATGAGTTTCTTCTCATCAGACCGTACCATTGCGGAATATGCAGAAAAAATCTGGAAAATTGAGCCATTGAAATTGGATTAATGAGTAGGTTACAATAGTGAAAGTGCGGTTAAAAAAATTGTGATTTTTTGACCGCATTTTTATATGTTGATATTAATAAAATAAGAGAATATTTCATGAAAACGACATTAAAATTATCGGCATTAATGAGCAGCGTATTAGGTTTAACGGGCTGTATGTTGAGTGCTTGGATGAGTGATAAAATTGATGAGTCTAAAGCAACTCAACAATGGCAAGTTTTAGCAGATAAAGATGATATTGTGCTTGCAATCGCTAAAGCTAAACAGCCAATAAAAGGCTATGAACAGGCAATGATTTTAGTCGGTCAGAAACAAAGTTATTTAATACAAGATACTGATAGTAAAAGAGATATTTTGAATAAGATATTTACGCAACGGTTGGATTTTACAAATTTAATTGTTAGACCTCATTTGGATCACCATGAGAAAAGAGAGTATTTCCCTATAAAATTAGGCAATCACAATGGCTGTAATACTGAAAGCTGTTTAGCAGTTGATTTATCATTCTTTAAAGAGCGAGATATCAATTCTAATCAAGAAGAACAGAAATTAGAAAAAATAGGATTTGAATGTAATAGTGCTTGGCCAACGTATTTAGACTGTCGTTTAGATAATATTCAGTTTAGCATACAAACAGCCTCAGCTATACCCACATCAAAATTAGAATATCAATTTAAAAATCCAATGCGGATTAAATTTTTAAATTATACGCCTAATGGAGGTGATGTTTCTCGTAGTATAATGAAAGCCTTAATTCCTGTCACGTTAGCAATAGATATTGTTACATTTCCGATACAAATAAACACAATAGAAATACATAAATAAAATTTTCCCCTTACTAGATTGTTCTATTAATACAATTTTTAGGGGGAGAAAATCATTACTGATTACTGAAAAGAGATAAGTGACATTGTCACAGTAACATATTTTACACGAAATAATAAAAAATCCTACCGATAATTTACCTAATTCTTTTTCAGATTTTGCGTAGCGTTGCCAAAATAAAACTCTCTAAATAACATCAAATCTTAGTTTTCATTATCCCAATATTATATCGCCACCAATCTAAATTTTCTTCAGATTTCGCATAGCGTTATCAAAATAGCACATCAATATTTCTCAAAGCACACATATTTTGTTTTTTATTCATTTGCTTTTTAACGACATTTCTTAAACCATGAAAAGAGTAGTATTAAAAGTGACATTTATATTATATGATTTAACATAATATACATTATGCGAAATCTGTTATAGGGTTAGTGGATACTACGTATTAATTAAATCACAGACTTATCCACATACAGGATGAACTTGTCAAGCAAGATAAATAAAGGTTTCAAGCCATTTTCTACAGTCGATTTTATTGAGTTATACACTAGAAATAAGGAAATTGTATATAAATTGATGTGCTATTTTGATAACGCTATGCGAAATCTGAAGGAAATTTGGTTAGTGAAAATTTTAATTAAAACGATAATTTTGCTGTTGCATATCTAAAATCCCAATCCGTGTGCTAAAGTTTTTGGTAAATATTCTTGTTTGTATTTATTGAAAATATAAAAATAAAGCTATTCCAAAAAACAGAATAGCTTAAATTTATTAACCATATTTTTTTATTTTATTTCATTTCATGACATTGTCACTCAATAGTCACAACAACTTCATCGCATATTCATAAACCGAATGTAGTAACTGTAATTTTTTTTCATCATTACTATATTCATCTATCAGATTTTGCATTTTTTGCTCAAAATCCACCGCACTTTTTTCTAATTTACGGCGGCGGTAGCGTTCCCATTGCAACTGCTCTGTTCGGTTTAAGGTTTTGAAATAATGTCTAGCACGATAATGAAACAATAACTCCTCTACCCGTTTATCTTCAAAGGTTAAGCCGTGATTTGCCAACTGTTCAGGCGACAAGGTTCGCAGAATATTCTGATTATTGCGATCATTTGGGCTAAAGAAACCGCTGTATAATTGGGTTTCGACATTTTCACTGGGTTCAAATATCCGTTCTTGTGCAAAAATCTCTTCTACTTTTGACCGCACATCCATCGATTGACGCAGCTTTTGTAGATTTGCTAAGCAGAATTGGCGATCAATGCCTAAACGTTCGGCATTTTCAGGCAATAACACTTTGGCAGGAGCGAGAATCGGACATTTATTTAAATGCACTAATTTAAGCGGAACAGGCAAAATGCCTTGTTCTTCTAGCTCGGATTTCTTGGTATAGAGATTTTCTCGTAATTCATCGGCGGATTTCGTCAGTAAATCATCGATATTCTGTGCGAGATCGCAGACAATTAACGCATTTTGATTAATGGGATGCCACGCCAAGGGGGCAATCCAAGTGCAGTTGCCCCGATAATTGCCCAGCATTCCCGAAACGTGAACCAGTGGGGTCATTTCCGCCATATTGACTAAACTTTCAAGGGCTTTTTTGCCCCGATAATCAAAGAAAAATTGAAAAAATTTCGGCTGTTTTTGCTTAATCAATTTTGCCATCGCAATGGTGGCATACACATCCGCCATCGCATCGTGGGCGTTGCTATGTTCAATGCTATTGGCAACGGTCAATTTTTCCAAGCGGAAACTCGGCACGCCGTCTTCATCGTACGCCCATTCAATGCCATCGGGTCGTAACGCATAGCATGCACGCACCAAATCCAGCAAATCCCAACGAGAATTACCGTTTTTCCAACTGTACTCGTACGGGTCAATAAAGTTACGATAAAAGGTATAACGGGTCATTTCGTCATCATAACGAATATTGTTATAGCCGATAATACAAGTATTGGGCTGGCTAAATTCTGCTAAAATTTTTGCCGCAAATTCGGGTTCGCTTAAGCCTTTCTCATTACATTCTTGTGGCGTAATGCCCGTTACCAACACCGCTTCGGGACTCGGCAAATAATCATTGGTTTGCTTGCAATACAACATCACAGGCTCGCCAATAATATTAAAATCGCTGTCCGTTCGAATGCCTGCAAATTGGGCTGGGCGGTCTTCGCTCGGGCTAATACCAAAACTTTCGTAATCGTAGAAAAAATAGCTAAATTCGTTCATAACCTTATAATCTTAATAACAAAATCGCAATCACGCCTAAGATAATCCCAGCGATATTAATTTTGCTAATCCGTTCTTTAAAGGCGAATGCCCCGATAATCGTACCTAAGCAAATCACACCCACGTCCATCGTAGCAAATACGATGGTTGGGTTGGCTTTGTAGAATTGGTGGGCGTAAATATAAAACAGGATATTGCCGAAATTTAACGCACCAAGCAGGATACCTGCAAGCAAACTCGGTGCCGTCCATTGGGTACGTTTAATCAATAAATAAGTAAACATAATTACCATTGCACAGGCGAATGAGATAAACAAGGTGGCAGGAAATGCACCGCCTTGCAATGCAATTTTCTTAAATAAAATCCCCGTACTCCCCCAAATCAACCATACACCAGCTAATGCCAACGCAGCAATTTTCGCATTGCCCATACTGCCAGCTGGTTTATACAATAAGCCAAACAAGGCGAAGAATGCCACAATCACGCCGTAGGTTTTCATTTCCGTAATGGCTTCGCCGAAAATCACTACCGCAGCGATAATTTGCAAGAACAAGGCTAAACGTTGTGCCGCATCGGTACGCACAATCCCCCCGTGTTCCACCGCTTTCGACATCACAATAAAGCCCACAGGCAACAACACGCCAAGGGTTAAGAAAATCGGTTTAGACTCGCTTTCTAACACAAATTCCGTAAAGCCTAACCCTTTGAAATCAGGGGATAATAAGAAATAGCTGAGTGATAATGCGACCACATAACCAAAGGCGACCATTTGATCTGTTGCGACGTTGTAACGTTTTGACAGTTTAAATAACACAGACACCGACACACTGCAAAGAATGGCGAGAATGAGAAAGTGCATAAAAGCTCCTAAATTGTTTGTTTAATAAGACTCATAATATATTCCACATCACGAGAATCTTTCACGATGATTTGATAATCCCCTGTGCCGTGATGTCCTTTTTCTGACACATCTTCCGTGATATTTTTCGGATCATTTAATGTGCCTTTTTTCAGATTAATGAAAATTTTTAAGCTGTTGTGTTGAATTTTGATATAAGCAAGATTTTTTTTGCCTTTTTTAAAGGCAATATAATGTTTAAGTGCTTTAGGATCTAATTCTGTATCCAATCTTAAAATCGCTTCTTTAAATTGTTCATAAAGCTCTCTTATTTCATCATTTTTGTTTTCTAAATGTTCTTGTTCTGAATAGGCTTTGATTTCATCCACCACTTTCTCTAAATCCGCATTTTGAGCCGTTTTAATTTGTTTAAAACTCGGGGCAGATTTGGATTTTTTCAGCGGAACGACGGACACAATCCCCTTTTCAAATTGATGGATTTCCCATAATTCTATGGGTAAATCTTTGAAATTTGCCGCTTGATTTTGAAAATCCGTAAAGGCAGGGGAAACAAAAATCACCTTAGATTGCGACCAATCAAATTCATCTCGTTTTAACTTCGGCAAGCTGCTTTCGTAATATTCCACGATAAACTCGCCTTTGTTTTCTAGCATTAAATTTAGGTAAGAAATCCCCTGATCCACGACACTAAAATTTTGGCTACGTTTATATTCAATGATCACAAAAGCGTTATTTTCAGGATCAAAGACTAAGGTATCGATTCGGCTATTTTTAATACTAAATTCCGATTTTATCAGCTGATAATCGGAAATCACCGCCAGATTTTGCTCAAACAAGCGTTGAATTTCTTTTTCCAATTTAAAGGGCTTTTCGTTCAATGAAGATAAGCCGTTTTCGTTTTGTTTAAATAGCAACATTGTCCTATTTCCGTAAGGGCGTATTGCATACGCCCTTTGCTCAATCTGTTTTGGGCGTATGCAATACGCCCCTACTATTATTGTCCAAACCCACGCAATCCAACAACGTGAACCTGCTCTTGATTGCCCGAAATTTTCCGCACCAGTTTATAAGTCGTGCCTTTTTCTGGGCTGATGTTTTCAGGGGCGGCGATTAATAATTGCATATCTAACCGTTCGCATAATTCAAACAAGGTGGAAATGGATTTGCCGTCAAGTCGTGCGGCTTCGTCAAGGAAGAGTAAGCGGCACGGCACAATGTCTTTGCCACGAATACGGCGGCTTTCTTCTTCCCAGCTTTGCACCACCATTAATAAGATAGACATCCCCGTACCAATGGCTTCACCTGTTGATAATGCCCCACTTTCAGCACGCAACCAGCCGTCTGCACCACGGAACACTTCCACTTCTAAATCCAAATAATTGCGGTAATCCAGCAATTCTTCGCCGATGGTTTGGGTGGTTCTGTTCCCCATATCAATATGCGGATTAATGCGTTGATAGAGTTTCGCCATCGCTTCCGAGAAAGTGATACGGTTGTCGCTAAATAAATCTTGATATTCCTGCTGTTCGCCTGATAAGGCATCTAACAGCATAGCGTGGGTATCACGAATATTCACCACCAACCGTACGGATTTCACTTGCCCAAAGGAAATATTTTGCAATCCTTGGTTGAGCTGACGAATGCGATTTTGTTCACGTTGAATGGTTTTTCGCATAATGTTCGCCACACTTTCTGAGCTGATCGCCAATTTTTGCTCACGCCCTGTGAGTTCGTCCGTTAAGCGGTTAAGCTCAATTTCCATTTGTTCAATGGCATCAATTGGGTCATCGGTTTTGATAATATCTTGGCGAATCCGCTCACGCAAATGTTGATACACCGCAATAAAGAACCGTACTTTGTTTTCAGGTTTGCGGTTATCTTCCGACAAACGCAGGCTGTCACGCAGATATTCATTGTCTGCCACCGCTTGACGCAATGCCCCAAGGGCTTTATCCGACATTGAACGCAAATCGTCAGCGGATAAATAGGCAAGCTCACGGCGGTGTAGCCGTTTTTCCACATCGCTGTTGCGAGATAACCGCAACACCACGCACCAACTGGCTTTGGCAGCCACCACGATTTCACGTTGCTGTTTATAATCTCGCTCTGCTTTGCGAATACGGTGAGTTAAATTTTCTGCATCGCTTTCAATCAAGGTGAGTTGTTTTTCCACATAAGAACGGCGTTGGCGATTGGTGGAAAGTTGTTGATATAATTCATCTTTCCGCACTCTCGCACGATCTTCTGCTCCCTGATCGGCTCTTACGCCTAATTCGTTGACTTCGGTTAATAATTCTTTGAGCAAATCATTTTTACTATTATATGCACTTTGCAACTGAATCATCACCTGATTATATTGGGCAAATTGTGCTTGTTTTTGGCGGAGCTGTTCACGGCTTTGCTCACGGCGTGCTTGGGTCTGCTCCAATTTCAACCGCAGTTGCTCATTTAGGCTGTTGCTTTCGGTTTGAATGGCATCATCATAGGCAAAATGGGCTTTGCGTTGCACCACATCTGCCAACGCAAAAATCTTCTGTTGCACTTGTTTTTGCATTGCCACGGCTTGGGCTAAATCATCTTTCAAACGTGCATAATTTTCAGGGTCGCTTTGCAAGCTGTTCGCAATCGGTTCTAATTGTGACAATGTCACACCGTGGTTACGAATAAACAATTCATCTTGCTCAAGATTATCCAACTGCTCGCGACATTCTTCAATGCGGTCTTGCAGGCTTTCATCGGCAATCACGGCTAATTGTGGAATAATCCGATTGAGCAACTGCATTTTTTCTTTGGCTTGATCTAATTTCAAGCGCGCTTGTTGCTCGCCTGTGGAAAGTGCGGTTAATTCTCGCTCAATTTCATTGCGTTCCGCATTAATAGCTCGCAAACTTTCTTCAGGGTTTGGCAAGAATGCCAAGGCTAAATGTAAGCCGACAAATTGGCTAAATTGTTGGTGTAAGCGTTGGCATTTTTGCACATCAAAAGCGACTTCGGCGTATTTTTCTGTGACATTGTCACGCTCAATTTCCAATTCCGCTAAGTGTTTCTCCCGAGCCGCACGCCCGAATAACGGAATTTCAGGGAATTTGGAATAACGCACTTCCCTATCTGACACTTGCACCACCACGCCGTGTTCCAACTCATTGGCAGATAGCACGCTGTCATCAAAGGCACTTGGATCGCCTTCAATTAAATACAAATCATCAGGGCAATCGTCTACATTTGCAAGTTGGGCTTTAACTTGAGCTAAATCACGCACCACAATGGCGTGGCGAGCAGGACCATAAAGGGCGGAGAAATACGGTGCATCTTCTATCGGCACATCATCGTAAAGTTCGGACAACAACACACCACCAAAACGCTCTGCCAACACATTCAAACGCGCATCTTCTGAGCCATCAGGTTGGCTTAAACGTGAAATCTGTGTTTCTAACTGTTGACGTTTTTGCGCTAACTCGTCCCGTTGTAGCGTAAACTCACGTTCTTTCACCAACAACGATTGCATATAATTCATCACATCTTGGCTGTCACCAAACTGCTCGCCTGATTGTTCGGTTAATCGTTCAAGTTCGGCTTTAGCCAGTAACCACGCAGGGGCTTTTTGCGAATGTTCATTATAGGCCTGATTTAACTGCTCTCGTTTTTGACGTAAGGTAGAACGGTTTTCCACTTGCTCGGAAAGCTCCGTCCCCAAATCGTCAATCAGGGCTTCTTGTTCGCTGTAAAATTCTTCCAACTCATCAGCCGTTTCCAACTGCATATTGGCACGTTGATTAAACTCTTTCAATAAACGCATCGCACTTTGTTGCTGGGCAAAACGCTGTTCCAATTCGTGTAACTTCGCTCGTAATTGTGGCGTTTGGGTCGCATTGAGTTTTTGGGTTGGGTATTCACGCAATAGCTCTTTAGCACTTTCCCAAGCGGCACTTCTCGGCACGTCCCCTGCAATTTTGCACACCAACTGGTAGGCTTTATCAAATTGCGATTTTGCCGCTTCGGAAATGGACATTTTATGCTCAAGCTCTAGCACTTTTTCGGTCAGAATCTCCCCTTGAGCGGCAAATTCCTGCTGATAATCGTCCACATTTTTCACGCTCAAATCCGCCAATCCGCAGAGCTGTTTGGCTTTCTCTAAGGCTTGAATGGCTTGTTGATATTGCAATGCACGGGTTTGTTGGGCATCTAATGCTTGTTGATAATCGGCAAGCTGGCTGCGAATTTGATCCACTTCGCTTTCTAATTGCTCAAATTGGGTTTGGCTTTCTTCTAGCTGTTCTTGGCTCGTTTCCACCACCATTTTTTGTTCTTCAAGACGTTCCGTTAAGCCACCAATATCATCTTGATAACGCTCAATTTTTTCTTGATGACGTAACGCATTGAGCACCAAATTTAAATGATCCGCCGCACTTTGATGATCCACTTCCAGTACTTTTTCGCTTTCAGCCAATTCCTGAGCTTCACGGCTTAAATCAATCAAACGATGTTGCGACAACGCCTGTTCCGACTTGGCTTGATACCACTCACGGCGGAACTTCAAGGCATTTTCAATATTGCCCTGACGCTCATTGGCGTTACGCATATAATCCGATGCCACATAATTGGTGGTTTCGGTAATCAAATGCTTAAATAAATCCCGATCCGCTTGGGTCAGCTTAATGGCTTCCAAGGTCATACGGTTTTCCCGCAACGCCGATTCCATATCTTGGAACGCCTTGCGAACGCCGAGATTTTCAGGCAATAAATAATCACGCAAGGATTTGGTGATGGCACTGGAAATCCCCCCATACAGGGACGCTTCAATCAGTTTATAGAATTTGGCACGGTCGCTGGATGAACGCAGACGTTTGGGAATAATCCCCAAATCAAACATCATTGCGTGATAATCAGCGATGGAGTGATATTGCTTGAATTGTCCGCCAATATCGTCAATCTTGTCTTTAAGTTCGTTTAAATTCAACACTTTGGCTTGGCGATCATTGACCACTTCGGTGAAAATGGACGTTGGATTAACGGATAATTCTACCCCTTGCAAACTAAAGGTTTTAATATCCACTTTCTTATCACGCCCTGCAATTTGTTGCAATCTTGCCCCTACCAAGGTGCGTTGATGACGTGAATTAATGGTATCCAACACCGCATAACACACCCCTGGGCGAAGTTTGCCGTGCAATCCTTTATCACGGGATCCGCCACTTGCCCCTGCTTCGGTGGTATTGCGGAAATGCAACAAGGTCAAATCAGGAATCAACGCGGTGACAAAGCCTGCCATTGTGGTGGATTTCCCTGCTCCGTTACCCCCCGACAGCGTGGTCACCAGTTCATCTAAATCAAAGGTGCGAGCAAAAAAACCGTTCCAGTTAATCAGCGTGAGCGAGCGGAACTTGCCCCGTTCTACTCCTGCTTGCGGTTGAAATGGCGAAACGGCGGTGAAAATTTCTTCTGTTTCTTCTTGGCTTTCTTCCACGATTTCTTGTTGGGTTAAATCATCTTGTTCTAATTCAAACTCTGCCATTATTCCGTCCCTTCTTCATTCTCATCTTGGCTATCATCAAAATCTTCGTCATTTTCCACCGCAGTTTCTTGATTGAACGCCACTTTTTCCGCTTGCAACGATTGCGGAGTTGCTGCTTCACCGTCCCGAATCAAGCGTAATTGGGCTTCCAACGGATCATCCCCCGACCGCACTTCCGCCCCAAAACGGAACACCGATTCGGAAATGGTAAACTTACCGCTATTCTGCTCGCCCACCGTATGCAACATTCCCAAACGGCGTAACCGCCCAATGGCTGCTCGCACTTTTTCCGCCAGCTTTTGTTTATCCAAATCCGACCCACTGGCACGCAAATTAATCGCTTTCAACAATTTCGCTTCATCCGCCAAATTGAGCAACTCATCATACACTTCTTGCACCGAAAAAATCCCCTGTTGAGCCAGCCGTTCAGGGCTTAAATACAGATAACAAAGCACTTTCCCCACTAACATTTCCAGCTCCGACAACACGGAACGTGAAATCAACGTCGTGGCTTTCGGACGCAAATAGAAAAACCCTTCGGGGGCGCGAATCAGCTCCACATTATAACGGCGATAAAAACTGTCTAATTCTGCCTGAAAATCGCCTAAAAACGCATAATTATCTAAATACTCTTGCCCAATATGCCGCCCCGCCCGCAACTGGCTATCCACCGCAGGAAACAACGGATTGGCAATGGCGGCTGCAAGTTTGGTTGAAATCACGTCTTCTAATTTTTCTGTCATATTCTTTTTCCAATCAAAATCTATTTGAAATAACATTATTCATTAAAATCATCAATATAATTAAACTCAAGTTTACTTTGAATAATAATTTCTTCCATAATTGATGATAATTTATTCATATTTACCATTTCTTCAAACGCTTTTACCAGCATTGGAACATTGATAATTTCTTCTATCGCATCCATATAAGATGCTACAATCGCTTCTATTTTATATTTAATACTAGCTTGTTCTTGAATTAAGCTTTTTATTTGCTCTGGTGAATTATTGGATTTCACCACAAAAGTAATTGGAAACCGTTGTACTTTTTCTATGTCTAGAAAATATTTATTTACATCTATAGTTTCCGTTACTTGAAAAAATCTTCCTAGAGGTTTCATAACAAAATCAATTCCACCATCATTCGCATTGGTTCGCCCAGTTTTATATAAGCTCAATTTTTCTTCTAATATATCTTCTCTCGTATAGCCAATCCAAATGGACTGTTCTGAATATTTAGATTTCAAAACGGCGTAACTGACTATTTCAAAAATTCTTGCATCAGCACTAGGATCTAATTGTGCTTTAATAAATGCGACTGCTTTTGTAGGTTCTTTTGTACTTAATTCATTAATTCTTTGACAAGTTTGGATAAATTCATCAAAGGCTTTCGTTTTTTCTGCTACATATTGCTCTATTATTTGAATAATAACCTTTGCTAAATTATAAACAACAGGCTTTCCTTGGTGATCAATTAATGTGATTTTTATCAAATCTTCTTGTAGCCAATATCTTTGCTTTTGAAGATCTCGCACAATAGGAACGATATTTAGTGTTGGGAAATATTTTCTGAATTCATCATTCAATCTATTATTTAACGCATGATTTTGTAATTTCTGCCCAAAAGGTAACTCCCTTAATCTTTTCAGCAAATCTGTAAATTTAGCACCTTCATATTTGGCATAATGAGTATCATTTTCTAAATATCCTTTATTAATATAATCTTCTATCAAAACATAAAGGGCATAATGATTCGCAAAAGATCCTCTTGATTTTGAGCCTTTATTTGCTGATCTTGTTTTTATATTTAAATATTGAATAATATGGCTTTCTTTATATATTTGTGTTGCATTTTCACCAAATTCATTCTCAAGGATCGAAAGTATCTGAGATGAAAAAGAATGTTCAGTTAAAATAGGTTTCTTTGACATATTGCCTCTGACGATGTAAGTCTATTATTCTTTTGCTTTAATTGCTTATCCAGTTTAGAAAGTGTTTCTCCGTTATATTCTGTAGCAATTCCTAATCTTCTCAAACCAATTTTCACATATTCTTCTTGAAATTCAATACTAATGCTTCTTCTACCTAAACGTTGAGCTACTGCACTGGTAGAAAATGTACCACCAAAGGGATCTAAGATTAAATCCCCCTTATTTGAACTGGCTTTAATAATACGTTCTAGCAATACTTCTGGCTTTTGACTAGGGTGAACTTCATATTCTTCCATTCGGTATCTTACTCTAGGAAAATACCAAGTATTGCCAGGGACTTTAGTTGTTTTATAAGGCGTTGGCACTGGTTTTCTATAATCAATCAATTTTCTTTGAGCACCAGTTTTAGCTTCTACTTCAATATCTTCTGAATTAAACGTATAATTTTGAGGGTTTTTCACCGCAAATAATATAGGTTCATATAAAGATCCAAAATATTTTTTTGCTTGAACCCCCGAACTATCGTAATGCCAAACAATTCGAGAAAGAATTGTCATGTGTTCACGAAGCCATAAATCAATATAAGGCATAGATTGAGTACTCGTCATTACATACAAGGAACCACTATCTTTTAATTTTTTAATACATAATTCAAGCCATTGATAACACCAATCAATATATTCCTTTTCTGTCTTCCAAGAATCTCTAAATTGACTAAATTTTTTTCCAATATTATAAGGTGGATCGGCAAAAATAAGATCAATGGAATTATCCTCTATTTCTGATAAAGCATTTAAGCAATCATCAAAATAAATCTTTGTTAATGTGTTTTCAAAAACTTTCATAAAATAAAACACCTAAATCATGATATTAACGATACTCATCAATCACATTCGCTTGCACTTCTGCACCAGCGTTATTAATCGGTTGCCACGGGGAATAAATGCCCGAGAGATCTTGACTGGCTAAACCTAATCGCACCGCTTGATCCACGATAATGCGAGCCACGTCAAAATGGCGAGAAAGCGGATAATGTTCAAGCTGTTGTTTTAACACAAGGCTTAAATCAATCGGTTGATTGTGTTCACGTTGGGCGATGAGCAAGGCTTGCATCGTTTCTACAATTTGATCGTGCAAGTCGGAAAGCTGTTCATACTGCAATTCATCAGGCAATTCGCCCAAGGCATCTTCATCTCGCAACAGTAATTCTTCATCACGCAAATCAATCAAGCGTTCCGCTTGAGCCGTCCACAAATACCACGGTGCATCAAAATAATGATGAATAGAATTTCGCAACCGTTGGCTAAACACCCGATTTTTATCCATATCAATGGCGGTACGAATAAATTTATGTACGTGGCGGTCGTAGCCGATCCACAAGTCAATGGCTTGCTGTCCCCAGCTGATAATACGGTCAAGTTTGGCTTGTAAATCCACAATCAACTGGTCAATAAAATACAGGTTATCATTGCCGATAATGCAGTCTTGAATCCGCAATAATTGGGCTTGTAGCTTGTCGCCAGCCGCATTTAAGGTATCTTGCAATTCTCGCAAATTGCCCGATGTTTCATCTAACAACCGTTCACAGCTGGCAATAGCTGCTTGCCAATCTTTGCTTAACAGATCGGCGATTTCTTGCTTAATGCCCTGCTGATTTTCGTCCATAATGCGTTGTGATAAATCAATGCTATCAAAAATCTCCGCCACGGAATATTTAAGCGGTGCAAACACATTTCGCCGCCAAAAATACGCATCTTCGTTTTTCCGCACACCTTCTTCCGCTGATTCCGAAGCACGCTGAATTTCATCTGCCACAATAGCAAGCTGCACGGATAATCTAAGGGCAGAAAATTCACGTTGACGAATATAATAATCAGACACGCCCACACCCAACGGGGTCAAGCGGTAAATGGAAAGCCCTTCGGTGAACTCGCTACTAAAACGGTTTAAAAACCGCTGTTTCACCAAGTCATTAATGGCATTGTTGGCTCGGGTGACGACACTCTCGGAATACTCAAATTCAGATGACACTTGGCGGAAAATATCCACCAGATCAGATTCTTGCATCTCGCCGTCAAAACGTTCGTTATTATAAAGTGCAATGGCAAGTAAAAACGCTAGCCGTTCGGTGTTGAGCGACAGCGAAAACTCTCGCTCTCTCGCCCACGACACCAGTTCAGGGATAGTTTGTGATGTTTCAGACATTAAAATTTCTCACAACCTTTGAAAATAGACATAATTGGGAAAGATTATACAGGATCTTTGTTGATATTGTAAGTTCTTGATCGTCACAAAAAAGTGCGGTAAAAATTTTAATTTTTTATTGAATTTTTTCGCCTACCCTTTACTATACGCAAATCAAATTTTAATGGATAGCACCAATGACAACCGAACAAGACAAAAAACACACCTACAACCTAAATAAACTACAAAAACGCTTACGCCGTAATGTGGGCAATGCCATTGCGGATTTTAATATGATTGAAGACGGCGACAAAGTGATGGTTTGCCTGTCGGGCGGGAAAGATAGTTATACGCTGTTGGATATTTTACTCAATTTAAGACTGAACGCCCCGATTCATTTTGATATTGTGGCAGTGAATTTAGACCAAAAGCAACCAGGATTCCCTGAGCATATTTTGCCTGAATATCTCGCCAGCATTGGTGTAGATTACAAAATTGTGGAAGAAAATACTTACGGCATTGTGAAAGAAAAAATCCCTGAAGGCAAAACCACTTGCTCACTCTGTTCTCGCCTACGTCGTGGAATTTTATACCGCACTGCCACGGAACTTGGGGCAACCAAAATTGCCTTGGGGCATCACCGTGATGATATGTTGGCGACCTTGTTTTTGAATATGTTTTATGGCGGAAAACTCAAATCAATGCCACCGAAACTCATCAGCGATGACGGTAAACAAATTGTGATTCGTCCGTTGGCGTATTGTAAAGAAAAAGACATTGAAAAATACGCCATTGCAAAACAATTCCCGATTATCCCGTGCAACCTTTGCGGTTCACAACCGAATTTGCAACGTCAAGTGGTGAAAGAGATGTTGAACACTTGGGATCGTCAATACCCTGGGCGATTGGAAACGATGTTTAGTGCGATGCAAGATATTGTGCCGTCCCATTTGTGTGATCCAAAACTGTTTGATTTTAAAGGGATTAAAAAAGGTGCGGTAATTGAGGGCGTTGAGGGGGATTTGGCGTTTGATCGGGAAGAGTTTTCAAATGTAGCTGTGTCGGATGAGGATTTTGAGCTAGATCGGCAGATTAATTTTAAAGAAGTGGTTTAATTTGAATCGGGTTTCGCCCGATGGGCGACCGTACTTTTCTTTGCTTGTGGTAAGAACGGATTTCGCCGCTGGCGACTTACTTTTTCTTTGCTTCGCCAAAGAAAAAGTAAGCAAAAAGAAAGGCGACCCCGATTTTGCCTTGTTTCCTGAAAATGCTTAAATTTGCTTAACGGAAAAGTTGTAAACTCGCTACGCTCAAACAGTACAACTTTTCCTACAAATTTAAGCATTTTCAGGCGGCAAAGACGGGGATCCCATTTTTCATAGCGTTTTTTAATTTCATCTGAAATATTAAAATATTTTTTATTTTGTACCGCATTTGCATTACGCTCGATCAAATTGGGGTCCCCGTCTGAGCCGCCTTGGCGACTTGAAATTTTTAGGTAAAATCGCCTTGTTTGAGCGTAGCGAGTTGCGATTTTGCCGTTAAGAAAATTTCAACCAAGCCAAGAAAAGCGGTGAAGTCGGGGTGTGCTTTTCTTTGCCTACTTTCTTTTGCACAAGCAAAAGAAAGTAGGGTCGCCCATCGGGCGAAACCCGATTTAGATTTACTTCACAACCCCACAATTCAAACAATACAAATACTGCCCTTTCGGATCATTAAATTTCCCCAAAATTCCCAACTGATTTTTCAACTGACCCTGTACTTGCTTAACCTCTGGTAATCCAACCATTTCGCTCACACTGGTTTTCACTAAAGATTTTGCTCCTTGCTGTAGGGATTGTAGTAAGGCTTTAACACCTTGTGGTTCTTCATCAAACCATTCAACGGAATAATCTGCTTTTTCACCTGTTTGTTGATCGGCTAATTCTTTAGCTTTTTTCACCGCAGTTTCAAAATCACCAAGTTCGTCCACTAGCTTATGCTGTAACGCATCTTGCCCTAACCAAACTTGTCCTTGTGCGATTTTATCTACTTCTGCTTTAGAGAGATGGCGACCACGACTCACTACGTCTAAAAAGCGATCATAGCCTTGTTCTATTTCTAATTGAAAAACCTCTTTGAGTTCATCAGACAATGGGCTTGTGGAAGATAATTCACTCAATTTAGAAGTACGAATACCATCAGCAGATACACCAATTTTTTTCAAGCTATTTTCAAAGGTTGGGAAGATTGAAAAAATACCAATTGAACCTGTTATCGTATTTTTATCTGCCACAATATAATCTGTGGTACTTGAAATCCAGTAGCCACCAGAAGCAGCCTCTGCTCCCATTGAAGTAACAACAGGTTTTCCTATTGCTTGTAAATTATCAATTTCTTGACGAATAACTTCTGAGGCAAAAGCACTTCCACCAGGGCTATTAACCCGTAATATAACGGCTTTTACTGCTTCATCATCAGCTGCTTGGTGTAATAAATTCGCAATGGTATCACCGCCAACTTCATCTTTTTCACTTTCTCCATCAACAATGGCACCTTCTACATTAACGACCGCAATTTTATGGGTTGGATTAGAAGAATGACTATCACCTAATTGACGATCGGGCAATGCTGCTAAGTAAGTATCAAAATCTACATTTTTAAATTCAATGACATCATCGTCTTGGGTATTTTCACCAAAAAGTGCGGTTAATTTTTGCTGAATTTCTGTTCTTGTTGTAAATTCGGTAATTAATTTACGTTGTTTGGCATAGGCGGTGCTATTGCCTTTCAAGGCTTTCAAATCTGCTAAATATTGCTGACTATCTGGTAATACTTGATTAGGTTCAATTTGACGATTTTTTGCCACAATATCACGGAAATTTGTCCACATACCATTTAACCAACGTTCACCATTGGCTCTAGCTTCAGGCGACATATCATCACGCAAAAATGGCTCAACCGCAGATTTATAGGTGCCGACACGGAAAATATGCGGCGTTACCTCTAATTGCTCTAACATTGATTTGAAATATAAATTTTGTGCAGATAAACCATAAATATCCACCGTTCCCACTGGATTTAAATAAATTTCATCGGCAAAACTCGCTAAAAAATACTGATCTTGACTATAATTTTCTGACAACGCAATTACAGGTTTATGTTGTGCTTTAAAATGTTGAATTGCCGAACCCACGTATTCCAACGCAGGTAAATCTGCCCCTTCAAAATAATTTAAATCTAACACTAATCCTTTAATACGTTCATCATTCTTGGCATTTTCAATAGCATAAACCACATCAAAGGTTGAAATTTTACGCGGTACATTACTGCCCTCTAATTCGTTTAACGCCTTTTGCCATGACAGCGATGTTTCACGATTGTCGGCTAAATAACCATCTAAATTTAATAATAATGCCCCTTGCTCACCGACTAGTTGAACATTATTTTTAGGTAAATTGAACAGGCTAATGACCGTTGCGAGAAATAATACAAAGAGTAGAAAAACAAGGTTCATCACCACACGGCGAATAAAATTGAGAGCTTTCCAAATTAATTTAAAGAAATTAAAAATAGTTTGCATAGAACGTCCTTATTGTAAAATTAAATTGCATTTAAACTAATTAATTATCTTGATGACTAATTACATCAGAAAGAAATATACCGTAAAAATGACAAGTTTTCACGGTATTTTTATGTTAAAATTCTTAACTCAGCATGAATAGAATCATAAAAGGACAGTTATGGATGCATTAGAATTACTTATCAATCGGCGTTCAAATAAAAAATTAGTGGCTCCTGCACCAAGTAGAGAGCAATTAGAACAAATTTTTCAAGCTGCATTGCGTACCCCCGATCATGGTAAACTTAAGCCTTATCGTTTTGTTATCATTGAAAATAACGGATTGACTAAATTAGCCAATGGATTAACTCAAGTGGCAACTGATCTCAACCTAGAGCAAAAGCAATTTGATAAAATAAATAAAATTTGTACAACGCCAATGGTTATTGCCGTAATTGCTAGACTTGATCCCAATGTGGCTAAAGTCCCTGAGTGGGAACAGCTAGTTACTGCGGGTTGTGCAGCTTACAGTATTCAATTAGCTGCTCAAAATTTTGGCTACGATAATGTTTGGATTACAGGGAAATGGACCAGTGGCAATGCGTTGCGTCAACTCTTAAATTGTTCTGAACAAGAAAAAATAGTGGCATTATTATTAGTGGGTACGGCTGAAAATGAAAAATTAGAACGTGAAAGTAAAACAGTCGATACACAAGAGTTTGTTTCATATTTATAGGTTTTTCTAATGGATCTTTTAATTAGCTTTTTTACTGATTATGGTTATTGGGCAGTTCTTTTTGTACTGATTATTTGTGGCTTTGGTGTCCCTATTCCAGAAGATATCACCCTTGTTTCTGGTGGCATTATAGCAGGACTTTATCCAGAAGATGTAAATGTACATTATATGCTGGTGGTCAGTATGCTAGGTGTACTCGCAGGCGACAGCACTATGTACTGGCTTGGTCGCATTTATGGAATAAAAATATTACGTTTTCGTCCCTTGCGTAAATTGCTTTCATCTAAGCGTCTAAAAATGGTGCGTGAGAAATTTGACCAATATGGTAATCGAGTGTTATTTATTGCTCGTTTCTTACCTGGGTTAAGAGCCCCTATTTATATGGTATCTGGTATTACTAATCGAGTTAGTTATACTCGTTTTGTATTATTAGATTTTTGTGCCGCTATAATTTCTGTACCAATTTGGGTTTATTTAGGCTATCAGGGAGCAAATAATCGTGACTGGCTTACTCAACAGATCAAAACAGGGCAACACAGTATTTATATAATTATTGCAACGGTAGTATTGTATGTGGCTTATAAAATTTACAAAGCTAAAAAGAAAAAACAAAATTAACGTTTTAATTTAACCAGAAATGTAAAAGTGCGGTCAAAATAATCATATTTAACCGCACTTTTCGTTTAATTATTATTTAGTTATTCAATAATAGGAATAATTTTTGTCGCTTGAGAACCTTTATCACCATGAACCACTTCAAAATTCACTTTTTGCCCAGCTTTTAATGAACGATAGCCGTCCATTTCTATCACAGAAAAATGAGCAAAAATATCTTCATCACTCCCCTCTGCATTAATAAAGCCAAACCCTTTCACATTATTAAACCATTTAACAACACCAACTTCCATACGATACCTCTATTAGGTCTAACGACAATATAACAAGATTTATCCATCTTGTTTCCCATGCTTATGATTAAAGATTTTTATTTTTTCTGCAAGCTGTAAATGTTCAAAATTCGACACAGATCACAAAATTTTTTGCTTAATCTGTTCAGCAAAATAAAAAAGTGATCAAACTATAAAATATTTAACATATATTTAAATGGATTTTTTGGTAAATCAATGAATTTAAGGTAAACTAAGCAGAATTTTTTAACAGATAATTTTTTTGATTTCGGAGATAAAAATGACAAAAATTGCTTCTATTGCTGATGTGCTACAAGGTAAAGTTGCCATCGGTGAAAGTGTAACTGTTCGTGGTTGGGTACGTACTCGCCGTGATTCTAAAGCAGGGCTTTCGTTTCTTGCAGTTTATGATGGTTCCTGTTTTGCACCAATTCAAGCCATTGTAAATAATGATATTACCAATTATGAAAGTGAAATATTACGTTTAACTACAGGCTGTTCCGTTATTGTAACAGGAACCGTCGTAGAATCACCTGCTGAAGGTCAAGCGGTTGAGTTACAAGCACAAGTTGTTGAAGTGGTAGGTTGGGTGGAAGATCCAGATACTTACCCAATGGCGGCTAAACGTCATTCTATTGAATATTTACGTGAAGTGGCTCATCTTCGCCCTCGTACCAACATTATCGGTGCTGTAGCTCGTGTTCGCCACTGTTTAGCTCAAGCCATTCATCGTTTCTTCCATGAGCAAGGTTTCTTCTGGGTAGCCAGCCCAATTATTACTGCTTCTGATACAGAGGGAGCGGGCGAAATGTTCCGTATTTCTACCCTTGATTTAGAAAATTTACCACGTAACGACAAAGGTGCGGTGGATTTTTCACAAGATTTTTTTGGACGCGAATCCTTTTTAACCGTATCAGGTCAATTAAATGCAGAAACTTACGCTTGTGCATTAAGCAAAGTTTATACGTTCGGTCCAACATTCCGTGCAGAAAATTCTAATACTACTCGTCATTTAGCTGAATTTTGGATGATGGAACCTGAAGTGGCATTTGCGAATTTAAATGATAATGCTAAATTAGCCGAAGATATGTTGAAATATGTGTTCCGTGCGGTACTTGCTGAACGCCGTGATGATTTAGAATTTTTTGCTAAACACATTGATAAAGATGTCATCACCCGTTTAGAAAATTTTGTGAGTTCTGATTTTGCTCAAATTGATTACACAGATGCTATAGAGGTGTTATTACAATCAGGTAAGAAATTTGAGTTTCCAGTGTCTTGGGGGATCGACTTATCTTCGGAACATGAACGTTATTTAGCAGAAGAACATTTTAAATCACCAGTGGTGGTGAAAAACTATCCGAAAGATATTAAAGCATTTTATATGCGTTTAAATGATGATGGCAAAACCGTGGCAGCGATGGACGTATTAGCACCAGGAATCGGTGAAATCATCGGTGGTTCACAACGTGAAGAACGTTTAGATGTATTAGATAAACGTATGGTCGAAATGGGATTAAATCCAGAAGACTATTGGTGGTATCGTGATTTACGCCGTTATGGTACAGTGCCTCATTCAGGTTTTGGTCTTGGGTTTGAGCGTTTAATTGTATATGTCACTGGCGTACAAAATATCCGTGATGTCATTCCGTTCCCAAGAGCTCCAAGAAATGCGAGTTTCTAGTTGTAAATATGGTGCGTGAAAACGCACCATACTTTTTTTATTTATTTTCCAACTCAACTCCATCAAACAACCGTTTTACCGCATTATTATCGTGCATAGCTTCCGCTTTTTCTACTAGATTACGGGTTAAGTGCGGTGAAAAATAATTAATAAAATCATACATGTAATTACGTAAAAAGGTACTGTGTTTAAAGGCAATTTGAGTCATGCTAGAATTAAATAAATGGCTAGCATCAATGGCGACTAAGTCTGAATCTGCTTCCGTATGTGCCATAGAGGCAATAATGCCAACCCCCAATCCTAATCTGACATAGGTTTTTATGACATCCGCATCAGTCGCCGTAAATACGATATTAGGTAAAATACCCTCACTATTAAAAGCATAATCTAAATCAGAAACACCAGTAAATCCAAAAGTATAGGTGATTAGTGGATGTTTCCCCAATTCTGCAATGGTTAAATTCTTCACTTTTGCCAATGGGTGATCTTTTTTCACCACCACAGAACGATTCCAAAAATAGCAAGGCAACAATACTAAATCATCAAATAAATATTGTGCTTCGGTCGTAATCGCTAAATCTACCTCACCCGATAATAACGCATCATAAATTTGATTCGGTGAACCTTGATGAACGTGTAAACTGACATCGGGATATTGCTTGGAAAAACGTTCAATCACTGCTGGTAACATATAACGAGCTTGTGTATTTGTGGTAGCAATGCGTAACACCCCATGATTAGGTTGGGTATATTCATCTGCAATGGCTCGAATAGCTTGTGTTTTGACTAACAATTCTCTCGCAATACCAATAATCTTTTTACCTGCTGAAGTAACAGATTTAATATGTTTACCATTGCGTTCAAAGATTTCAAGCCCTAATTCTTCTTCTAACAAGCGAACTTGCTTACTAATTCCTGGTTGAGAAGTATAGAGAGCCGTTGCCGCTTCGGTAACATTTAGATTTTGATTAACAATTTCGACAATATAACGTAGTTGTTGAATTTTCATAAAAATTTCTTCTTTAACCAATTCTACTTAGAGATACTATGCTTTTTTATAACGCTTACTCATTTCATTATAACGTTTTACCGCTTTACGAATTTGCCCTGTATTTGCACGACGTTTTTTAGATTGCGTTACATCTAATTTTGTTTCTGTTTCTGGCGATAACCCTACTAATTCACGTAAATAATTTACGTTTTCTAAATCCATTTCTTGCCAACCACCACGTGGTAACGATTTGATTAATTTAATATTGCCATAACGAATACGAATTAAACGGCTGACCTGAATGCCCTGACTTTCCCACAAACGACGAACTTCACGGTTACGACCCTCCATTAGTGTTACATCAAACCATTGATTTAATCCCGTACCGCCCATAGGTTTAATACTTTTAAAATTCGCTAAACCGTCTTCTAATTGCACCCCTTTACGCAAACGAGCAATCATAGCATCATTTACTTCACCAAACACTCGCACTGAATATTCACGCTCTACTTCTTGGCTTGGGTGCATCAGACGATTCGCTAATTCACCGTCTGTGGTAAACAATAATAAACCCGATGTATTAATATCTAAACGTCCAACTGCAATCCAACGAGAACCTGATAAGCGTGGTAAACGATCAAATACGGTGGCACGCCCCTCTGGGTCATTGCGAGTACACAACTCCCCTTCTGGTTTGTAATACATCAATACTCGGCACACTTCTTTTTGCACCGCAGTTAAATTAATTAAATTGCCATCAATACGAATTTTTAATCCTGAATGAACTGTGACGCGGTCACCAAGTGTTGCGATTTTACCGTCAACACTTACTCGCCCTGCTGCAATAATCGTTTCAATTTCACGGCGAGAACCTTGTCCTGCATTAGCTAAAATCTTTTGTAATTTTTCCCCAGCCACCGTTGGTTGAGAATTGAACTGCGGTGATTTTTCAACCTTTTTAGTTGAACGTTCTGTTGAGCGAAATGGTGATTTCGCGGTTTGAAATTTCATAAATGTTTCCTTTATTGTCGCTTTCCCAAGCGTCATTATTAAAATAAGATAATTAAATAAATGGTGTTACTGAACCACTACCTTCTCGCAAAATAACAGGTGTTTCATCTGTTAAATCCACAACTGTTGTCGGTTCTTGACCTAAATAACCGCCATGAATAATCAAATCCACTTGACGTTCTAAACGATCACGAATTTCTTCGGGATCAGATTGCGTAATATGCTCTTCCTTTGGCAACATCAACGAACAAGATAAAATCGGTTCACCTAAAGCCTTTAATAAATCTAAGGCAATTTGATTATCTGGCACACGAATACCGATAGTTTTACGTTTTGATGTCATCAAACGACGAGGTAATTCTTTCGTGGCGGTTAAAATAAAAGTATAACGCCCTGGGGTATTATTTTTAATCAAACGGTAAGCCACATTACTCACTGTAGCATAATGAGATAATTCCGATAAATCACTGCAAACCAAAGTAAAATTATGCCCTTCAGGTAATTGACGAATTGCCACAATACGATCCATAGCATGCTTTTCGCCCATCATACAACCTAGGGCATACCCAGAATCTGTAGGATAAACAATCACACCGCCATTACGCAAAATTTCCACTGCTTGATTAATCAACCGTACTTGTGGATTTTCAGGATGAACATAGAAAAACTGACTCATTGTATTTCCATTGTAATTAATATAAAAATCAAGCGGTATTATACTGCATTGTTATATACTTTTGATAGCGTTATATTTACTCATTTTTTTATAGAATATTACAATCAGGCAATATTTCAAATTATCCTGCAATCGTTTGCCTAAGATATTGAAATTATGCTATTCTACTCTCCGTTTTTTACTAGTAATCTTTTCTTACGGAAATCTTAAATGTCTAATCAAAATCCCCAAATTGCCATTGTTATGGGTTCCAAAAGTGACTGGATAACAATGCAAGAAGCCACTCAAATCTTAGATGAATTAAATGTACCTTATCACGTGGAAGTGGTATCCGCTCACCGTACACCAGACAAATTGTTTAGCTTTGCAGAAACTGCTGAAAAAAACGGTTTCAAAGTGATTATTGCTGGTGCTGGCGGAGCCGCACATTTACCTGGCATGATCGCTGCAAAAACCTTGGTACCTGTATTAGGTGTGCCAGTAAAAAGTTCTATGTTAAGCGGAATTGATAGTCTTTATTCTATCGTGCAAATGCCAAAAGGCATTCCTGTCGGCACATTAGCTATTGGTCCTGCGGGTGCAGCTAATGCAGGATTATTAGCAGCTCAAATTTTAGCCGCTTGGGATACAGAATTATTAGTGCGTTTAAAAGCATTCCGTGAAAATCAAACCAATGTGGTGTTGGATAATCCAGATCCAAGAAGTTGATCAATTTTAACCGCACTTTATCATAAAAAGTGCGGTGCTTTTTTGAGATTTTTTACTATGCAACAAAGTACTTTATATCCTACTATTTATGTTCTAGGCAATGGTCAACTTGGGCGTATGTTACGTTATGCTGGAGCCCCTTTAGATATTAATGTTGAACCATTAGACTTTAACGCTCCCCTATTTGATTTGCCAAAAGATGCCATTATTACGGCGGAAATTGAACGTTGGGAACCAACGCCTTTAACTGAAATGCTCGGTAATCATGATAAATTTGTTAACCAAAAAGTGTTTGCCACTACCGCAGATCGGTTTAGCCAAAAATCTCTGTTAAATGAATTAAATCTTCCAACTTCGCCATGGGTATTAGTAAAAAGTGCGGTGGATTTTAAGTATATTTTTACCGAAATAGGTGAAAAAGTGGTAATAAAACGCCGTACTGGTGGTTATGATGGTCGAGGGCAATGGATTGTTACACCAGAAAATCAAGATGTGATTACAGATGACTTATTCGGTGAAGTGATTGCGGAAAAATTTATTCCCTTTGATGGTGAAGTATCCATTGTGGGAGCTAGATTTAGAAATGGTGAAACTCGCTTTTATCCTGTAACTCATAATTTACAGCAAAACGGTATTTTACGTTATAGCGTTGCTGACAATTCAAATATTCATTTACAACCACAAGCAGAACAAATGCTTGGCAAAGTGATGCACAAACTCAACTATGTAGGTGTTATGGCAATGGAATGTTTTGTGGTTAAAAACCAACTATTAATTAATGAATTAGCCCCTCGAGTTCACAACAGCGGACATTGGACTCAACTCGGCTGCTCAATTAGCCAATTTGAATTGCATTTGCGAGCATTATTAGATTTACCAACGCCTAAATTAGAAATCTTTGCACCAAGTGTAATGGTCAATTTAATCGGTACACAACATAACCCACAATGGCTCAATATCCCATTTAGTCAATTACATTGGTATGGAAAAGAGGTAAGAGAAGGACGAAAAGTTGGGCATATTAATTTTACCCATGTGGATAAATTACAGCTAATCACCCAATTAGAAAATTTACGCCAAGTGTTACCTGAAGATTATCAATCTGGTTTAAACTGGGCAATTAGTAAATTAAATAATTATTAGCTATATTTTTTGTGTTTTCATCAAAGAATCTAAAAATTAGCTACTTTTTATAGAATAATAACTTGCATTTTTTAACTGTTATCAGTATAAAATAAAACACTGACATATCATTTATATAAGGAAAATTATCATGTTTGAGAATATTACTGCAGCTCCCGCTGATCCCATTTTAGGTTTAGGTGAAGCATTTAAATCTGAAACCCGTACTAATAAAATTAATTTAGGTATTGGTGTCTATAAAGATGCACATGGTTCAACACCGATTATGAAAGCGGTTAAAGAAGCAGAACAACGTTTATTTGAAATTGAAACGACAAAAAATTATTTAGCGATTGACGGTGTAGCAGATTTTAATGAACGTACCAAAATCTTATTATTTGGTGAGGGTTCAGAAATCGTTACCCAACGCCGAGCCAAAACCGTACAAAGTCTTGGCGGTACAGGGGCATTGCGTATTGCAGCAGAATTTATTAAACGCCAAACCAAAGCACAAAATGTCTGGATTAGCACGCCAACATGGCCAAACCACAATGCTATTTTCAATGCGGTTGGCATGACTATTCGTGAATATCGTTACTACGATGCTGAACGTAAAGCCTTAGATTGGGATAACCTAATTGCCGATTTAAGTAATGCTAGCGAGGGAGATGTGGTATTGCTACACGGTTGCTGTCATAACCCAACGGGTATCGACCCAACTCCAGAACAATGGCAGCAATTAGCCAACTTGTCAGCCAAAAATGGTTGGTTGCCATTATTCGATTTTGCTTATCAAGGTTTAGGTAACGGTTTAGAAGAAGATGCGATTGGTTTACGTACTTTTGCCGCAAATCATAAAGAGTTATTAATCTCTAGTTCTTACTCTAAAAACTTCGGCTTATACAGTGAGCGTGTTGGGGCATTTACGTTAGTCGCAGAAAACGAACAAATTGCTGTAACTGCACTGACACAAGTCAAAGCGATTATTCGTACACTCTATTCTAACCCTGCTTCTCATGGTGCAGCAACGGTTGCCATTGTGTTGGCGGATCCAGTATTACGTAAACAATGGGAAGATGAATTAACCGAAATGCGTAATCGTATTAAAGCGATGCGTACAAAATTTGTTGAATTGCTCAAAGAATTTGGTGCAACACAAGATTTCGGCTTTATTACGCAACAAAACGGTATGTTCTCTTTCAGTGGATTAAATGCAGATCAAGTAGATCGCTTAAAAGATGAATTTGCGATTTATGCAGTACGTTCTGGTCGTATTAATGTGGCAGGTATTACCGAAGATAATATTCGTCATTTGTGTGAGAGTATTGTGAAAGTGCTTTAACTTTATAGATACGAAATTTTATATTTAACCCTGTAGCTAATGCAGGGTTATTTTTTCGTACTATGCTCCCACAAAAAAGGACGCTAAACAGCGTCCTAATTTTCTATTCTTTAAGAATTAAAGAGCAGATTTTGCTTTTTCAACTAAAGCAGCAAAAGCCACTTTATCGAATACAGCGATGTCAGCTAAAATCTTACGGTCGATTTCAACAGAGGCTTTTTTCAAGCCATTGATGAATTTGCTGTAAGATAAACCGTTTTGACGAGCGGCAGCGTTGATACGAGCAATCCATAATTGACGGAATTGACGTTTACGTTGACGGCGGTCACGGTAAGCATATTGACCAGCTTTAATCACTGCTTGGAAAGCAACGCGATACACACGTGAACGTGCACCATAATAACCTTTAGCGGCCTTAAGAACTTTCTTATGACGCGCTCTTGCAATAACACCACGTTTTACACGAGCCATTATTTAATCTCCTAATGTATATGTTTAACTAAAATTTACTAATGAACGCTTGTACTTATGCGTATGGCAAGCACGCTACAACTAAAACTTGGTCTGCTTTCGCAACCATGGATTTATGACGTAGATGACGTTTACGTTTAGTGGTTTTCTTAGTCAAAATATGACGTAAGTGAGATTGTTTACGCTTGAAACCGCCAGAAGCTGTTTTCTTGAAACGCTTCGCAGCACCACGTACTGTTTTAATTTTAGGCATTGTTTAATAACTCCGCATTGTTTTGTTAAAAAAACGATAAATAGGCGAATGTTTTGCAACATTACTTGTAAAGCTCGTATTTATCACACTAATTATAACAGGCGTTTTCCCCCGTTATCATATAAAAGCAATCAGGCTGCTGAGTGTGCCTGATACGCTTTATATTTTTCATCAAGAAAGTATCTCAATGAAAAATTATTTCTTTTTAGGTGCTAGTACCATAATAGCTTGGCGACCTTCTAGTTTGCTTGGTGCTGATTCTACCACTGCAATTTCTGCCAAGTCATTTTTTACACGTTCTAACACATCAAAACCTAAGCTTTGGTGAACCATTTCACGTCCACGGAAACGAACGGTGATTTTGGCTTTATCCCCATCTTCCAAAAAGCGAACTAAGCTACGAAGTTTAATTTGATAGTCACCTTCATCTGTACCTGGACGGAATTTAATTTCCTTAACCTGTACTACTTTTTGTTTTTTCTTCTGCTCTTTAGCAGCTTTTTCTTTTTCGTAAATAAATTTACCGTAGTTCATAATACGACAAACTGGCGGTTCAGCATTTGGGCTAATCTCAACTAAGTCTAACTCAGCTTCTTCAGCTTTTGCTAATGCTTCTTGAATTGATACGATACCTAATTGCTCGCCGTCTTGATCGGTTAGGCGAACTTCTTTAACTCGAATTTCATCATTAAGACGATGAGCTCGAGTTGTCTGAACACGTTTTACTGGTTTAATAGTGCGATTCCTCTAGTAACTTTATTTTTTTATATCATATTTTCTCGCCAATTGTTCCTGAAGAAACAGCAGAAGAAATGATTTCTATCTTTGCTCTTAAACTGAGCAAAACAGGCAGAATTCTACGAGATTTTTCGAATTTATGCAATAAAAGAATGCTTTTTATACATAAAAATTTTGTGGTTAAGGGGTTTCCAATATTTCACACAATTTTTGCCCAAAAGGTTCACGCCAATCTCTCATCAAATCGGGTAATTTGTTTGAATCTTTTTGTTTAAGCCAAACCCATTTCATTAATTTTTCTAAACTCTTACGACTTGCAATGACTTCACAGGCTAAATCTTCAGGAGCAATTTCTAGTAATTTTTGTTGCAAGCCTTTGAATGCTTTTTTATAACGTGGATCATCGGAAAATCGTTCAATTATTGCTGGGTAATCCGTAGCTTCAACACGTTTCATTTGTTCAATGACTTGCAACATTTTTTTACCATGAATCCGTACTTCTTGCGAATGAATACCTAAATCTAACAGTGCGGATGTATTTTGTGGATTATATTTTGCTATCAACCATAAAGTTTCTGCACGAACCACAAAATTCAATGCAAGATCACGTTTAATCGCTTCTTGTTGTCGCCATTTTGCTAATAATTTTAATCGCATTAATTGTTCTGAATTGAGCTTATTAGCATTTGGAATAGTTAAATAGGCTTTATCGGGGTCTTTAACTTTCCCTTGCTTTTCCAACAATAAATAGCTGTCAAATTGCACCGCACTTTGCCAAGGTGTTTTAGCGAGTTGGTCTGCCATTTTGTGATAAAGTGGTAACAAATACCATACATCTGCCGCCGCATATTCCAGTTGTTTGTCTGATAAAGGACGAGCCAACCAATCGGTTCGAGATGCTCCTTTATCAAGGCTAAATTCAAAATAATGCTGAATTAAAGTGGCTAACCCTGTGGAATTTGGGAAAGACAAAAAATTCGCCATAATTTGTGTATCAATTAACGGTATCGGTAACTGATTGAAATAATGTTGAAATACTTCTAAATCTTCATAGCAAGCATGCAACACTTTCAGCACATTTTTATTTGCTAATAAAGCAATAAAAGGCGAAAAATCGGTGATTTCATTAGGATCGATTATACTGACTTGCTCGCCATCATAGAGTTGAATTAAACCTAATTTGGGATAATAACTGCGTACTCGGATAAATTCCGTATCTAAAGCAAGCACTGTTTTTTGTTGAGCCAATTCGCAAACTTGAGCCAAACCTTGATTATCACTAATCATCTGAAAGTGCGGTTTATTTTGGATTTCTTTTATCATGATTAATTATTCAGACGTTTCGCCAATTCTTCATCACGCAACACACGGCGTAAAATTTTACCAATATTGCTTTTTGGCAATTCGTCACGAAATTCAATTTGTTTCGGAATTTTATAGCCAGTTAAATGTTGGCGACAATGTTGACGTAGCTCATCACGGGTTAAGCTATCATCTTTTTTTACCACAAAAATTTTGATGGTTTCGCCAGATACCTCATGTGGAACACCTATCGCTACTACTTCTGCCACTTTATAATTTAACATCACTACATCTTCAATTTCATTTGGATATACATTAAAACCTGATACCAAAATCATATCTTTTTTACGATCCACAATACGTAGAATACCTTTTTTATTCATTGTGACAATGTCACCTGTGGCTAACCAACCATCTTTTAGCACTTCACTAGTGGCTTCTGGACGTTGCCAATAACCTTGCATTACCTGTTTACCTTTAACCCAAAGCTCACCAGTTTCCCCTAAGTTTGCTTCATTGCCGTCTTCTTTCAAAATTTTAATATCCGTATTTGGTACTGGCAAACCAATACTACCGTCATGCACTAAACAATCTACCGTAGATGCTGCCACCAAAGGCGAACATTCAGTTAATCCATAGCCCTCAATAATATTACAATCGGTTAATTCATGCCATCGAGTTGCAATAGCTTGCTGAACTGGCATACCACCACCGACTGTTAATTTTAATCCTGAGAAATCAACTTCTTTAAAATTCTCATTATTTAACAAAGCATTAAACAAGGTATTTACCCCTGTTAATGCCACAAAGTGATGTTTTTTCAATTCTTTAATAAAGCTATCAATATCACGTGGATTAGTAATTAATACTGCTGTTATGCCTAACTCAATAAATAATAGGCAGTTCGCACACAAGGCAAAAACGTGATATAACGGCAATGGCAAAATTGCTTTGCGTTCACGGCGATTATCTCCCACAAAAGGTTCGGCAATCCAACGAGCTTGCATCACATTCGCTACCATATTACCATGCGACAACATCGCACCTTTTGCCACCCCTGTGGTGCCACCAGTATATTGTAAAAAGGCTAAATCTGTTGGTTCTAATTCAGGGCGAACATATTGACGCATCTTGCCAATACTTAACACTTCACGAAAGGTTACTGCATTTGGTAATTTATATTTTGGTACTAATTTTTTAACGTATTTCACTATAAAATTAACCAGCGTACGTTTACCAAAAGAAAGCTGATCTCCCATTCGCGTTAAAATAACATGCTTAACTGCGGTGTTAAATACGACTTTTTCTAAAGTCGATGCAAAGTTCGACACTACCACAATAGCGACTGCACCACTATCTTGTAATTGATGTTCCAATTCTCGTGGTGTATAAAGCGGATTGACGTTCACCACGATTAAACCTGCACGCAACACACCAAATAAGGCTATCGGATATTGCAATAAATTTGGCATCATCAATGCGACACGATCGCCACGTTTAAGTTTTAATTCATTTTGTAAATAAGCAGCGAAAGCCCGACTACGTTCTTCCAATTTGCGAAAAGTCAACGCTTTGCCCATATTAATATAAGCAGGGCGATCGGGATGTTTTTGCACCGCACTATCAAACATATCTAATAAATTAGGATATTTATTAATATCAACTTCTTTTTCTACCCCATTCGGATAATTATCAATCCATAATTTTTCCATATAAATCCTTATTATTTTTTACAACATTAACGTAGTACAAACGTACTTAACGTAGTACATAACGTACTTTTGGTTGGGCAAACCAGAATCGTCCCATTAATCCCCAGCGTGGTCCGAAGCCGAAAGGATAATAATCCCAGTCATCATATTCATAATAATATTCTTTCACTAACTGCCATTGTTTAAAGGCTTGTACGGTTACTACTGGATATTGATAGTCTGCTTGATCAATTTTACCCATCTCTTTTCCAGTCAACTTGCCTTTCACCGTAATGTATTGGTCTTTCAAACTTTCAGGATCCACAAAACCCTTTAAATATGCAATAAAACGACCATTTGTCGTGCTATCTAACACAGGTTTGGCAGAAAATGATGACACTTGCAAACTCAACACTTCTATCTTGGTTTGATTTTTCAGTACATCAACAGATAACACTTTACCGCCCAAGCGAACATCTTTACATTGACAAGCATAATGATCTTGATCGATATCCTTTAAATTTTGGATAGTGAATTCGTCTTTTTCTAACCCTTGTGGTGGATTAACGCAACCGACTAATAAAAGTGCGGTGATAAAAAACAATATTTTTTTCATAGCAACTCCTTATTTTGATAGCTATTCTCTATCAGGTAATTTTTTCCAAGTCACTTCATTACGCAAATACACAGGTTCAATTTCTGTGGCAGTAATAGTCTGCTTGGCAAACCACATCGGCACGGCGACGGAAAGCATATATTTTGCTGATGGCAAAGTAATTTCACTATTTTTAGCCACATTATTTAACGATGAATAAGATTGCCATCCTGTACCAACAGTTAACCAATTCCCGCTTAATGGGTTAGCCTGCTCAAGCAATCTTACTGGTGAACATACCTGTTCCGCAATTATTGCTTGCCATTGCAAAAACTCGCCAATTTCCAACCGCACTTTTTCAGCTTTTAAGGCGGAAAAATACACTTCATTCATACGAGCATCAATCGCACAAAGCACCTGTTCTGCTTGATGTTGTTGGTAAGCTGCTTGAGCCATGGCAGTCAAATTGGATACCGCAATGACAGGTAAATCTGCACCAAAAGCTAACCCTTGAGCTACACTCGCCCCTACTCGCACACCTGTAAAACTACCTGGACCACGCCCAAATACCAACGCATCTAGCTGGTTAAGCTGTAAGCCCGATTGCCCTAAAATCTGATCAATCATAGGTAAAATCCGTTTAGTATGGGTACGTTGTGCCACTTCATCTAAATGAGTAATTTCGCCCTGATGCAGTAACGCCACAGAACAGGCTTCTGTTGAAGTGTCCAAGGCGAGTAAAGTTAGCTTTGTCATAGTGTTCCATTTTTATTATTGCGGTGCAGTTTCTGCCAGCACAGGATATTTTGCATTCATCTCGTCCGACCATTTTACTAGATTTGGAAAACTTTTACCAAAATTAATGCCTAATTTTTCCGCACGTAATGTCCACCAATCAATCACACAAACAGCAAAGATTGTACCAATGTTCAATTCCGTGCCAAATTCCGCTAAATTTTGTTCTAATTGAGCAAAACTTTTTAAATTGCGATCCATTAATTGCTGATGACGACTGGTCCACCACTCTGCTTCTGGTCGCAACATTTTCTCGGAAATAATTGGCAAGGTATTTTCCATAATCCCATCGGCTAAATTATGCAACGCCAATACATTCCAACGGGCTTTGCCTTCTTTTGGAAATAGTGTTGCATTTTTGCCTTTATTATCTAAATATTCCGCAATCAACAGACTACCAAACAACCAGCGTCCACAATTGCGTTGCAACGCGGGGACACGTCCAAGCGGATTATCCTGATTATGTGGTGAATTAGAATCGAAAGATGATTTAATCGGCAACATCTCAATTTTATCATCTAATTGATGATGTTTAATGGTGACTAATACTTTACGCACAAATGGACTGGTTGTTGAATACCAAAGTTTCATAGGGTTTCTCCTTTGAATATATTTATACACGAAACAAGTTAGCTAATTTATAGTACAAATACTTTAATTCTGCAACTCTTTCAAAAAATCAACAATCTTAGTTAAATCTCTGGTACGTTTTGCATTCGGTAAACTTTTCAAAAAAGTTTCACCATAAGGACGATTGACTAAACGGCTATCACAAATAATCACTGCTCCTTTGTCTGTAACATCACGAATTAGTCGCCCCACCCCTTGTTTTAAAGCAATGACCGCTTCTGGAATTTGTAAATCATTAAATGGTTCCCCACCCTGTAATTTACAATCTTCAATGCGAGCTTTAAGTAAGGGTTCATCTGGTGATGTAAAAGGCAATTTATCAATAATGACCAACGAAAGAGCCTCGCCTCTTACATCAATGCCCTCCCAAAAACTAGATGTGGCAACGAGTACACTGTGTGGTTCATGAATAAAGTGATCGAGCAATTTGACTTTTGACATTTCGCCTTGTAACAAAATAGACAGTGAGCTGTTTGCACGGAAATATTCCGCCAAACCTTTCATCATAAAATAAGAAGTACAAAGCATAAAACAACGACCCTTGTTGGCTTCAATTACAGGTAGTAACATTTCTGCTAATTGTTGCAAAGTGTGTTTTTGGTTGCTGCTTGGCAAATAACGTGGCACACAAAGCATGGCTTGTTCAGCATAATTAAAGGGACTATGTAGCACTTTTTGCTCGGCTTGTTGAATCCCTAAACGCTGGCAAAAATGATCGAAATTTCCACCGACTTCAAGGGTGGCAGAGGTGAAAATCCACGCTGCTTTTTGATTTGCCATTTGTTCACCGAATTTATCCGCCACGGTGAGCGGTGTGATATGCAAGCCAAATTGGCGGTTAAAGGTTTCATACCAATAGCAGTAGCCTGTAATGCTGGTGTCAGCAAGGCGTGTGAGCTGTTTTTTTACCGCAATAATGCGGTCATAAATGCTGTCTAGGGTTTGCGAACGTCCTAAAGCAAGTTTCACCACTTCGGCGGTGAAATCCAATTTTTCTTGTAAAATTTCTAGCCCTTTTTGCACCGCGGTTTGTCGCAATAAATCTCGCCAGTTGCCACGTTGATTACCCTCTCCAAGTAATAAACGAAAATCTTGCACCATTTTTAACAGATGATCACTAGCTACTCCAAGCTGTTGCATATCTTTCACTTCGGTACGATAGACAATTTGTAAATCTTTACAAATATCAAATAGCTGGCGAGATGTGAGAGTTTGCCCAAAATATTGACTGGCAATATCAGGCAGTTGATGAGCTTCGTCAAAAATAATGACTTCCGCATCAGGAATAAGCTCAGCAAAGCCACTTTCTTTCACCGCCATATCCGCACAAAATAAATGATGATTGACTACGACCAAATCTGCTGCCAATGCCTTTTTACGAGCCAATGCCACATAACAATCGTTATAATGTGGACAATCCGAGCCTAAACAGCTATCAGTTGTACTGGTTAATTGTGGCAAAATCGGGCTATCTTCAGGCAATGTACTACATTCGGACAGATCCCCTGTTTGGGTGCTAATTTGCCATTTTTGTACTTTGCTTAAATCCACTAAAATGGATTTATCCCCAACTAAGCCCATATATTTCACCTGTTCCATTCGTTCCAAACACAAATAATTGGCACGTCCTTTGAGCAGGGCGATTTTACCTGTGTAATTTAATGCTTGTTTAATGGCTGGCAAATCACGTTTAAATAATTGATCTTGTAGGTTCTTTGAACCAGTTGAAATAATCGTTTTCTTTTTGGCTAATAAAGCTGGGACTAGATAAGCAAAGGTTTTTCCCGTACCAGTACCAGCTTCAACGACAAGTGCGGTGCGATTTTTAATAGATTTTTCCACCGCAGTTGCCATGTCAAGCTGTTCCTGACGGGGACGAAAACCGCTAATCTGCTGGCTTAACGCCCCAGTTTCAGAGAAAATTTGAATTATTTCAGATTGCTTCGACATTATTATTTATTTGATTATTCATTTTGCGGTATTGTATCATCTTGATATGATAAAAAGACAAGTTTATCAAACAAATTTAAGGTTGCCATGTCCCCATTACCCATTCTCACGCTTTCTCACCTACACAAAAGCTATGATGGTAAACATCAGGTGAATCATGATATTTCCTTTGAACTGGCAAAAGGGGAAATTTTAACCCTGTTAGGACCATCAGGTTGTGGCAAAACCACGTTATTGCGTGCGATAGCAGGCTTTGAACGACCAGAACAGGGGAAAATTTATATTGGAGATCGTTTGGTTTGTTCGCCAAAGACATTTATTCATCCTCGTGATCGGAACGTGGGGTATGTGGTGCAAGAAGGGATTTTATTTCCGCATTTGTCGGTGTATCACAATGTAGCGTATGGCTTAGGTGATGGTAAGGGAAAATTGTCTGAAGAACGGCAGAAAATTGGTGAAATTTTAGCACTGACAGGAATGACGGATTTTGCCGATGCTATGCCACATCAGCTTTCAGGTGGACAGCAACAGCGTGTGGCATTGGCTCGGGCGTTAGTAGTGTCGCCTGCGTTAATTTTGTTAGATGAACCCTTTTCGGCGTTAGATCAATATTTGCGATCTCAAATTCGAGATGAATTGTTGGCGATTTTAAAACGCAGTCAAACATCCGCCATTCTTGTCACTCACGATTGCGAAGAAGCCTTGCTTTGTTCGGATCGTATTGCCTTGTTATTTAATGGAAAATTGGTGCAATTAGATACGGCTCAGGGAATGTATTATCACCCCAATAGCTTAGAAATTGCACAATTTATCGGGGATACATTGATTATTGATGCCCTGTTAATTGCCTCTGAACAGGTACAATGTTTGTTAGGTCAAGTCAATATTCACCCCAATAATGCCCCCCTTGATTCACTGGGAAAATTGATGATTCGCCCCGAATGTATTACGCTTACACCAGTAGATAAAAAGGCAAAATCTCCCTTAAATTTAACCGCACTTGCGTCATCAGGTACTCTGGTGAAATTATTAAAACAGCAATTTCAAGGCAAACATAGCCGTGTTTGGGTGGATATTGCAGGGCAAACGTTGGATTTTTCATTATCTAACACCTTTCGTTTATACACGGGGGAAAGTTATATTTTGCAGGTTCATGAACGAGCTAAATTCTACCTATAAATATTATTGAAAATCATTCTTATCTAGTTTAGTATAAAAAAGACTTTTAAAAGGTCAATGGATATGATTCATCATTTATAAGAAGGTATTGCAATGAAAAAGTTATTGAAAAAAAACGTGATTTTAACAGGCTTTACTGTCGCAGGTTTAATGTTATCTAATGTAGCAATGGCAGATCTGTTGGTATATAACGGTCAGCACAAAAATGCAGGCGTAGAAAAAGCAGCCCAATTATTTACCGAAAAAACAGGCATTAAAGTTGAATTAAAAACAGGTAAAACCCCTGAATTAGCAGGCTTGTTGAAAGAAGAAGGAGCAAAATCGCCTGCGGATATTTTTATCGCTGAAAGCACAGGTCCATTCCTTTCCTTAAGTGAAGCTGGTTTACTAGCACCAGTGGGCGATGACGCATTAGCCAACGTAAAAGGCGAAAACGTGCCACAAGCCCCGAAAAAAGATTTTGTGCCAATCGGTGTGCGTAGCCGTGTGTTGGCGTATAACCCGAATAAAATTGCGGAAAAAGATTTGCCAAAATCTTGGACAGAAATGGTTAATGATCCAAAATGGAAAGGCAATTTCTCTTATCACCCAGGTTCTGGTGCATTAGTGGATCAAATTGCCATTTATAAAAAATTACACGGTTTAGATGCCACCAAAGCGTTCTTAAAAACAATGAAAGAAAATGGGCAATCTATTACTGGTCATACGCCTGCATTGAAAAAAGTGGATGCGGGTGAATTAGGTGTGGCGATGATTAACCAATATTATTTGGAACGCCTTTACAAAGAAAAAGGACAAGAAAATGTGCAAGCAAAAATCCATTATATGCGTAATGCGGATGCGGATTCTGCCTTGAGTTTCTCAGCAGCAGCGGTGTTGAAAGCGTCTAAACAGCAAAAAGAAGCGCAACAATTCTTGGCATTCTTAACCAGCAAAGATGGACAAGAAGCCTATATTTCCACATCAGGCGAATGGCCAACCAATGCGAAAGCCGTTTCACCTGTGAGCTATTTAGTGCCTCTGGATAGTTTAAATCCACCAAAAACCACCTTTAATAATTACGCCGAAATTGAAGAAGCAAAAACGTTGATTAAAGAAGCAGGTATTCAATAAAAAGGATTCGGGGTGTCGTTGTACACCCCGATTTTACGATGCAAACGAACATCAAACGTCCTCCAATTTGGCTAAGTGCGGTGGTAATTTTTATTATTTTGCCGATGTGTTTTCCTTTTCTGTATATTGCTCAATACGGTCTTTCCAGCAACGCTAGTCAAATTTCCCAATTATTATTTAACGCCCAAACCGCACGGTTATTATTAAACACCCTATTGCTTTGTTTTATTGTTACCAGCACGGCGATTTTACTGGCGTTAATCTGTGCTTTTTTGTTGGAACGTTGTCAAATTCGCTACAAAAATTTGTTGACCACCTTAATCAGCCTGCCTTTGTGTATTCCGTCTATCGTCAGCAGTTTCACGTGGTTTAGTGTGGATACCGTGTTATTTTCTGGCTTATTCGGTGCCTGTTTTGTGATGATATTAGTGTCTTTTCCGTTGGCATTTTTGCCGATTTCCGCCACACTGAAACGGCTTGATTCAGCGTGGGAAGAGGTGAGCTATTCGCTTAATCGTTCTCGTTGGTATACCTTTATTCACGTCATTCTTCCCCAATTACGCCCTGCCATTGGTAATGCCATCTTATTGATTGCGTTACATTTATTGATTGAATTTGGGGCGGTGGCGATTTTGGGTTACAAAACCTTTAGTGTGGCGATTTTTAATGAATTTGAAGCCTATTACAACACCCAAGAAGCCGTGTTGCTTTGTTTAGTGTTGGTGTTATTGTGCTTTGTTATTGTCGGCTTTGAATTAAAATTGCGTGGCAATGAACAAATTGTGCGTGTGGGCAAAGGGTTGATTTCGCCCCCTGCCCCGATCTCGTTGGGCAAATTTGAATGGCTCGCTATTGGCTTTATTTTGTCGATTTTTGTGTTGGGCATTTTGGTGCCTGTGGTGATTTTAATTCAGTGGATATGGGAAGGATCGGCGATTCATAGTGAGTATTTTCAATGGTCGGATTATTTCAGCGTGCTGTTTAGCACCCTTTGGCTGACCTTAAGTGCGGCGTTGATTACGCTAATAATTGCCTTTCCGTTGGTGTGGATTTCCATTCGTTACCGATCCCCCTTTACCCAATATATTGAACGTCTCCCCTTTATTTTGCACGCCATTCCTGCGGTGGTGATTGGCTTTGCCGTTGCCAAATATAGCTTGTTGTATTTTCCATCTATTTATCAAACCCATTATGTGCTTTTCCCAGCCTATTTAATGCTCTATTTGCCTCTTGCTCAAACAGCTTTACGTTCGTCCATTGAGCAAATTCCCACAGGTATTGAGTGGATTTCTGATTCATTAGGTAAAACCCGTTGGCGACTGTTCCGCCGTGTGATTTTACCTTTGGTTTCCCCTGGTTTAATTGCAGGGTTTTGCTTATGTTTTTTGCAAATGAGTAAAGAATTAACTGTAACCTTAATTCTTTCGCCACGCCAACTTTCCACCCTGTCCATTGAATTGTGGCACGCAGAAGAAGGGTTGCAATATTCTATTGTTGCGGTGTATGGCTTATCGTTGATTGTATTTTCAGGGATACCTGTGTTTTTGTTGAAACGCTATTTGGCGAAGTGAGTTTGTGTTACAATTTAGCGACATTGATTTATCACATAAAAAGGAAAAATTATGTACCGCACTTTAATCAAATCTATAAGTAATGAACTTCGTCTTTATCAATATAATGAAATCCCCGTATTAGAACTCAATCACCCTGTCGGCACGGCAAAAATTGCTCTACAAGGTGCTCATTTATTCAGTTGGCAACCTGCACATTGCAAGCAAGATGTATTTTGGTTAAGTGAGATTGAGCCATTTAAACAAGGTTCGGCAATTCGTGGTGGTGTGCCTATTTGTTTTCCGTGGTTTGGTAATGGTGGAACGCCAGCACATGGTTTTGCTCGTATTAGTTTATGGGATTTAACCGATTATGACATTCATCAAGATAAAGTCAAAATTACCCTTTCTTTGTTAGCTGAAGATAAAACAGCCATAGCTAAAATCGAAATGATATTCTCGCAACAATGTGAATTAATTTTTACTAATTATCATCAAAACAATGCACAATTAGCCTTACATAGCTATTTTAAGGTGGGCGATATAGTACAAACTTTATTACATAATTTACCGATTAGTACCTTTAATCAATTAACTCAACAACAAGAAACTGTGCCATCACCACGTTCTATTGAGGAAAATGTCGATTGTATTTATTCCGCAGAAAACGGTGCTACATTAATTGAAGATAAATTCAATCAACGTATTATTACTGTTGAACATATTAATGCTTCAGAAATTGTAGTGTGGAATCCGTGGCATAAACCAACTAGTAGTATGTCAGACATCGGATATAAAACCATGCTCTGCGTAGAAACTGCACGGATTAAAAAACCATTAAGCACAGATCCTGTTGGTGTGAAAATTCAGGTAAAATCCACCGCAGTTTAAAAATAAGTTGCTAATTATCTTTTATTAGTTTAGATTTCGGTATTGTTCAGTTTTCTTTATTATAGGAGTTTTTATGAATCAGGATGTAATACCAAACAATGATAACCAACGTTCTACGCTATGGATTGCCTACGCCTTATTTGGTGCAGGTATTCTTTTTGGCGGATTACCAGCCATTGCGGGTGTTATTCTCGCTTATATCAAGAAAGAAGAAGTTTTGGGGATTTACCAAGATCATTATCGTTTCTTAATTAAAACCTTTTGGGGAACCTTATTAGGTTTCGTCATTGGAGGTATTCTCTCAGTTATTGGGATTGGAGCGTTAATTATTTTAGCTGTTTGTATTTGGTATATTTTCCGTGTTGTGGTGGGGGCTTTACGCTTAAAAGAAAATTCAACCATTACACCAACAGGTTGGTTTAAATAATTATCATCATAACAAAATAGACCCTGTTTGAAACGGGGTCTATTAATTTAATTACTTATCCAAAAACAACGCTGCTGCACCTCGCACACCGCCTGAATCACCATATTTAGCTTTTTTAATCAATGGCACTTTAGCACTTCGCATTAAATGTGGCGGTAAGGCTTTTGGTAAAGCCTCATATAGATGATCAAAATTAGATAATCCACCGCCGAACACAATCAAGTGCGGATCAAAAGCGGTGATAATATTACCAAGGGAAATTGCCATTAATTCTACAAAAAGTTTAACGAAATCCACCGCAGTTTGATCATTCGCATAAAAACGTTCAATAATTTCTTTGGCAGATAAATTTTCACCTTTTAAATCACGGTATAACATTTCAAAGCCACGTCCAGATAAATAGGTATCTAAACAAGCTTTATTGCCACAACCACAAGGATAAATTGGAGCATTATCCCAACCCAATAGTTTTAAAGCATGATAATTCAGTTGTAAATGTCCCAACTCCCCTGCCATACCGACTTTGCCAGAATGTACTTTACCATTAAACACTAATCCCCCACCAAAGCCTGTGCCTAGAATTAGTCCTAATACGAAAGGATATTGCTGATTTTCTGCGTCCCATGCTTCGGATAACGCAAAGCAGTTAGCATCATTTTCGGCTCTTACTTCACGAGCTAATAATTCGGAAAGATCACGCAAAATCGGCTTATTATCTGCGACTCGAATATTGGTAATTTCAGCTAATCCAGTTTCTCGATTAACAAATCCCGGCACACCTAATCCCACAGTGCCTTTACAACCGAATTTTTGGTCAGCACGATTAACTAATCCAACAATCGCTTGTAACCAATGTTGATAGCTTTCTTTGGGGGTTTCAATCCGTTCACTATATTGTTTTTCTAACTTTTCATTAAAGGCAGCCAATTCAATTTTGGTACCACCAATATCTAAACCATATAACATAAAAAAACTCCTATTTTTTTCACCGCACTATTTTACCAATTCAACGCTATTTTGCTGAAAAAACTGTTTTTGTTCAATATAAAAGAATAACGGTAAATGGACTAACCACGCAATTAATGTGCTAATTAATAAATCTATCGGGTGGTGCATACCTAAGCGTAAACGGCTTACCAACATTAACACTGACCAAAGCAAGATACCCAATACTAAAATTTTTGAAGACATACGACAACGTCCCACAATTTGAGTAAACCCTACCGCTAATAATAACCAGCTGGCAGCGAATATCGTATGACCTGATGGGAAAGAATAACCCGTTTCATTTTCACGATGATGAACCAACCATGTAGGTACTTCCGCTTTATTTGCATAAAATTGACTAACAATCATGGCTCGTTGCTCACGAGTTTGATCATAAAAATAATCTGTAGTAACTCCACTTTGTTCAGCTAAAGCTGAAGCATAAGGTCTGGGTTCGGCAAAAACCGTTTTTGCGGCGGTTTTAATGCCCTGCGTAATCAGCATAGAAATTACCATAATAATTACCGCACTAATCCATTTTGATTTACTGGAAAAAATTGGTAAGAAACATAAGGCTAATACCCCGCAGCTGATGACTGCATAAGGTACGCTACCCGTTTCCGTTAACCAATATAAAAAATAATCAAATGATGTCAAATGGCTGTCACCGTGCCATTGCCACGAAAAAATCCAAGCAAAAAATGGCACAAAACAAAGTAAAAAAGTATATAATGACAAGCGTCTTAGCATAGCAAGCTTCCTATGTATGTAATAAAAATTGTATTTTATCATTAGAAAACTAAAAGAAAAATAAGGATTTATTCTATGGCAAAAATTCAGCTTGTGACTGAAGCCAATTTACCTACTGAATTTGGTATGTTTAAAATTGTCGGTTTTGAATTACCAGATAGTAAGAAAGAACATATTGCGTTAGTAATGGGAGATGTAACTGACGGCAAACCTGTTTTATCTCGTATTCACTCCGAATGTTTGACTGGAGATACTTTATATAGTTTAAAATGTGATTGTGGTTTTCAACTTGCCACTGCCCTACGTCAAATTAGTGAAGAAGGACGTGGCATATTAATTTACCACCGAGAAGAAGGACGTGGCATTGGTTTAATTAATAAAATTAAAGCCTATGCGTTACAAGATCAGGGAATGGATACTATTGAAGCCAATTTAGCACTAGGTTTTGCTGCTGATGAGCGTAATTTTTCAGTTTGTGCGGATATTTTTGAGCTATTAGGTGTTAATCAAGTTCGCCTACTCACCAATAACCCAGTTAAAATTGATACCATGAAAAAAGCAGGTATTAATGTGGTTGAGCGAGTTCCTTTGAATGTCGGGGAAAATCGTTACAATCGAGCTTATTTAGATACTAAAGCGAAAAAAATGGGACATTATATTGTTCATCACAGTGGGGAAGCTCAGAATAATGAAAAACATTTTTTAAACTGTCCACATTGTTTATCAGAAATACCTAAACCGCAACATGAGCAATAATCAAATTTTATGATATAGATCATAAAATTAGCGTATAATTACAAATATTTATTGTTGCTAGATTGTTACAAATATAGAATAATTTATTATATTTTTCACATTAACTGTGATATCTATTTTGAAGGGGAGTTAACAATGGCTACGCCACAAATTCTGATTGTTGAAGATGAAACTATTACCCGAAATACACTAAAAAGTATTTTTCAAGCTGAAGGTTATAACACCCTTGAGGCTTGTGATGGTAATCAAATGCAACAAATTTTAGCTAATAAAGAAGTCCATTTAATTGTCATGGATATTAATTTACCTGGTAAAAATGGTTTAATGTTAGCTCGTGAACTACGTGAGCATACTAAAACAGCATTGATGTTTCTAACTGGTCGTAATAATGAAGTAGATAAAATCTTAGGCTTAGAAATCGGTGCAGATGATTACATCACTAAACCATTTAACCCTAGAGAATTAGCCATTCGAGCTCGTAATTTATTACAGCGAACAATGGGAGAAGACAAAGGTAAGCAAAAAGTAGATGCTTATCATTTTAATGGTTGGGTATTAGATATTAATCAACATGCGTTGATTAATCCTGACGGTGAAATATTGAAATTACCACGCAGTGAGTTTCGCGCAATGGTACATTTCTGTCAAAACCCAGGTAAAATTCAAACTCGCGAAGAATTATTGAAAAAAATGACTGGGCGTGAGTTGAAAGAAAATGATCGTACCGTTGATGTGACCATTCGCCGCATTCGTAAACATTTTGAAGATCACGCTGGTACGCCCGAAATCATTTCCACTATTCACGGCGAGGGCTATCGTTTTTGTGGGACGTTAGAATAAGCCTTTTCTTACAATATCAAGTGCGGTGTAAAATTTATAATATTTTTACCGCACTTTTTCTTTATAATTCCCTTTGTTTATTTGTACATTGTCCCCATATTAGGTAGAATTATGCAATCTTTCGAAATCAGCCGAATATTATGACAAAGAAAAAAATCAAAGCAGGTTCAAATACTATTGCCTTAAATAAACGTGCTAGACACGATTATTTTATTGAAGATGAAATCGAAGCTGGGCTTTCCTTGCAAGGTTGGGAAGTTAAATCAATGCGAGCAGGAAAAGCAAATATCAGTGATAGCTATGTTATTTTCAATCATGGTGAAGCCTATTTGTTTGGGGCAACAATTCAACCTTTAAGCGTGGCATCTAGCCATATTATTTGTGACCCTACTCGCTCGCGGAAATTACTATTAAATAAACGAGAATTAGATACCTTATTTGGTAAAGCAAATCGTGATGGTTATACCATTGTTGCCCTGTCACTTTACTGGAAAAGTGCGTGGGCAAAGATTAAAATAGGACTCGCAAAAGGTAAAAAATTACACGATAAACGTGAAGATATTAAAGATCGGGAATGGAAAGTACAGAAAGATCGCATAATGAAACATGCAAATCGTGGATAATCTGTTACAATCTCAAATCGATGTAAAAATTTTGTTAACTACTTGGAGAATATGAATGGCACAGGATCAAGATCCTTGGGCAGCACCTGGGACGAATTCAGGTAATTCGTCAGGGCAAAAGCCTAACAATCAATCAACGGATGAACCTAAAAACAAGCGAAATGATGAACAATCTCCTCCTGATTTAGAAGAAGCCTTTACTAATTTGCTGCAAAAATTATCAGGCAAAAAAAATGGTAATAGTTCAAATAATCAACAAAACAATAAATTCTCAGAAATCAATGTGGGTAAATTATTGCCTATTGCCGTACTTGTGGGAGCTGTGATGTGGGGATTAAGCGGCTTATATACGGTGAAAGAAGCAGAACGTGGTGTAGTCACGCGTTTTGGTCAATTACATTCTATTGTGCAACCTGGTTTGAACTGGAAACCAACTTTTGTGGATAAAGTGATTCCAGTTAATGTGGAGCAAGTAAAAGAATTAAAAACCCAAGGTTCTATGCTGACCCAAGATGAAAATATGGTAAAAGTAGAAATGACGGTGCAATATCGTGTACAGGATCCTGCCAGATTTTTATTTAGTGTTACTAATGCAGAAGACAGTCTTGGACAAGCTACAGACAGTGCTTTGCGTTATGTGGTTGGTCACATGACGATGGATAATATTCTAACCACAGGACGTTCTGTGGTACGTGAAGACACTTGGAAAGCCTTAAACGAAATTATCAAGCCTTATGATATGGGATTGGAAGTGCTTGATGTCAATTTCCAGTCTGCTCGTCCCCCAGAGGATGTCAAAGATGCTTTTGATGATGCCATTAAAGCACAGGAAGATGAACAACGTTATATCCGTGAAGCAGAAGCCTACGCCCGTGAACGTGAACCGATTGCTCGAGGTAATGCACAACGTATTTTAGAAGAAGCAACGGCTTATAAAGAGCAAATTGTGTTAGAAGCAAAAGGTGAAGTCGAACGTTTCCAACGTTTATTACCTGAATTTAAATCAGCACCTGATGTATTAAAAGAACGTTTGTATATTCAAACCATGGAAAATATGCTGGCAAAAACACCAAAAGTTATGATGGATGCTGGGAATAATTTGACTGTACTACCAATAGATCAATTATTACGACAAAAACCACAAACAACACCAGAAACTGAAGTTCAACGTTTTGAGAAAAGTATTCCTAGCATAACTCCAAATAGTGCGGTGAATTCTAAGCCAGTTTCTGCTACACCAGATTCAACCAACAATTCACGTCAAGGGAGATTTAACTAATGCGTAAATTTTTAACTCCGATTGTGATCGTTTTAGCGTTGATACTTTATTCTAGTATTGTAGTCGTGCAAGAAGGTAATCGTGGTATTATGTTGCGTTTTGGTAAGGTGCAACGTGATGCTGATAATAAAGTAAAAGTCTATTCCCCAGGGTTACACTTTAAGGTGCCAGTGTTGGATAGTATGAAATTACTTGATGCCCGTATTAAAACCTTAGATGGTCAAGCTGATCGCTTTGTTACCGTAGAGAAAAAAGACCTTTTAGTGGATTCTTATGTGAAATGGCGTATCAGTGATTTTGGTCGTTTCTTTACTTCTACAGGTGGCGGTGATTTTACGCAAGCATCAAATTTATTACGCCGTAAAGTCAACGACCGTTTGCGTTCTGAAATTGGTTCACGTACCATTAAAGATATTGTATCGGGTACACGCGGTGAATTAATGGCGGATGCGAAAAAATCACTTAGTACAGGACAAGATAGCACAGCAGAATTGGGTATTGAAGTGATTGATGTTCGTGTAAAACAAATCAATTTACCTGATGAAGTATCATCTTCTATCTATCAACGTATGCGTGCAGAACGTGATGCGGTAGCTCGCGAACACCGCTCACAAGGTAAAGAGAAAGCGGCATTTATTCAGGCGGATGTGGATCGTAAAGTCACCTTAATTACCGCTAATGCAAATAAAACCGCTCAGGTATTACGTGGTGAAGGCGATGCGACAGCGGCTAAGTTATATTCTGATGCTTTTGCTCATGAAACAGAATTTTACAGTTTCTTACGCAGTTTGAAAGCATACGAAAATAGCTTTACGGGATCTGAAAATATGATGCTTTTAAAACCAAATAGTGAGTTCTTCCGCTATATGCAAGCACCGAAAAAATAGTTAAGAAAAGAAGTCTAATCTTTTGGTTAGGCTTTTTTATTGAGCTTTAAACTAAAAAATAGTAAAGTATCTAGGTTGTATTTTAAAACACTAACAGGAAATTATTATGGGAAAAAGTGTTGTTGTCCTTGGCGCCCAGTGGGGCGATGAAGGGAAAGGCAAAATCGTTGATTTATTAACCGATCGTGTCAAGTATGTAGTTCGCTATCAGGGTGGACATAATGCAGGTCATACTTTGATTATCAATGGTGAGAAAACCGTATTACGTTTAATTCCAAGCGGTATTTTACGTGAAGGCGTAACTTGTTTGATCGGTAACGGTGTTGTACTTTCACCATCCGCACTAATGCAAGAAATGGGCGAATTAGAAAGCCGTGGCATTAAAGTGCGTGAACGTTTGTTGATTTCTGAAGCTTGCCCATTAATTCTGCCTTATCATGTGGCGATGGATCATGCTCGTGAAGCCGCATTAGGTAATAATAAAATCGGTACAACTGGGCGTGGTATTGGTCCAGCTTACGAAGATAAAGTGGCTCGTCGAGGGTTACGGGTAAGCGATTTATTTAACCGTGAAAAATTTGCCGAAAAACTTAAAAATATTTTAGATTATTACAATTTCCAACTGGTTCACTATTATAAAGCCGAACCTGTGGATTATCAAAAAACCTTAGATGATGTTATGGCAATAGCAGATGTGTTAATTGGTATGGTGGCTGATATCAGTACCCTATTAGACACGGCTCGCAAAAATGGTGACAATATCTTATTTGAGGGTGCACAAGGGACAATGTTAGACATTGACCACGGTACTTATCCATTTGTCACCAGTTCAAATACTACCGCAGGTGGGGTGGCAACGGGTGCTGGTTTTGGTCCACGTAACCTAGACTATATTTTAGGTATTATCAAAGCCTACTGTACTCGTGTCGGAGGCGGTCCATTTGCTACAGAATTATTTGATGATGTAGGTGCCGAAATTGCACGCAAAGGCAATGAATTTGGTGCGGTCACAGGTCGTCCACGCCGTTGTGGTTGGTTTGATGCGGTGGCAATGCGTCGTGCCATTCAAATCAACAGTATTTCTGGTTTCTGTATGACAAAATTAGATGTACTAGATGGTTTTGATGAAGTAAAAATCTGTATCGGTTATAAATTACCGAATGGGAATGTGGTGGACTTCGCCCCCCTTTCTGCCAAAGACTGGGAAGGCGTTGAACCAATTTACGAAAGTATGCCAGGTTGGAAAGAAAATACCTTTGGTGTCACCGATGTGAATCAATTACCACAAGCTACTCGCAATTATGTAAAACGTATTGAACAAGTTACTGGTGTACCTGTTGCAATTCTTTCCACAGGTCCAGATCGTGTACAAACCATGATTTTACAAGATCCATTTGCGGTATAATAAAATATCCCCCATTCTGTTGTTCGACAGAATGGGGTTTCTATTTAGGATCATAAATGCAATCAACGTCACAACAGAATAAGCTAGTTTATTATTTAACTAAAATAACCATAAGGCGATTGATTTATACATTCGCTAGTTTGATTGTGCTTGTGATTTTAATGCTTATCTCTATCGATCAATTTGTCAGTTATAAAGTGCGTGATGATATCTATCATAACATTGAGCAGACACCTTATCGTCCTTATGCAGTAGTGTTAGGTACTGCCAAATATGTGACTAAAAACACGCCTAATCAGTTCTATAATTACCGTTTAGAAAGCACTAAAGCTCTGTTTGATGCTGAAAAAATAGACTATATTTTATTAAGTGGCGACAACCGAACCTTACAATATAACGAGCCAAGAACCATGCAGCGAGATCTCATCAAAATGGGGATTGAACCACAATATTTATTTCCTGATTATGCAGGATTTCGCACCTTAGACAGTATTATCCGAGCTAAAGAAGTGTTTAAGGCAGAACCAATGATTATTATTTCGCAACGTTTCCACTGTGAACGAGCCTTGTTTATTGCTAAATACCATCACATTGATGCGATTTGCTTTGTAGCAGATAATCCTAATATTTATACTGAAACTCGTTTGCGTGAAATTTTTGCTCGTTTTTTAATGGTGTGGGAATTAATTACTGAAAAGAAACCGCACTTTTTGGGAGAACCTGAACCGTTGCCAGCACCGTTAAATCGTCATATTCACCCAAATCAAAGTGCGGTGGAAAATATGTAAGATTTTTTGCCTATTAAATTTTGTTCACATCAAACTTCGCCAAATCAATACCATCTTCCGTGCCATAAAATTCACTCAACGCTTTACGTAAAGTTTCCGCCCGTTTTGGTAAGCCTTTTTCAGCATAGATTTTTACCTGTTCATAAACCGCTAATTTAAATGGCATCGTATCGCCAACTTCCCCGTTTAAATTATCGCTGCTGGCAAAATAACGGAAATTGGCTGCGGTGGATAAAATCCATTCTAAGGCTTGCGGTTTAACTTCGGCTTTTTCAAAGTCACGTTGACGTTGTTCTGAGCGTCCATCAGGTTCATACCAATAACCAAAATCTTCTAATTTACGACGTTCTTTACCAGCCACTAGCCAATGAGCAATTTCATGTAATGCACTGCTGTAAAAACCACGAGCAAAATAAATGGCATTGTAAGGTACATCATCATTAGCGGGTAAATAAATCGGTTCATCACCACCTTTGACTAATTTGGTGTTAAATTGTTCATAAAAACATTGATTAAATAGTTGAATAATATCGTCTAATTTATGAGTTTCAGCATTTTGTGGCATTAATTTATCCTTTATTTTTTCATTTCATTTATTTTATCATATAAAAAAACACTATTGAGTTCGACTTAAATTTAATACTTTCGAAAATAATCGTTTAAATAATAATGGAATAGCTTGCGAACCACGTCTTGCCATTTCATTAGATAACGCAATGGCAAGATCAGGTTTTGATGTACGTTGAATTGCTCGTTGAATAATTTTGTGCATCGGACGAGATTGATGAGGTGTTTCTTTCCAGTTAGCTAATTTTACAAAAATATCGGCGAAACCCTCAGTATAAAAAAAATGTTCAATATCTGGGCGAGGTAACGTGGTTAAGCGGTTGCTTAAAATATCTTGCTCATCTGCCAATTCTCGCACGGTATCCGCATATTTATGCCCAGCCTCATCACCATCTGTTAATACATACCACTCAATCCCCATCGCTTTGGCATATTTGATTAAGGGTTTCAAACCAGACTGTGCAAATTCAACGATACGAATGCCTTCCGCAGGTAAATTAATATCTAGTAATTTGGCTAATTCCGACAATACCCAGACTTCGGTTTCCCCTTCCACTAATATCCACATTTTGGAAAATAAGGCAAGACTGCGATTATGTCGAATATGAAAGGTTAAACGGCGTAAATCATCTTTGTTAATATCGTGGTAGCTTAGACTATATGCAACGGTTTTATCTAAGTAACGAACTAAACGACAAATAGATGATAAATTTACTTGGGAAATCAGTTCAACAGAATTGGTTGTAGTGATCCGTTGGATAGGTAAATATTGTGATAATTCCCACACAATAGATGCCATTCTAGGATGTAAACGAGAACCAAGATCTTCAAAAATAATAATCGGGCGAAGTGCCTTGATATTCGTTTGTTCTTGCCAAAATAATGAACGTAAAAAAACCATTAATTGTTTCTGAATATAATGTGTATTATCTTGGCGTAAACGAAAACATAAACTATTTAATTGCTCCCATAATAAAGTAGGATCAACTTGAAAATCGGTAAAATGATGGCTATCTAAAAAATAATATTGCAACAAATGTCCCACCGCAAGAAATTCATTTTTTAAACTCTCATCACCTTGCCATGATAGTGGTAAACATTCCATTTTAGCATTATTTAAACGAGCATCTCGGAAACGATATACGGGATAATTTTTTATTAAATATTGTGCGATTTTCTGGCTATTTTTTTCAATCACAACCTCCCCTAATTCATTTAGAAAGGTATAACTGGTAATTAAATTATCCCCTTGTTTTTCACCCGACACACGCAAATATAATCTTTGTAAACCATCTTTATGAGATACCAATAAATGTTGATATAAATGATTATCACGAAATTCATTTTGTTTCTGTTCACAAAAACAAAATAACAAGGTAATATCTTGGGAATCTTGTGGAGAAATATGTAAATCTTGTGCAACAAATTGATATAAAGTCTGGCTACCATTTAATATCAAACTTAAAGCAGACAATAAACTTGATTTCCCCCACGCATTTTCACCGATTAATACCATATTCGGTTTAAAATAAATAGATAAACGTTTAATACCACGAAAATTGGCAATATCTAATTGACGTAAATACATTATTTCCCCCATTTTTCTGTTTGAATAAAATGTTATACTACTCCCCTATTTTTGTACAAGGAAAATTATGCTCGAAGGCTTACTTATTGTCTTAATCCCTATGTTGTTGGGGTATTTGATCAAAACTCATCATTATGGATTTTTAGCCGCAATTAATAAAATTGTGATGGTGTTGCTATACACGATTTTGTTTGTAATGGGGGTATCCCTTGGTCAATTAGAGGATGTTGCCACAAAATTACCTGTCATCGGGTTATCGGCTTTAACTTTCAGTATTTGCATTATTAGTTGTAATATCATTGGGTTAGTAACATTTGATAAACTTAATCCTGCACCATTAAAACATTTACATCAGAATATTCCGCCACGTTGGAAATTGTTATTAGATAGTGCCAAATTATGCTCAATGGTACTGACTGGCTTCGTGGTAGGATTGTTTAGCAAAGATTCTGTTAATTTACCTTTTGGGATCAGCACTTATGTACTCATTGCGTTGATTTTCTTTGTAGGAATTCAACTACGTAATAACGGTATTTCGTTACGTGAAGTCCTGTTCAATAAACGTGGAATTTATACTGGACTAATTATGATCATTACCTCATTAATTGGCGGTATTATTTCTGCATTATTATTAAAATTGCCAATCACACAAGGGTTAGCAATTTCTTCTGGCTTAGGTTGGTATTCGTTATCTAGTGTCGTAATTAATAATGCTTGGGGAGCGGAATTTGGTAGTATTGCCTTTTTTAACGATCTTTCAAGGGAAATTGTAAGTTTATTTGTCATTCCCTTTTTTATATTTCACTACCGTTCAACTGCGGTTGGTTTGGCTGGTGCAACGGCATTAGATTGTACATTACCGATTATTCAACGTTCAGGCGGAATGGAAGTTATTCCCCTTGCAATCAGTTTTGGCTTTGTAACTAATATTGCTCCGCCGATTTTATTAGTATTTTTCTCCTCCATTCCGTTATAACGATTTTTTAAAACTCTTAAAAAATGCACCGCACTTTAGATAACTACAGCCCAACCTATCTAAAAGTGCGGTGCATTTTTCTTTAAATTTTACACAACCTCTGTTATACTAAAATAACTTTTTTGGGGCTGATTTTGGATTCGACGGGATTGGCAAAGCCCAAAGTGCACGTCAAGGTGCGGTAGGCCTTGTAAATAAACCGCAAAATAATAGTCGCAAACGACGAACAATACGCTTTAGCAGCTTAATAACCTGCATTTAGCCTTCGCTCCCTAGCTTCCGCTCGTAAGACGGGGATCAAGCGGAGTCAAACCAAAACGAGATCGTGTGGACGCTTCGGCTTGGAGATCGAAACACTAAATTAAATCAAGCTAGTTTATTCTTCGCGTGTCTGTCCGCAGGGGGTAAGCGAAATTAAAGACTGACTAAACGTGTAGTACTGAAGGTAGAGTAATTTCGGACGGGGGTTCAACTCCCCCCAGCTCCACCAAAATTTAATTCAATTAATTAAGCACCTAACTTCCTTAGCTGTAATTTATTAGGTGCTTATTTTTTTTCTACTCTTCCTCAACGGTTTTAATCCAAAAGAAAAAGAACCAGTATTCAATTAATAACAGGATAACAATACAAATTCTGCCATAAATCGGCGTAAAGTAGAAACTGATTGCCATCATCACAGTGGATAAAGTCAAAATTGAAATTTTAGATTTCTTGGTTAAAGCACGTTGTTCATCAAAAGATTTTAAGTGTTTTTTATAAATTTCCGTTTGCAAAAACCATTGATGTAAACGTTGAGAACTTTTGCCAAAGAAGAACAGAGCCAACAATAAAAAAGGCGTGGTAGGCATCACGGGTAAAAATGCACCAATAACCCCTAATCCGATACAAATAAATCCTAATCCAATATATAAAAATCTCATTTTATTCCTTATAAAATTTAACAATACTAACTTGATTTGCTACAATCCATCTCAATATAACAAGATTATATCGGAAATGAAAATCAATATTAAATATCAAAGGATAGATTATGACAAATCCATTACTAGAAAACAATAAATTACCCCCATTCTCTCGCATTGAACCACAATATATTCAACCAGCTGTCGAAAAATTAATCCAAGATTGCCGTGATGTCACTGAACAGGTGTTAAAACAACCGCAGTTTACTTGGCAAAATTTTTATCAGCCATTGGCGGAAGTCAATGATCGTTTAAGTAAGGCTTGGTCCCCAGTTGGGCATTTAAATGCGGTGAAAAATAGCCCTGAATTACGTGATGCCTATCAAGCCTGTCTGCCTTTATTGTCGGAATATGGTACTTGGGTAGGACAACATCAGGGCTTATATCAAGCCTATTTAAGTTTAAAAAATAGCCCTGAATTTGCCACCTATTCCACAGCCCAAAAGAAAGCGATTGAAAACAGCCTGCGTGATTTCGAATTATCTGGTATTTCTTTACCACCAGAACAACAAAAACGCTATGGTGAAATTGTCGCTCGTTTATCAGATTTAACATCACAGTTTAGTAATAATGTGCTAGATGCAACTATGGGTTGGGAAAAAGTGATTACCGATGAAAAAGAGCTATCTGGCTTGCCTGAAAGTGCGTTGCAATTAGCTAAACAATCGGCAGAAAGCAAAGGTTTACAAGGCTATCGTTTTACACTTGAAATGCCAAGCTATTTGCCTGTGTTGACTTATTGTGAAAATCAAGCGTTACGTGAAGAAATGTATCGTGCTTATGCTACTCGAGCATCGGATCAAGGACCTAATGCAGGCAAATGGGATAACTCCACCATTATGGATGAAATTCTAACCTTACGCTTAGAACTCGCCAAATTATTAGGATTTGAGCATTATACCGATCTTTCATTAGCCACTAAAATGGCAGAAAATCCACAACAAGTATTAGATTTCCTTGAAAATTTAGCTACTCGCTCAAAAGCACAGGGGGAAAAAGAACTTTGTGAATTAAAAGCCTTTGCGGTTAAAAATTATAATGTAACCTATTTTGAACCTTGGGATATTGCCTTTTATAGTGAAAAACAAAAACAAGCGTTATATGCTATCAATGATGAAGAACTTCGTCCTTATTTCCCTGAAGAACGGGTACTTTCAGGTTTATTTGAACTTGTGCAACGCATTTTTAATATTCGTGCAGTAGAACGTTTTGATGTGGAAACCTATCATAAAGATGTGCGTTTCTTTGATTTAATCGATCAGACGGATGAAATACGCGGCAGTTTTTATTTAGATTTATACGCTCGTGAACACAAACGTGGTGGTGCATGGATGGATGATTGTATTGGTCGCAAACGAAAAACAGACGGCTCATTACAAAAACCTGTCGCCTATTTAACCTGTAACTTTAATGCTCCAATCGGGGATAAACCAGCGTTATTTACTCACGATGAAGTCACTACTCTATTCCATGAATTTGGGCATGGTATTCATCATCTGTTAACGCTGATTGATGTGGGGGATGTGTCTGGGATTAATGGTGTGCCTTGGGATGCAGTGGAATTACCAAGTCAATTTATGGAAAATTGGTGTTGGGAAGAAGATGCGTTAGCCTTTATTTCAGGGCATTATCAAACTGGTGAACCATTACCAAAAGAAAAATTAACACAGTTGATTAAGGCAAAAAATTTCCAAGCTGCAATGTTTGTATTACGTCAATTAGAATTTGGCTTATTTGATTTCCGTCTGCATCATCATTATCAAGTGGGCAAAGCTAATCAAGTGTTAGACACGTTAAAAGCCGTGAAAGATCAAGTGGCTGTGATTAAAGGTGTGGACTGGGTAAGAACCCCTCATAGTTTTAGCCATATTTTTGCTGGTGGTTATGCCGCAGGTTATTACAGCTATTTATGGGCAGAAGTATTATCCTCCGATGCCTATTCTCGCTTTGAAGAAGAGGGTATTTTTAACCCTGTCACAGGACAATCTTTCCTTGATGAAATCTTAACTCGTGGTGGTTCAGAAGAACCGATGCAACTATTTGAGCGGTTCCGTGGTCGTAAACCAACCTTAGATGCGTTATTACGCCATAAAGGAATTTTGGACAAGGTGGAAAAAGCCCCCTGTGTCACGAAACAATAGCGTCACAAAACAATAGCATCACAAACAATAGTCACTCTGTTAACAAATTAAGTAAGGAGGTTTTATGAGTATTTTAGTCACTGGTGCATCCGCTGGTTTTGGTAAAGCTATATGTAAAAGTTTAGTTAAAGCTGGCTATAAAGTGATTGGTGCAGCACGCCGCTTAGAGAAATTACAGGCATTACAAACCGAACTAGGGGAGAATTTTTATCCCCTTGTGATGGATGTGTCAAAAACAAGCGAAATTAACACCGCACTTGCCAGCCTACCAACCGAATGGGCGGAGATTGAATTGTTAGTCAATAACGCTGGTCTTGCCCTAGGTTTAGAACCCGCTCATCAAGCGCATTTTGATGACTGGCTAACCATGATTAATACCAATATTATCGGTTTAACTTATTTAACTCGCCAAATTTTACCTAAAATGGTAGAACGCAACCAAGGGCATATTATTAATTTAGGCTCTATTGCTGGCACTTATCCCTATCCCGGTGGTAATGTTTATGGCGCAACCAAAGCCTTTGTTAAACAATTTAGTTTAAATTTGAGAGCGGATTTAGCTGGTACAGCTATTCGAGTCACCAACGTTGAACCGGGGTTATGTGGCGGAACAGAATTCTCAAATGTGCGTTTTAAGGGGGATGATGAAAAAGCGGCTAACCTGTATAAAGGCACCAATGCTATTCAACCTGAAGATATTGCTAATGCCGTGTTATGGATTTATCAACAACCTGCTCACGTGAATATTAATCGGATTGAGATTATGCCTGTGTCGCAGAGTTTTGCAGCATTGAATGTGGTGAAAAATTAGCAAAAAAATACCGCACTTAGTAATTGATCTGCACCCCAACGGTTAAACTAACAACTAACTTACTAAGGTGCAAATTTTATGACCCAATATAATCATACCAAATATCTCTTTTCTATTCCCTTTTTCTAAATTCTCCCCTTGAAATTTCGAACATTTTCCCCATTTTCTTGTCATATTCATACGCAAACTATTAACTTAATTTTAGATAAGGAAATATTATGAAAATGAAAAAAACTGGTTTTGCCTTAACAGCTATCGCATTAGGATTAAGCGTATTAAGCACACCAATTATGAGTATGGCAGAATTACCGAATGAAGTGGTTGGCACAACATTACCGAGCCTTGCTCCGATGTTAGAAAAAGTGCTTCCTGCCGTTGTTTCAATTAATGTAGAGGGCAAAGAAAAAAATACCGTTGGAAATCAAGATATTCCAGAAGAATTTCGTTTTTTCTTCGGTGATGATTTTTTTGGCAACCGTAACTCTAGCCCACGTCAATTTAGAGGCATGGGGTCTGGGGTAATTATTAATGCAGAAAAAGGCTATGTTTTAACTAATAATCACGTTATCAACAATGCTGATAAAATTACTATTACGTTACAAGATGGTCGAGAATTAAAAGGTAAAGTAGTCGGTGCGGATAAACAATCTGACGTAGCCTTAGTACAAGTAGAAAATCCAAAAAACTTAACTGAAATTAGCATAGCAGATAGTGATAAATTACGTGTTGGTGATTTCACTATTGCGGTGGGTAATCCATTTGGTTTAGGTCAAACAGTAACCTCTGGTATTGTTTCTGCACTTGGTCGCTCGACAGGTTCAGATAGTGGGACTTATGAAAACTATATTCAAACAGATGCTGCGGTTAACCGTGGTAATTCTGGCGGTCCATTAATCAATTTAAAAGGTGAATTAATCGGTATTAACACTGCCATTATCTCACCAAGTGGTGGTAATGCTGGAATCGCTTTTGCTATTCCGTCAAATATGGCAAACAATCTAGTACAACAAATTATTGAATTTGGTGAAGTTCGCCGAGGTATGTTAGGTATTAAAGGTGGCGAACTCAATGCCGATTTAGCCAAAGCCTTTAATATTGATGCTCAACAAGGGGCATTTATTAGTGAAGTGTTACCAAATTCCGCAGCAGAAAAAGCAGGTCTAAAAGCAGGTGATGTCATCACTGAATTAAATGGTCAAAGAATTAAAAGTTTTGCTGAATTACGGGCTAAAATTGCCACTTCGGGTGCTGGCAAAAAATTCGAATTAACTTATTTACGTGATGGTAAAACCCAAAAATCTGAAGTTACGTTACAAGCAGATGATTTATCAAAATCAGGCGAAACTAGCACGGATAATATTTTACCAGCCCTTGAAGGTGCTTCTTTAACTAACGGAAAAGAAGGTATAGAAATTGAAAAAATCGAAAAGAACTCACCAGCCTCACAAGCGGGATTAAAAGTAGGTGATGTGATTGTAGGCGTTAATCGTCAACCAGTGAAAACCTTAAAAGACTTACGCGATGCGTTAGATGAAAAACCGTCTGCTATTGCTCTTAATGTAAAACGCGGTCAAAATAATTTCTATTTATTAGTGCAGTAAGTTGAAAATATTGTGGGGGCAAACCAATAATGCCCCCACGAATTTAAACTATTTATTAATCAAACTTAAAAACTCTTTCCTTGTTTCCCGATCATCAAGAAATACACCACCAAAAGCTGAAGTGACCGTGTAACTATTACTGTCTTTAATACCCCGACATTTCACACAAAAATGAGTGGCTTTTACATAAACTGCTACATCTTCGGTTTCTAAAATGGTTTGAAAGGCTAATAAAATTTGCTCAGTTAAACGTTCTTGTACTTGTGGACGTTGGGCAAAAAATGCCACTACTCGATTGATCTTAGATAATCCAATTACCCATTTTTTCGGGTAATATGCAACGGAAACCGTGCCGTCAATAGTCACAAAATGATGCTCACAAGTGCTAGTTAATGTTACATCATTCACCAATACCATTTCGCTGACTTTCATGCGATTTTCAATGTTGGTAATTTTGGGGAAATTGGCATAATCCAATCCACTAAAAATCTCATCAACAAACATTTTGGCTAAACGGTGTGGGGTTTCTTCAATACTATCATCCGTTAAATCCAGTCCAATTAATGCCAACACATCACGCATTTTACTTTCAATTTCATCACGGCGTTGATCTTTGCTTTTGGAAAGGTGGATCATCGGGGTTTCAATCCCTTTTGCTAGCAAGGCATCACGCACCTTAATAGCCTCTGTTGAAATATTGCTCATTTACGACTCCCATAAAATATCGGCTATTCTAGCAAACATTCAAGTAAGAATAAAACCAGAATATTCATTAACATGATGAAAAATTTTGGTATAGAATAAACATATTAGTCATATTTGATAAAAGGATTCCTATGCTCACTCTACAACAAGCCCTAGATAAAATACTTAATACACTCCCAGCCCCCACCACTCATCACAAAGTTAGCCTTGAGCAAGCTGTGAATTTAGTTTGTGCGGAAGATGTAATTTCGCCGATTAATGTACCATCATTTGATAATTCCGCAATGGATGGCTACGCAGTACGCTTGGCAGATTTGGATAAATCACTTACTTTATCCGTGGCTGGTAAATCCTTTGCTGGTAATCCATTTATGGGTGAATGGCAAGCTCAAAGTGCGGTGCGAATTATGACAGGAGCAATGTTACCAGTAGAAGCAGATACAGTGGTGATACAAGAAGATGTGTTACTTAATGATAATGGTACGATCACTCTTTCCGAACTCCCTAAAAAAAATCAAAACATTCGTAGAATCGGGGAAGATGTGAAAATCGGGGATGTAGTGTTAAAAAAAGGACAAAAACTCACCGCGGTTTCCTTGCCATTACTGGCATCCCTAGGTATTTGTGATATAGAAGTTTATCCTCGTTTAAAAGTGGCGGTGCTTTCCACTGGTGATGAACTCGTGTCAGTGGGACAACCGTTGCAAGCGGGACAAATTTACGATACTAACCGTTTTACCGTGAAATTAATGCTCGAAAAACTCGGCTGTGAAGTGTTAGATTTTGGTATTTTGCCAGATAATGAACAGCAATTTGAACAGGCGTTTTTAACGGCTCAAGAGCAAGCAGATTTATTGATCACCAGTGGTGGCGTATCGGTAGGTGAAGCGGATTTCACCAAAACTGTGTTAGAAAAAATCGGTGAAGTAAATTTCTGGAAATTGGCAATGAAACCTGGTAAACCTTTTGCCTTTGGTAAATTGCCGAATGCGTGGTTTTGCGGATTACCTGGCAATCCTGTTTCCGCATTAGTCACCTTTTATCAGCTGGTGCAGCCCGTGATTGCTCGTTTGTCAGGGGCAGATTACAAACCCGCTACCCTATTACATGCCACTGCCATTGCACCAATGAAAAAAGCGGTTGGACGATTGGATTTTCAGCGAGGTTTTTATCAGGTCAATCCACAAGGAAAAATTGAAGTGCAAGCTGTCGGTTTTCAAGGTTCGCACCTGTTTAGTGCTTTTGTGAAAAGCAACTGTTTTATTCGTATTGAACAACAGCGTGGCAATGTGGCGGTGGGGGAAACCGTGATAATTGAGCCATTTAGTGATTTGTTAGGTTGAAAATGGTTGAATTAAATTATTCCGAAGAATTACGTTACAACCGCCAGATTATTTTAAAAGCGGTGGATTTTGATGGTCAAGAAAAACTCAAAGCCAGCCGAATGTTAATTGTCGGCTTAGGTGGTTTAGGTTGCTCCGCCAGCCAATATCTTGCTGCCGCTGGCGTGGGACATTTAACTTTATTGGATTTCGATACGGTTTCTTTATCCAATTTACAACGACAAATACTACACACAGACCAATACATTGGTATGCCAAAGGTACAATCTGCCCAAATTGCCTTACAAGCCATTAATCCACATATTGAAATTAACACCATTAATGACAAATTAACGGAAAAAAATTTAGCTGAACTGATCCAGCAATTTGACGTAGTGTTAGATTGTACCGATAATGTGGAAAGCCGTAACCAACTCGATCGTGGTTGCCAAGCGGCGGTTGTGCCATTAGTGTCAGGATCAGCAATTCGTATGGAAGGACAGGTTTCTGTTTTCACTTATGAACCGAACACCCCGACCTATCGTCATTTAAGCCAATTATTTGGGGAAAATACATTAAGTTGCGTTGAAGCTGGTGTACTTTCACCGATTGTTGGCATTGTAGGCTCAATTCAGGCATTGGAAGCGATTAAAGTGCGGTTAAATATCGGCAAATTTTTAACAGGGCGATTGTTGATCATTGATGGCATGTCTATGACATTTCGAGAAGTCAAATTACCTTGTTAGTTTAAATTTTTTATTCAACGTATTTATTCTTTTTTGAATAAATCGTTCATCTACTTTTATTTAGAAAAATTATAGGGGAAGAAACAATGAAAAAATCATTGTTTGGCTTGGCTATTGTCGGAATTATTACCTTTATAGCCAAAGTATTATCTTTTTCAAGCATCGCAAATCATCTACATTTTGGTGCATTAACTCTTGCCATTTTGGCAGGTTTATTAATCGGCAATACACTCTATCCCAGATGGCAAGCTAAAGCCCATGATGGCGTAACCTTTGCCAAAGGTAAACTGTTGCGAATCGGGATTGTGTTGTATGGTTTTCATATTACCTTTCAAGACATAGCTCAAGTGGGAATAAATGCTATTATAAGTGATGCTATTATGCTTATTTTCACTTTTTTTATCACCTGTGCATTAGGGATTTATTTGCTCAAAATCGACAAGCAAATTGTTTATCTCACCGCTGCTGGCTGTAGTATTTGTGGTGCAGCTGCGATTTTAGCAACTGAACCTGTCGTCAAAACAGATTCCCATAAAGTTTCTGTTGCCATTGCCTTAATCGTGATTTTTGGCACTATTTCAATGTTTATCTACCCTGTTTTTTATGACTATATGCAAGGTTTAACGGATAATCAATTTGGTATTTATATTGGCTCATCTATTCATGAAGTGGCTCAAGTTTATACCGCAGGAAAAAATATTAATCCAGAAGTTGCCAATGTTTCAGTCATTACCAAAATGTTACGTGTCATGATGCTCGCACCATTTTTAATCTTTCTTTCACTCTATTTACATAAACAACAAAATGAAACGGGTGAAAAAAGCAAATTTAATATGCCGTGGTTTGCTTTATATTTTATTTTGGTGGCAGTGTTTAATTCGTTCCAATTATTACCTGAACCGTTAGTCCAAATTTTAATTCAGATTGATGGTATTTTATTAATGATGTCAATGACAGCTCTCGGCTTAACCACCCATATTAGTGCCATTAAACAAGCTGGTGTAAAACCATTGATTTTAGGCTTTCTGGTCTTTTTATGGCTAGTAATTGGCGGATTTGTGGTGAATTTTGCGATGCAAAATTTGTTTGCTTAACTAAAAAAGTGCGGTGAAAAAAACAAATATTTTTCACCGCACTTCGCCTTTATAGTAACCTGATTAATTAAAAATTAATCACCTTATCCGCCCATAAAGTCCAAGCTGATACGTCATCTAACGTCCCGACACTCACACCTTGCACTAACGGTAAATGTGTGATGCCTCGAGCTTTGGTGCAACTGGTACAAAGTTTGGCTTCCGCCCCTAGACCCGTCAAAATTTCTAGGGTTTGTTGTACATTGTAACCATCATTCGGGTTTTGACCTGCTAAACCAGACAATACAGAATCAGAAAAGAAAAAGGCTTTAATTTCTACTTCCTTGCTATTATCTTCTAACAAATTGACTGCATGTCTTAAACCATTAAAGGTTTTTTCCGTACCGTAAGGTGACTCATTAAAAATAAATAGAATTTTTTGCATATATAGCTCCCAGTAGTAATTACCCTACCCAAATAAATTTAATTAGAAATAAAATTGATACGACCCATACTGAAGCGTTAATTTCTTTGAAACGTCCCGTACAGGCTTTCATTATACAGTAAGTGATAAAACCAAAGGCAATCCCTTCCGTAATGGAATAAGTAAATGGCATCATGGCAGTGGTGATAAAAGCAGGAGTTGCTTCGGTTAAATCGTCCCATTTCACTTCAATTAAGCTAGATGCCATTAAAATTCCCACAAATACCAAGGCACCAGCCGTTGCATAAGAGGGGACTAAACCTGCTAATGGTGAAAAGAAAATGGTTAATAGGAATAATATGCCAACGACAACCGCTGTTAAACCTGTACGACCGCCGACAGATACGCCTGAGCCACTTTCAATATACGTACTGATCGCAGAAGTTCCCATAAATGATCCTACCATAGCAGAGGTACTATCCACTAATAATGCTTGTTTCATTCGTGGAAAACGACCCTTTTCATCGGCAAAGCCCGCTTTGGTAGTTACCGCAATTAAAGTACCTGATGAGTCAAATAAGTTGACTAATAAGAACGAGAAGATGATGCCGAGTAAGCCAACATCAAATGCACCTGCAATATCCACTTGCCCCACCACGGAATCTAAACTCGGTGGCATGGATATTACACCGCTAAATTTTACCGCAGGGTCAAAAATCAAGGCTAATGCTGTAATTACTACAATAGACACCAATACGCCAGAATGTACGCCTTTGGCAGATAACACCACGATGATGAAAAAGCCTAAAATGCCCATTAGGATTTTCGGATCATGTAAATCACCTAATGCAACCAAAGTCGCTTCATTTGGTACGATTAAGCCCATATTTTTAAACCCGATTAAGGCGATTAATAAACCAATTCCAGCCCCAATCCCAACACGTAAACCTTTTGGAATGGCAGACATAAACCAGTAACGGATTTGTAGTACAGTGAGCAAAAATAAGCCAACTGAACCTAAGAAAATCGCCCCCATACCTACTTGCCATGAATAGCCAAGTTTTAACACTACAACATAGGCAAAAAAGGCATTTAATCCCATTGCTGGGGCAAGGGCTATGGGTAAGTTACTAAATAAGCCCATAGCAATGGTACCAAAAGCGGCAATTAAACAAGTCGTAACAAACACAACTTGGGTATCCATGCCTGCCACGCCTAAAATAGAGGGGTTGACAAATACGATATAGACCATCGTGAAAAAGGTGGTTATCCCTGCTATCACTTCGGTTCTGGCATTACTGCCCTTTTGTTTTAGCTGAAAAAGTTTTTCGAGCATAGTGGTTCCTTAACGTTGAAAATGATTGGTTATAGATTAAAATTTTTGATGAATTTTTGCTAATAAACGTACGGCTAAAAAGGCTAAATTAAAACGTTGTTCATCAGCAACCGTCCAAAATTCTACGCCATTTTCCACCGCAGTTAAACTGTTAATATGTAATTTTACCGCTTCTTCTGTACTTTCTTTTTCACCATTTAAGACGGGAGTCATCAAATTTCCTTCAAATTGAATAAAATCATTCTGTTGCCATTGTTGTTCTAATCGCTCCGTATCAATCTCATAATCAGAAAGTGCGGTGATTTTTTGAGCCATTCCGTAAAAAACGGGGACTTGAATAGCATGAAATATCGTATTTAACCCTGGGAAAATCTTAGCTAATTGATTAGAAAAATGGCTAGTTTGCGGGAATACATCAAAAGCTAGACGTTGCTCATTGTCATCTAAGGGAATTCCGTTTAATAATCTCGCGGTCTGTCCTGCCAACTTACCGACCGTTTCTGCATTTTGATAAGAGGCTGGTAACAACGAAGTGATCATCACTTGATTGAGAGGAATTTGTTGAACTAATGTTGCCAATGCCAATGCTGTTTGAGTAACTTGTGGATTAGGTAAAGCAATAATATTATGCGGTAAAATTTCGTTAATTTGCTCATCGTTAACACTTGGAACTATCACTGGCACACCTGAAATTTCTGCACAAACCCCTAATACATCAATCACTTTACAACCAACCTCTACCGCATTGGCAATATGTGGAGCAAGAGTAGGTTCACCAGCAAATAATACATAATCAAAATCAGCCCAATTTACACTATCCATTGCAACTTGAGGCACTGTTTTATTATTAAAACGTACCCCTTGTTCTTCGTTGAAAGGATAAATTTCCACAATAGATAATTGGTTAATTTCTAATCCACTATTTTGCAAAAAATCAGCTATTTTTTCACACAGCTCAAATTCTGCTGCAATAGCGATATTTAATTTATTCATTTTTGGTTCTCATCGTAATAAAATAACGGCATATTTTAACTTGTTTCATGAAGAAAAGAAAATGACACCCGCCATAGATTTACTAAAAAAACAAAAAATTGCTTTTACTTTACACACCTACGATCACGATCCGCATAATACCCACTTTGGTGATGAAGCAGCGGAAAAACTCGGCATCGATCCAAATCAATCCTTTAAAACCTTATTAGTGGCAGAAAATGGCGATCAAAAGAAACTCGCTTGTTTTGTATTGCCAACAGCCAATATGCTTAACCTGAAAAAAGCAGCGAAAGCTATTGGCATAAAAAAAGTAGATATGGCAGATAAAGAATTTGCTCAAAAAAGCAGTGGCTATTTAGTGGGTGGAATCAGCCCTTTAGGACAAAAGAAACGGCTAAAAACCGTTATTGAACAAAGTGCGGTGAATTTTGAAAAAATTTTTGTTTCGGGCGGAAAACGGGGGTTAAGCGTAGAACTTGCCCCACAAGATTTAGCCAAGGTGCTGGGGGCGGAATTTTGGGATATAGTGGATGAAAATCACCCTTAACGAGGTGAATTTTTGGGGTCTGTTTTATGTCCAAAAAGCAGATCCCAATTCGCGAGCCTATAACAAAATTTGTGTAAATACCTGTTTCTGAGATAATAACCAAAAACAGGTATTTTCATTATGAATGAACAACAAATTAAATTATTAGCGAATGAATTAGCTAAAAACCTCAAAACGCCAGAAGATCTCAATCAGCTTTCTCGAATGCTGAAAAAAATCACCGTGGAAACCGCTCTCAATACTGAGCTTACCGAACATCTCGGTTATAAGAAAAATCAGCCAAGAAAGGCTAAAAATAGCCGAAATGGTTATAGTCAAAAAATCTTGCTCACCGATGAGGGGGATATTGAACTCAACATTCCCCGAGATCGTGAAAGCACCTTTGAACCCCAAATTATTAAGAAAAATCAAACTCGCATCACGGGTATGGATGAGCAAATCATTGCCTTATATGCCAAAGGGTTAAGTAATCAAGAGATTGTTGATTCGTTTAAGGAATTTTATGATGCCGATGTTTCACCTAGCCTAATTTCTCGGGTGACTGATTCAGTCAAAGAACGCATTATTGAGTGGCAAAATGAACCCCTTAATGCGGTGTATGCCATTGTTTATTTGGATTGTATCGTGGTGAAAGTTCGCCAAGACGGACGCATTATCAATAAAGCCGTGTTTGTCGCTTTGGGCGTGAATCTGGAGGGACGCAAAGAGCTGTTAGGGCTGTGGATCGCCGAAAATGAAGGGGCAAAATTTTGGTTAAACGTACTAACCGAGCTTAAAAATCGTGGCGTACAGGATATTCTGATTGCTTGCATTGATGGTTTAAAAGGCTTTCCTGATGCGATTAATACGGTCTTTCCTGAAACGAAAATTCAGCTTTGTATCGTGCATATGGTTCGTAATAGTTTGAAATATGTCACTTGGAAAGATTACAAAGCCGTGACAAGGGATTTAAAGCTGATTTATCAAGCATCTACGGAACAGGTAGCCCTACAGGCACTGGCTAATTTTGAGCAAAAATGGCAAGCAAAATACCCCTTAATCGCCAAAAGCTGGCAGACTCATTGGGCAAATTTAGCCACGATTTTCAGCTATCCTGACGATATTCGCAAGGCAATTTACACGACAAATGCGATTGAATCGTTGAACAGTGTGATTCGGCGAGTGATTAAAAAACGAAATGTCTTCCCGACAGACGAATCTGTGATTAAAATAGTGTGGCTTGCGATTAAAAATGCGTCTAAAAAATGGTCAATGCCAATCCGAAATTGGCGAGCAGCATTGAACCATTTTGTGCTAGAATTTGGTGATCGCTTAAATGATCACCTTTAAGTGAAATTGGTGTTTACACAAAATGTGGGATAGGCTCCAATTCGCCCAAATCACTAATCCCGTAAAAATACAACTCATTAATGCCAATGTACCACCAACACCAATTAACCACCAATTCATAAACTTTCCCCTTTATTTAATAATTCCATTCTATCCCCTAGATAGGCATTAATCAAGCCCGTTGTCCAAAAAGTCAGACCAATGACTATAAGAAATACAGCTTCTTGTAAATCAATATTATCATGAGCCAATACAAAACCAATCAATCCTACACCAGCTATTGCCCCAGCCTTACGCAAATCATCCGCTATTCGTTTTAATGTTTCTGTATGAATTTTATAAAAACAAGACCTTACCCGTATCATTTTGGCTTCCTATAAAGTTTAATAGATTTTGGGCATTCTATTTTATTCAAGGTTTTTAGCCAAAATTTTATTTATCATTTTGGAATAGCGATCACAAATAATACTCTAACTATGCTGCCGACTATCATTTGCCTGTTGTAATAGCTGGCGGCTTTCTTTCATAAATAGATCGGAATATTCACCAAACCACTGACTTACCTTATTAAAGGTATCAATAAAACCCTGTTTATCGCCTGTTTCAAAGAATTTTAGACTCTCTACATAACTTTCTTTTAGGCTTTCAATCACGGCTAAATTTTCTGGTTTATCCATAATAATATCCGCATATAATCCGCCATCTTGGGCAAATAAACGCCCGATCATGGCTAATTCTAAGCGATAAATGGGTGAAGACAAGGCTAATAAATTGGCTAATTTTACAGGTTGCTTGGATAAATGTAAGCCGTTAGCAAAGGTCGAAAAATGGCGTAAGGCTTGAATATAGGTCATACTATGATCGTGTTCCGCAGCATCTACCTGATAAATTTTCGCTCCCCATATTGCAATTTGATCTAACAGCCATTGATAACGTTCAGGATAACGCCCATCACAACGCACCACCACCTGTTTCGCCATACTGGCGATATCAGGACCAAACATCGGGTGTAATCCCACTACTGCCCCATGATGAACTTCCAACATTTTGTGTAGTGGCTGACGTTTAACCGATGTTAAATCCGTTAATAGCATATTTTCGGTTAAATAAGGTTGTAGGCGTTCAATTGTTTCTAAGGTGTTAGCAATCGGCACACAGACAATAACGACATCAGAATTTGCCAAAATTTGATCCGCACTTTGCCAATCTTGACGACCTAATATATCAACTGCATAACCTGATAAACGTAAGAAACGAACAAATAATCCACCGAGTTTACCATTTCCCCCTACCACTACGATTTTTTTGATTTCAGGGTTGACGGTTTTAAAACCAAAATCATTTTCACTGGTATAGGATTCACGCATCACTCGGCGTAAGACATCTTCAATCAAATCTGCTGGCACCCCGATTTTTTCTGCTTCTTGACGGCGAGCTGCTAACATATCTGCCTCACGTTCAGGTACATAAATTGGCAAACCGTGTTGGTGTTTCACTTCACCGACTTTTTTTACCAACGCAAGGCGTTTAGCAAACAGCTCAATTAATTCGCTGTCTAGGGTATCAATTTCATTTCTTATTTCTTTTAATACGTCCATTTTATCTTCCGTCAGAACTCAAGTGCGGTCTATTTTACTCGATTTTTTAAATCGTCTGCAATTTTACGTAACAGGCTATCGGTAGTGTCCCAATCAATACAGGCATCAGTAATCGACACACCATATTGCATCTCACTAACAGGCTGTTCCGCACTTTGATTACCTGCATTAATATTACTTTCCAACATTAACCCAATAATTGAACGATTTCCATTCATAATTTGTTGTAAGCTATCTTCTGCGACTGCGGGTTGTAGGCGGTAATCTTTATTAGAATTGGCATGACTACAGTCAATCATAATCGCCGTTTCTAACCCTGCTTTTTCTAACGCCTGTTCACATTGTTGGACAAATTCCGCTTGATAATTAGGCACTTTACCACCACGTAAAATAACATGACCGTCTGGATTGCCTTCGGTGTGTAATAAATTCACCTGTCCTTTTTGATTAATCCCAATAAAACTATGTTGCATTGAAGCGGCTTTCATGGCATTAATGGCGGTCGCTAAACTACCGTCTGTGCCATTTTTAAAGCCAACTGCCATAGATAAACCTGAAGCTAATTCTCGATGAGTTTGTGATTCCGTAGTTCTTGCTCCAATCGCTGACCAACTGAATAAATCCGCTAAATATTGTGGGGTAATCGGATCTAGTGCTTCGGTAGCCAATGGTAAACCCATTTCGGCTAATTCGAGTAATAATTGACGAGCAATATGCAAACCATGTTCTACATCAAACGTACCATCAACTTTCGGATCATTAATTAACCCTTTCCAGCCTACGGTAGTGCGAGGTTTTTCAAAGTAAACACGCATCACAATATAAAGCTGATCTTGTAGTACATCAGCAAGCGCTTTTAAACGTTTGGCATAATCTAACGCTGCCATAGGATCATGAATAGAACAAGGTCCAATCACCACCAATAAACGAGGATCTTGTTTGTGAATAATATTTGAAATATCTTGGCGATGTTGTTCAATCCGTTGACGTAAATGTTGCGGTAGGGGTAATTTTTGTTTTAATTCGGCTGGGGTAATTAAGACTTTTTCATCTACAATATGGACGTTATGGATACTGTCTTTGTTCATTTTGGATTCCTTGTGTAAAAAATTAATTACATACAATGTAAACAATAAAATACATTATAATAAAATAAATAGCAATCTTTTTCCTTGCACTAACGTACAAGGTTATGAATATAACGATGCTCCGCATCTTTTCCAGATAAAAAAAGCCACAGCGTGGCGTTATATAAATAACCCCGTACGTCAGTACGGGGCTATCAGTACAGGGCTATCAGTACAGGGCTATCAGTACAGGGCTATCGGTGCAGATTGATCAAACTGCGGTCAAATTTTTCAAGGTTTTTTCAGCCACTTCTGTCAACATAGCTTTACGTTCTTGATCGCTAATAATATGTAAATCCCCAAATAAACGATGTTCAATATCGGTAATACCACAATAATTAAACAAACCATTGACCAAACATACATCTAGTGCTTGTGCAAAACCTTTGGCTTGATAAACCTCTACATTATTACCAATATTAATAAAGTGTTGCATTTTCTTGCCTTGTAATAATCCTACTGAACCATTTTCTCCAGTTTGATAAGCAAAACCATGAGTAAAAACTCGGTCTAAATAACCTTTGAGAATAGCAGGAAATCCCATCCACCATACGGGATAAATCATGGTAATCAAATCTGCTTGTTGAATAAGTTTTTGTTCATAACTCACTTCTTCAGGAATAATCCCTTGCCAGACACCTTGCATTTCCTCATAAGACAATACGGGATCAAAATTTAATGCGTAAAGATTTCTTACCACCGTATTTGCCCCAAACTGCTGGCTAACTTCCATGACGGTGTCTGCCATTGCTTTAGTAAAACTATTGCTATTAGGGTGAGCAAAGATAATTAAATGCAGTTTCATTAATTCACCTTTTGAACTATTAATGTAATGCCTTGTACGGTAAGCACTTTAATCCTATCTCCGACTTGTAACATTTCATTATGTGCCTGTTGGATTCGCCAAGTTGTATCACCGAAATGCCCTCGACCGATACCATTATCATTGATTTCCCGAACAATACCGACTGTGCCAAGCATGGCATGATCTCGTTGATTTAAGTGAGAATGTTTTTCATCAACAAGATCTTTTTTATGCTGATATTTCCACCAAAGTACGCTTAATATTGTCGCTAAAATAGCATAAATAATACCTAGACTGGCTAAGGATAATGCGGGAAATACTTGCATAATCCCCGCCACAACAATAGCTGCCAATCCCCACCACAGTAAGAAAATACCTGGGATTGCAATTTCTGCAATTAACAACACAAAACCTAAAATTAGCCAATGCCATACTGTCCAAGTGGCAAACCATTCCATAACAGCTCCTTATTTTTTATCACCTTTTAATAATTCGGTAATACCTGCTATAGACCCCATTAAATTACCTGCTTCTAAAGGCATTAATACCACTTTGCTATTATCTGATCCACCGATATGTTTTAGTGCTTCAGTGTATTTTTGAGCAATAAAATAATTAATCGCTTTGGTATCCCCATTGGTAATCGCCTCAGATACCATTTGAGTGGCTTTGGCTTCCGCTTCAGCAGCACGTTCACGAGCCTCGGCTTGTAAAATCGCTTCTTGTTTTTCCCCTTCGGCACGCAATATTCGAGATTGTTTCTCCCCTTCTGCACGTAAAATCTGAGCTTGACGAACCCCTTCCGCTTCTAACACTTCCGCCCGTTTATTCCGTTCTGCTTTCATTTGAGCATTCATGGCTTCACTTAATTCACGCGGAGGACGCACATCTCGAATTTCAATCCGAGTCACTTTCACGCCCCAAGGATTGGTCGCTTCATCCACAATCGCCAATAAACGTCCATTAATACTATCTCGTTGCGAAAGCATTTCATCTAATTCCATACTCCCCAACACAGTACGAATATTGGTCATTACCAAATTGACTATCGCCTGTTCCAAGTGATTGACTTCATAAGCGGCACTACGTGCATCGATCACTTGCACAAAGCATACCGCATCAATGGACACATTGGCATTATCTTTCGAAATCACTTCTTGTGATGGAATGTCTAACACCTGTTCCATCATATTAATTTTACGACCTACACGATCCACAAAAGGAATCACAAAGTTCAAGCCTGGTGAAAGGGTTCTGGTATAACGACCAAAACGCTCAATGGTCCAGTGATAACCTTGTGGTACGGTTTTTAAGGTTGAATATAAAACAAACGCAACTAAAGCAATAAACACAATCGTTGCGACAGGTAAGCCATCGTAAAATTCCATAATAATCTCCTTATAAAAAATTCAGCAAAACTATAGCATTTTACACCGCAGTTTGTACATATTGATAGCCATTTTCTTTTGGCACAAATTCAAAAATATGGGTGATACATTGCGGTGCATCTTGATCTTGATGTGATACAAATAATAATTGTGTCGCACTATTTTGCACTAATTGATCGATAAAATTTTTCACTAACGCTCGATTTAACCCATCTAACCCCTGCAATGGTTCATCTAAAATTAACACAGGCGGATATTTCACCATTGCTCGAGTAATTAACAATAACCGCTGCTGCCCCCAAGAAAGTGAACGAAATGGCTTTTTCGCCGAGTTAACCAAATTGATTCGTTCTAGCCATTGCATCGCTTTCACTCGCAAGGCATCGGGAGTGCGTTGATAGACACCAATGCTATCAAAAAAACCTGAAATAATCACATCTAATACAGAGCAATTTACCCGATAATCCATGTGTAGTTGACTACTTACGTAGCCAATATTGGATTTAATTTGCCAAATACTTTCCCCCGTACCACGTTGACGACCAAATAACCGCACAATATTACTGTAAGATTGTGGATGATCACCTGTAATAATAGAAAGTAAAGTCGATTTTCCTGCACCATTAGGTCCTTTAATCCACCAATGTTGCCGTGGTAATACTGTCCAAGTTAATTTATCTAAAATAATTTTATCCGCATATTGAATAGTCACATTTTCCAATTCAAAGTGCGGTGTATTTTGATCGAGTTTTTGCACTGGCGAAGCACTTTCAGGTAAAGGTACATCAATGGCATTTTCAGCATAGTGTAATTGTTGAAAAATACTATGCTGCTCTACTTCCGTTCTATTTCCTTGTAAAACAAGTTCGCAATGCTCCAACAAGGCAATCTGTTTAGCCGTGGGCGGAATATCGTTAAAACGATTAATAATCAGCAATAATGTGGTTTGTTTAGATAAAATATCTAATAGCGATTGCCAATCTTGCACCGATTTTTGATCTAGTCCCTCAAAGGGTTCATCTAAAACCAGTAAATCTGGTTGCTGCACTAAGGTTTGAGCTAATAGGATTTTGCGACTTTCACCTGTAGAAAGGTGCATGAAAGGACGATCTAATAGTGGCGTAATACCAAGCATTTCTGCATATTGTTGACATAATTGATGATGATCCGAACCGTTTAAAATAGTTTGGCGAGCGGTTTTACCAAAATCATCAGGGCTAATACAATCATTATTCCGATCACGGAAAGTTTGTTCTAAAATTTTTTGCTGTTTTTCAAAAGAAAATTGCTGAATATTACTAAAAGTATTTTCATATTGCCCCGAATAAACAGGAATTTTTCCCTCAATCACTAAAGAAAAAGCCGTTTTACCACTCCCATTACTTCCCACTACAACCCAAAAATCACCTTGTTGAATTTGAAAGTGCGGTATTTTTAAACGATTTTTTTGATTTAATAAGAATTCGGCTTGTTGAATATTGACTTTCTTCATGTTTAATATCCTATATTTTCATACCAATATCCATACTATCTAACTAACAGATAAAAGAAAAGGCTAAACCAAATGTTTAGCCTTTTCATTAATCAACAGAATTATTTTTGATAGTAAGGAGCTGGACCTTTAAAACCTGCTACCTTAGCTGAACCTGATTGATCTGATGTACCTGATGATTTAATTACTACACGGCGATTAGGGTGTAAACAATCTCTTAATGCTTGACCTTTTTCACCGTTACAGGCTTTAACTTGATTTGCTTTACCATGTCCTGTTGCTACAAAGTTAGCTTGAACACCTTGTTCAATTAAACGAGCTTTAACACGGTCTGCACGACGTTGTGATAAATCTAAGTTATAAGCATTAGAACCTAAACGGTCGGTATAACCATCAATAGAAACGTCTTTCGCACCTGATTTAATTAATTGTGCTGCAACATTATCTACTACTTCTTTACCTTTAACAGTTAACACATCTTTATTAAAGTCAAATAAGAAATCACCGCTTAAATCAAATGATGTGCTACCATTACAGCCATTTGGATACCAGAAGAAACTTTGTGCATTCATGTTTTTATCAAATAAAATTTTATATTGACAAATTTTGTGAACACCGTTTTCACGATAATTAAAGGCGTAATCCCATTCACGCACACCGAATAAACCTTCAGCGAAATGTGGACGACCTAACAAGTTATATAATTGGTCTTTATTCATGCCACGTTCAACCATACGAACATTATCCCAGTTTGGCCATGAACCAAATTGTGAACCATCATGGTTAAAACGTGCTTTATCAATATCTGGCCATACTAAATTAGCGATGGCTTGATCTGTTGTTTCACCTACGGGTCTTCCCTCGTCAGGTACATCACTTAAATTTCCGCAAGCTACTAATGTAGTTGCCGCAATAGTTGATAATAAAAAATGTGATAATTTCATTCGTTTTACCTTAAATAATGTTTTCATAATCCTAAAATACCCAATTACAGTGAAACGGAGAAAAATAACTGCCCTATAACATATTTATTAAACAATCACTATAATTGAATGGTATGGTAATATGAAAAAATCATAAAGTAAATCAAATTTCTCTACATAATAAAGATTTTTTGTAAAGAAACTAGCCAAAAGTTCTCACATCACGTTTTAACCAATTAACCAACAGATTATTGGCACTTTCTTCGGTTTGTTTACCCAGTTTTTGTAACAAAGATTTCTTCTGTTTATATTGCACGCCGAGTACAGATTTTTCACCCATCGCTTGCAAAATCACATCATCGCTGGTAGCAATTTCATCGATCAAATGTAAATCCAAAGCTTGTTGACCAAACCAATGTTCACCCGTGGCAATTTTCGCCACATCTAACTGCGGTCGATGTTGTGCCACAAATTGTTTAAATAATTCATGGGTTTCTTCCAATTCTTGTTGGAATTTTTGTTTGCCCTTTTCAGTGTTTTCACCCAAAATAGTCACCGTGCGTTTATATTCACCAGCCGTCATCACATCGACATCGACATCGTGTTTCTTCAATAAACGATGAATATTCGGAATCTGTGCTACCACCCCAACAGAACCAATAATCGCAAAGGGAGCAGAAATAATACGATCTGCCACACAAGCCATCATATACCCCCCACTGGCTGCCACTTTATCCACCACCACCGTGAGTTTAATCCCTTTTTGTTTTAAACGAGCAAGCTGTGAAGCCGCTAAACCGTAGCCATGCACTACGCCACCTGGGCTTTCTAAACGTAATAACACTTCATCTTTTGCAGGATCGGCTACTTGCAAAATGGCACTAATTTCTTCACGTAATGCCGTGGTTTCAGATGCCTGAATATCGCCTTTAAAATTCAACACATACAAAGTCGGTTTCGCATCTTGTTCGACAACTTCACCTTTTTTACGTTTGGCTTTCAAGGCTTTCGCTTTAGCTTTTTCCGCCTTTTTCTCGGCTTTTTCTTGCTCTTTTAATTCATCTTCCGTTAAATGAAAATCACGCAATTTTTTGCTGTTATCCTCATATTGTTCCGATAAATCGGTAATCTCCAATTCACCATGGGAATGAGCAGATTTCTCTTTTAACGCCATAATCACGGCGACAATCCCAGCAATCACTAATAAAATGGTTAAAATTTCTAAAATAAAAATCCCATAACCAATTGCAATTTCAGACCACATCTATGTTGTTTCTCCTATAAAAAATCCATTAAAATACACCGCACTTTCGGGAAGCTAAACTCAATCCTAACTACGCAACCCAATACCACGGCTAATTAAATAATAAGCCATTCCGTATAACACAGAAATAAACAATATCAATACCGTAAAAGTATAAACCAACGGCACATCGCTGATGCCTAAAAAACCATAACGAAAACCATTGATCATATACACAATCGGATTTAATTTCGATACACCTTGCCAAAATGGCGGTAACAGGGAAATCGAATAAAATACTCCCCCTAAATAGGTTAACGGCGTTAACACAAAGGTCGGAATAATACTGATATCATCAAAAGATTGGGCAAAAACCGCATTTATCAAGCCCCCTAAAGAAAAAGTCGCTGTGGTAAATAACAAGGTTAAGGCAATCACACCCCAAGAATGAATATCAAAAGATACAAAAAATAATGACACCATGGTGACTAATATCCCGACCAATAACCCACGCACCATACCACCTGCCATATAGCCTAAAATAATAATATGGGGAGATACTGGCGAAATCAGCAGTTCTTCCACGTTATGTGCAAACTTCGTGCTATAAAAAGAAGATGCCACATTACCAAAAGAATTGGTTAATGATGACATCATAATCAAACCAGGCACAATAAATTGCATATAACTAAAGCCTGCCATATCACCAATTCGACTACCGATTAATTGCCCGAAGATCACAAAATATAAAGTCATGGTAATCACTGGCGGAACCAATGTTTGTAGCCAAATTCGCATAAAACGGCTAATTTCTTTACGTAAAAGGGTGTAAAACGCCACCCAAGCTAATTTCATGTTATTTATCCCCTATTACCTGTTTATTTAACGCCATTCTGACAAATAATTCTTCTAATCGGTTGGTTTTATTCCGCATACTTAGTACCTGTACCTGTTGTGCAGTAAGTTGGATAAACAAGGAATTTAGTCCTTGTTCTCGGTGTACTTCCACTTCAATAGAATGTTGCTCTAACGCCCTTATCTTATAATCTCTAATTTGTGACAACGTCGCATTTTTATCTAAATCCAGAATAAAGGTTTCAGTTTCTAGTTTCGCCAGCAAATCTTTCATTGCCATATTTTGCACTAATCGCCCTTGCTGAATAATCCCGATATGGCGACATAACATTTCCGCTTCTTCTAAATAGTGGGTGGTTAAAATAATGGTGGTACCTTGCTGATTAATTTCCGCCAAAAACGTCCACAAACTACGGCGTAATTCAATATCCACGCCTGCGGTTGGTTCATCTAAAATCAATAATTTAGGTTGGTGCATTAAAGCCCGTGCGATCATCAAACGGCGTTTCATACCACCCGATAATTGCATGGCTCGCTGATTGCGTTTATCCCATAAATCTAATCGTTTTAACCAAATTTCAGCACGCTGCAGGGCATCTGGACGCGTAATCCCATAATAACCCGCTTGATTAATTAAAATATCAATCACTTTTTCAAACTGGTTAAAATTAAATTCCTGTGGCACTAAACCGATACATTGCTTGACTAAATTCAACTGTTGATCTAAATCATAGCCAAACACTTTTACCGTACCACTGGTTTTATTCACCAACGAACTAACAATCCCGATGGTAGTCGATTTCCCTGCCCCATTATGTCCCAGCAACGCATAAAAATCGCCACGTTCTACGGTTAAGTCAATCCCATGTAACGCTTTGACACCATTTTTATAGGATTTAGTTAAACCTTTTATTTCTAATGCAAACATTTGCGTTTACCTTTTTTGTTATTCTTCTTATTTCAAGCCGACTATGATAACGTTTTTTACAAAATCAGGCAAAAAACACCGCACTTTTTCTGCCCTATTTTCGGGTTATTCAAGAAAAAATAATAATTCCCCTTGACAAAATTCTTTTGTACTAGTTTAATAGTACAAAAGAATTTTAATAAGGATATTTTATGTTTCAACCTTATATTCAGGTACTGAATAAACAAGTAGATTATCATCTTGATCTCACCCAAGTGCTAACCACCCTTTGTCCACCCAATACGAATAGTTTACTGCTCGAAAGTGCGGAGATTTCTAGTAAAAATAGTTTAAAAAGTTTGTTACTGATCAATGCGGCAGTAAAAATTTCTTGCACAGGACAAATTGTCACATTTAAAGCATTAACAGATAATGGAAACACCGTTTTAATTCACCTTGAAGAAAAGTTACAGGGTTTAGCTATACTCACAAAACTTAATCAAACTACCCTGCAAGCAGAATTTGCGGCACTCGATCAAAATCTTGATGAAGACAGCAAATTACAATCTGCCACCGTGTTTGACGGACTTCGTCAAATTGCTACGCTTTATTCTCATAGTCAAACGCCCATTTTTTTAGGCGGATTATTTGCCTATGATTTAGTGGCAAATTTTATTCCAATGGACGGTATTCAGTTACAAGATGATGGTTTAACTTGCCCCGATTATGTCTTTTATTTAGCAGAACATTTACTGCGTTTTGATCACCCAACCCAACAGGCGACATTGCAAACTTTCTGTTTTAATTCCAAAGCATTAGCGGATTTGCAACAAAGTACGGTGAAAATTTCGCAAGATTTACAGAACTTGAAACCGTTACCCACCATTCAAAAAGCGGATACGCAGGTACAAATTAATCACGATGATGACAAATTTAAACAAATTATCACCGCACTTAAACGTCATATTTATGACGGTGATGTATTCCAAATCGTGCCATCTCGCCGTTTTTCGTTGCCTTGTCCCAATACGCTGGCAACCTATCGTCAGTTAAAATTGAACAATCCAAGCCCCTATATGTTCTTTATGCAAGATGATGAATTTACCCTATTCGGAGCATCACCTGAAAGTGCATTAAAATATTCGGCGGAAAATCGCCAGTTGGAAATTTACCCGATTGCAGGATCTCGCCCACGGGGATTTGATGCCAATGGTCAGATCGATCCTGAACTTGATGCTCGTTTAGAATTAGAAATGCGATTAGATCATAAAGAATTAGCCGAACATTTGATGTTGGTGGATTTAGCCCGTAACGATATTGCTCGAGTCTGCGAAAGTGGTACACGTCAAGTGTGTGATTTAATGCAGGTCGATCGCTATTCACATATTATGCACTTGGTTTCTCGTGTAGTGGGTAAACTTCGCCCTGAATTAGATGCCTTACATGCTTATCAAGCCTGTATGAATATGGGAACGCTGACAGGTGCACCGAAAATTAAAGCCATGCAGTTGATTTATCAATTTGAGCAAGAAAAACGCCATAGCTACGGCGGTTCGGTGGGCTATTTAGGTTCAGACGGCAATTTCGACACTTGCATTGTCATTCGTTCCGCCTTTGTACAAAATGGCATAGCACACGTGCAAGCAGGTTGTGGCGAAGTGTTGGATTCCGATCCACAAATGGAAGCGGACGAAACCCGCCATAAAGCTCGTGCGGTGTTAAATACCATTATTCAAACTAACCAACTCGCATAAGGAACAAATTATGGCAACTATCGTATTTTTAGACAATTTTGATTCCTTTACTTACAATCTAGTGGATCAATTCCGCACGCTGGGGCATAACGTAAAAGTCTATCGCAACGACTGCGAGCTGGATTTTTTAACCAAAATCTGCCTTGAACCTGACAGTATTTTGGCACTCTCTCCCGGACCTGGTATACCTGCTCAAGCTGGCAATATGCTTGCCTTAATTGAGAAAGTCAAAAATCAAGTGCCGATTATTGGGATTTGTTTAGGACATCAAGCCTTAATTGAATCTTTCGGTGGCAAGGTGGTTCATGCAGGTGAAGTGTTACACGGCAAAGTGTCAAAAATCAACCATGATGAACAAGCCATGTTTAAGGATTTACCTAATCCGATGCCCGTGGCTCGCTATCATTCCCTAATGGGAACCGAATTACCCGATGAATTAATCGTCAATGCAGAATATAACCATATTATTATGGCAATTCGTCACCGCACCTTGCCAATTTGTGCCTTTCAATTTCACCCTGAAAGTATTTTAACTGTTCAAGGTGGAAAATTATTAGAAAATTCAATTCATTGGTTAGTTAACCGATAAGGGGAAATTATGATTATTGTTTATGGTTTAAAACACACGCTTGCACCACGAAAACAGCAGATTATGCAGGCAATTTACGATTGCTTAAATATGCAACTGGATATTCCCCCACGTAAACATACTTTACGTTTTATCGGCTTAGAACGAGAAGATTTTTTCTGTCCTGAGGGGCGAACAGACGATTTTATTGTGGTTGAAATTAACCTGATGCAAGGGCGTTCTGAAGATACCAAAAAACGGCTAATAAAAATGCTGTTCTGTGAATTGGAACAACGGGCGGATATTAATGCCATTGATGTGGAAATCACCATTAAAGAACAACCGCCACATTGCTGGGGTTTCCGTGGTATGACAGGTGATGAAGCCAACGACTTAGCTTATAGTATTTATCGTTAAACCTCTTTTTACACAAGGAACACATTATGCAAATTGAACAACTATTATCCCAACTCTTTGAAAAACAACCATTAAGCCAAAAACAAGCAGAACAACTATTTAACGCTGTTATGCACGGTGAATTAGCTAATGAACAATTAGCTGGGGCATTAATTGCCTTAAAATTACGTGGTGAAACACCAGAAGAAATCAGTGGTGCAGTCAATGCTGTGGTGGCGAATGCTCAACATTTCCCTACCCCACATTATGATTTTGCCGATATTGTCGGAACAGGTGGCGACGGTGCCAACACTATTAATATTTCCACTGCCTCTGCCATTGTGGCTGCCAGTCTTGGCTTTAAAGTTGCCAAACACGGCAATCGTAGTGTATCGAGCAAAACAGGGGCTAGTGATGTATTGAGTGCGTTAGGCGTAAATATTGCGATGAGTGCTGAAACTGCACGCAAGGCATTAGATGAAACCAATATTTGCTTTTTATGGGCGCAACAATATCATCAAGGTTTTAAATATGCTGCTCCAGTTCGCCAAGCCTTGAAGACTCGCACATTGTTTAACATTCTTGGTCCACTATGCAACCCTGCTCGCCCAACGCATCAATTATTAGGGGTGTATTCGCCAGATTTAATCAAACCTTATGCGGAAACGGTAGTCCGTTTAGGCGGTAAAAATACCATTGTGGTACATGGTTCTGGTTTAGATGAAGTGGCGATTCACGGCAAAACCGATGTGGCAGAAATACGTCACGGCGAGATTACTTATTACAGCGTAACCCCTTATGATTTCGGTTTTGAACCACAACCACTAGAAAGCCTACGTGGGGGTGAACCCGCAGAAAATGCACAATTTCTCACCGCACTTTTACAAGGCAAAGGCAAAGCCGAACACGTTCAAGCCGTGGCAATGAATGTGGCAATGTTAATGAAAGTGTTTGGTCATCAAAATTTAAAAGCCAATGTGGAACAGGTGCTTGGCGTGATAACTAGCGGTAAACCTTATGAAACTTTGGTAGCATTAACAAAGTATTAGGATAGCACCACATATCATGGTGAACAGACAACAGATAATTGAAAAAATCATCCCTAAAATAAGTTGTTTTTTTCATTTTGTGTTAGAATGAAATGGAAACTCAAGGAGATAAATCATGAGCCTAGACTTACCATTACCCATTGAACAAATGATTATTAAAAATGCACAGCATAACGGATTAAGCGTTACCAATTATCTTGCCAAATTAATTGCTCAAGATAACACGAAGTCTGTTGCTACCGAAAACCCAATGATAATGCGAGCAAAAAGTATTGTAAAACCAACCAGTTATGAACAATACGATGCCGTCACACTACAACGAATGATGCGTGATGAATGGAATTAAATATTTACTAGATAGCTGTTTTATTATTCGTTGGCATGAACAACGAAACGAAGTATTCGAAATAATTCAGCATCTTGACTTACGTTATGAGCAATGTGCTTATAGCGTAATTAGCTATGCAGAATTATTTAGTTGGCAGCACCTCACGGAGATAGATGAACAAGGCTTACGTTATTTACTCACAGATGTGAGAAAACTTCCCCTTAATGATGAAGTCATTGAAGTGACTATCCAAATTCGCAAGCATCACAAAATAAAACTCCCCGATGCACTTATACTGGCTACGGCTAAAACTTACGGCTTACAATTAATTACCCTTGACGAGAAATTACAACGAATTTGGACAAGCGAAGTACATTAAAAAGAAAAAGACAAAATATGAAAATATTAAATTTAGATCACAGCCCAACCATTCTACAAAAAATCGTACTAGACAAACTCCAATGGGTTGAGCAAAAAAAAGTGGAATTTCCTTTAACGGAATTTCAACAAAAAATCACTAATTCTGACCGCAGTTTTTATCAGGCATTAGCACAAGGCAATCATCAACAACCTGCTTTTATTTTAGAATGTAAAAAAGCCTCGCCGTCTAAAGGCTTAATTCGTGCCGAATTTAATTTGGCAGAGATTGCCAATGTGTATAAACATTATGCGACCGCTGTTTCCGTACTGACTGATGAAAAATATTTCCAAGGCGATTTTGCTTATATTCAGCAAGTGCGAAATATCGTCAGCCAGCCCGTGTTATGCAAAGATTTTATGGTCGATGAATATCAAGTTTATCTCGCCCGATTCCATCAAGCAGATGCGATTTTATTGATGCTTTCCGTGGTAGATGATGAAACCTACCAAAAATTATCTCACCTTGCTCATCAGCTTGGCATGGGAGTATTAACCGAAACCAGTAACGAAGCGGAATTTGAACGAGCTTTAGCTTTAGGGGCAAAAATTATCGGGGTAAATAACCGTAATTTGCACGATCTCACGGTGGATTTAAATCGGGTAAAATACTTGGTGGAAAAATATCAACATCAGATCCCAGCCGATACCCGAATTATCAGCGAATCAGGGATTTACACGCACGCTCAAGTGCAACAGCTAAAATTTGTATCACACGGCTTTTTGATTGGCAGCAGTTTAATGGGAAGTCACGATTTAAATAACGCCGTACGTTCGGTGATTTTCGGCGAAAATAAAGTGTGCGGTTTAACTCGTCCGCAAGATGTGCAAGAAGCCTACAACCAAGGTGCCTTATACGGAGGTTTAATCTTTGCGGAAAAATCCCCTCGTCAAGTCAGTCTTAGACAAGCACAAGAATTAGTCACCACTGCCCCACTGCGTTTTGTCGGTGTTTTCCAGAATCAAGAAATTGATTTTATCGTGAAAATTGCCAGCCAACTACAACTTTTTGCGGTGCAATTACACGGTTCAGAAAATGCCGAATTTATCACCGCACTTCGTCAACAATTACCTGAAAATATTCAAATCTGGCAAGCGGTTTCGGTGGATATTGAAAACCAAACTGCGGTGCAAATTGATGAAATTTCAGCGGTCAATCGCTATGTTCTCGATAGTCAAATAGGCAATCAACAGGGCGGTACAGGCAAACCCTTTGACTGGTCAAAAATTCCTGCTGAATTGAAAAATCGCATTATGCTGGCAGGTGGGATTAGTCCAGAAAATATCGATCTTGCCTTACAACAAGGCTGTTTAGGGTTAGATTTAAATTCAGGCGTGGAAAGTGCCAAAGGCATAAAAAGTGCGGAGAAATTGACCGCAGTTTTTGATAAGATTCATCGCTATTAATGAATGAATTCAGCTCTCTAAAATAACCCTATCTTTGCAGCGAAAGATAGGGTTATTGTTTAGAATCGCATTTCAATAGATGCGGCAAAATTACGACCTGGTGCATAATAACGTTCCAGCCCTTTGCCTTCTTTATCCACCGTATTTGTCGTGCTAGCTGTAATATTAATACCACGTAAAGCATCCCAAGTATGATATTTACGGTTAAAAATATTGTAGGCTCCAGCACGCAATGTAATGTTTTTATTCACTCTCACAAAACCGAACACATCAAATAAAGTCGCAGAGCCATTTAACCATGGATAATCCTTTGTCTTGCCTCGAGGATCATTATAGGCATTCAGAATTTGAGCATCTTTGGCTTTTTTAGCACCAAGATATGTCCAACGTGCAGAAAATCCCCAACGATCATCAGGATCGTCGTAACCAAAGCCTAAAATGACTTTAATTGGCTGAATGGAAAGTAAGCTCAAGTCAGTATCATACAACTTACTTTTACTATACCCCATGGATCCCATTGCATTCCAACCTTGTGGCACGCTGTTCCAAATACCATGTAAGTTAAGTTTTCCAGTGAAATCAAATCCCATAATGCGAGCTTTATCCAAGTTTTGTGCTTGCTGGAACAAGGTTTCAGCGTAACCATTGGTTTCCGTTGGGCTACAAAGTTCGCCACAGCTTACCCAAGCGACAGTTTCTCGTTCATATAAGAAATCTTTGTAGCGAGTATGGTAAGTATTCAATGTAGCTGAGCCAAATTCACCATTAGCGGAAAGCTGAATGGCGTTGTTGAAACTTAATTCTGCTTTTAATTTTGGATTGGCTAGCCAGTTTCCAGATAGACTTTTGAAAGTAAAATACATTTCAGAGGCTGACGGTACACGGTAACCACTGGACAAACTATAACCAATTCGCCAAATATCATTAATTTGATAATCCAAACTGCCGCTAGCACTTAACCCTTGAAATTCCGCACCTTTCGGGGTGGTTTTCTCACAAGCATGGCAGACTTCATTCACATCTTGTGGGGTCAATTTAGTGTAATCATAACGAATACCAAATTTACTGCTCCAAGTATCATTCCATTGCACTTTATCTTGCAAAGAGGCATAAAAGTTAATGGTTTTCACTGGATTTTGAATGGTATAAGGCAATACATAGGTTTGATTTTGGCTCGGAAACTCAATGGTATCAATATTTTGATTATAGAAACGCTTGTCCGATAAGCCCATGCGTAAAGAGAATAAATGGGTACCAAAACGTTCCCCCAATGACACGCTATCTGCACGCAAAGAAATCCGATTAAAGCGGCTACGCATCCTGCGATCGTACCATTCAATTAAGGAAATATTACGATAGGTTTTGTAATTTAACGCCTCAACATTCGTGCGTTGCCAGTCGTAATCCAATTTGACATAAGCCAAATAATCACTGACAGGGAAATATTCGTAGGCTACGTTTAAATTATCACGGTGGGTTTTATCGGTGCTGTTACGGAAAAAACTGTCTAATAAAGCATAGGATTTTTCATCATTCTGCGCCCAATTTCTTGCGCCTGTATAAGACACACTAAATTTATGGGTATCGTTGAGTAAATACGACAGTTTGCCTAAGAAATTATGATTGCGGTGATTGCTTGGATCGGGAATACCACGAGCATCACCATAAATATCTTCACCATTCCCACGGCTTTTCATTTCTTGACCACGGCGTTGTGAATAAAGCGCCACCGCCTCCCAGCCGTTGTCTTTATAGGCTAAACCACCTGTATTGATCCATTCGTTATTTTTACTGCCGAAACCACTTTTTAACAATACGCCGACTTTATTGCGTTGACCATTTTCATCCGCTGGTAAAATAATATCATCCGCCGTCAAAGTATGATAATTGACGCTGCCGCCGAGATTTCCGCTCCCTGCATTAAAAGAATCTGATCCTCGTACAATATCAATACCTTGCACCAATTCTGGGTCGATCACAATACGCGAACTGTTAAAGTTGCCATAACGTGCATAAAGGGAATTTTCTTCCGAATCGGGCAATGCCACACCGTCAATAATAATCCCGACACGGTTTCCCTCCACCCCACGAATTGCAAAGCCTTTAGTATGGCGACCGTTATCACTGATCCCAACATCTGTGGTATAACGCACCAAATCTCGGCTGTCAGAAACTAATTCATCTTGAATTTGGCGACGTGTTTTTTTGATTTCGCCGTGAATTTTGACGTCTTCCTTGCCTACCACATTAATTTGGTCTAATTGTTCCTCTGCTTGAGATAAAGCAGGGTTAAGTGCTAAGGCAATACAGAACGCACCAAGTGTTAATCTGTATGTCGAACTCATGTATGTTCCTTAATAAATTATCAAGCTAAAAACAAAAAAACGGCGGACGAACCGCCGTTAGGTTTGGGGATTACTCTGTGATTTTATCTTTTACTGCCTCTAATTTTGGCACAATTTCTTCAGCGTGTGTTAATTTGCTTTGAGCTTTATCAAGTTGCTCTTTGTAATAAAGGCTAGTTGGATATAGATTAACATTCTCAGTTTTGTTAGCTACGTCATCCTTCATTTTTTGGAGCTCTACAGGATCACCACTTAATTGTTCGCAACCTCGCCAGTCACAGCCTTGTCTAGATGCCCCAAAGGCACCGTTATAGTCTTTTTCATCACCTTGCGTTTGGTAGAATACCCCCGCAATGTCTTGACCATGTGAACCATAGAATGCGCCTTTAGTTTCGACACCCTCTAACATACCATCAAATTCTAGACCTTTTAATTTAGCTCCTAATGTCAATTTAACGGTGTCACCATCTTTTAACTCTAACATCATATTTTTATTGTTAAAATCTACCGCACCTAACGCATCAAGTTCTGTGTATGCACCATCCTTACCATAGAATGCGCCCCCTTTATAAGTAAAGATACCTGTTTGCTCATCATCATCCATTGGTGATATGCGTTGTCCATACTCTTTACCATTATTTAGATCAGAATAATTGAATTCTGAATTTGCGTCTGTACTTTCTGGCGTACGAATACCTTGAACAAATAAATGAATTACCCCATTTTCATCCGCCACATAACCAAATCGAGTCTGTTCAAAGTCATAACTATTTTTTCTACTTGGTAAATAGCCCACTTTACCGATGGCGCCACTATCATTATGAATGTCTTTTGTGGTATTTGGCACATCTCCTGTACCATCAGAACCATCTGCATTTTTTTGGTCTCGCCAAGTTTCGATTTCATCGTCGGTATATAAAGTAATCTTTTTACCATCAATAATTAACGCATTTAGATTTTTGTTGGTATTCGCCACAGCTTTGTCTTCTAACACAATCTTGCCGTCTTCATTTTTACCCACCTTAATAAGAGAACCATTTACATAGGTAAATCTCGTTTTTTTCTCATCATCCTCGTTAACATATGTGGTACTTTCTGCAATTTTACCTTTAATGATTTCCACATTTTTATCTACACGTGGTTTATCCGCTTTTTCAGCCTCTTCTTTTGCTTTTTCTTCAGCTGCGGCTTTCTCAGCGTCTGCTTTGGCTTTTGCTTCAGCTTCTTCTTTTGCTTTTTCTTCAGCAGCGGCTTTCTCAGCGTCTGCTTTGGCTTTCGCTTCAGTTTCAGCTTTTGCTTTTTCTTCTGCTGCAGCTTTTGCTTTTTCTTCTGCTGCAGCTTTCTCTGCTGCCGCTGTGGCTTTCTCGGCATCTGCTTTGGCTTTATCAGCGGTAGAATCATTGCTGCTTGAACTTTCATCACTACTGGATGAAGAAGAATCGATAGGTTTAGCTGACGTGGTAGGTGGGGAAGTTAAATATTTGCCCACATTCGGATCATCACCACCTTTGGAAGATGAACAAGCAACTAATGCAGTTGAGGCGAAAACGATAGTAATCAAATTGAGTGAAAATTTCTTCATATTTTTCATAAAAAAGTCCTTTGGGTTGTAACAAATTGATAAAATAAATTCATAGAATAGCAAAAAGCTGGAGTTATTTTATCAAGAATTACTCCCGCGCACAACAATAAAAACAATTATTATTTAGATTGACTAGTTAATTAAAATCGCATAAAGTATCTGGGCTTTAAATGCTTTATAAATGAAATACTTCCCTTTTTTATTAGTTTATTACTTAAGGAGATCTTATGAAACACATACGTTTAAGTATTATTGCCATTACCACAGCACTTGCTTTAAGTGCCTGCTCCTCTGGTGGTGGCGGCGGTGACTCAAATTCTGCCACAGCCTCCCCAAAAGAAGACAACAAGGTACAAACCCAAAATACACAAGATAACACAAATACAACGGGGCAAACGAGTAACAACGCGTCTTCCTCTACACAAAACAATGTCACTACACCAACGGAAAATATGACAACACCGACAGACAACACAACGACAAAAGACAATGTGGTCAGTCAGGTATTTTCTGGCACTGGTTTCACTACCATGCCTGATAAAAAATTATCTGGTATTACCGCAAACATTAGTCCAACTGGTAACGTGACATCATCTGCCACCGTCAATTATGCTCAAGAAGATTTAAATGAACTGGTGATTGATGATAAAAAAATTGCGATTTTTACCGCCAGAGAATTACTCAGCGGTGGTGATTATAAAGTCTTCACACAAAGCGATGTGAGAGAAGGCTCCACATCTAGCAAAGTATCAGGTTATGCCATGGGCAATGGTGATACGTTCCAAGGTGCCGTGGACAGTTTCCAAGATATGCACTTTGGAGTGTTTAATGATGGTGAAAATAGCACATTATTTGTACAAGGTTATATCACCCCTGTCAGTGGCATTGGCACCTCACGCAATAGCGATCAAGTTTATCCAATGCCAAAAAATGGCAAAGTAACATATACAAAATCTTTCGCAGCTTATGGTGAAAAAGGTAACTATCAATTAATGGACACCACTATTCAAGCTGACTTTGGTGAGAAAACCGTGAATGTGACCCTAAAAGATTATACAACCAATCAAACCAAAGTCGCCTTTGATGCCACCATTGATGGCAACACTTTTGCAGGCAATACCAATGGTATTGAGAGTAAAGGGGCATTTTATGGCTCTACTGCAAGCCAAATCGGAGGTGTTTTCTATCAAACCTCTGGAGAAGAAAAAGGTAAAAATGGCGTATTTGGTGGAGCTGAGAAACGTTTCGTGCAATAATATTGATATAATTGATCCCACTGTTTAGTGGGATCTTTCCATAACTATTTATGGGGCTGTACTAGATAACTAGTACAGCCCCTTATTTATACCGCAGTTCTATCTTGTGATTTTTCAAAATAAAGCTATTCCCCCACCACAGGATAAAACGGCTTACCCCAGTCTATTTCATTGTGGTTATTCATCATAATTTGTAACATTTCAGGTAAAAGTGCGGTTAAAATTCGGCAACTATCTCGTACTTGATCACGATTGGTTGAACCGCCATAAGTTGAACCACCGTGAATGATTTGATTACGCATGGTGTATAACCGATTAAATAACACCGATAAAATTTGTGCCGTTTTTTGTTTTTCTAACGCCGAATAAAACCGCTCACGATCCATAATTTCTGCTTTAATATATTCACGCTCCGAAATATCCCCATTATGAAAATCCCAAAACGGTTGGAACACGAATTTATTATCCAACAACAGACGAATAGCTTGGGGGAATTTTGTCCAAATAATATGGTAAATCTGTTGATTTTCATCAAGAGAACAAAGTCTTTGCAGAAATGAATTAAGACTCGCTTTATCACCTAAATTTTCTTCAAGCTCTCTAGCATAAGCCGCATTAAAAGCAATCCACAGTGCAATAAATTTCATATCTTCATTTTCTTCCATTTCGGCTCTTTTTAGCCAGCTGATTGAACGGTGGATACGCAAGCGGAAATTTTCGCTGAAATTGTGGCGAATGGATTTGTAGTGGGTTTCGAGTTGGGGGATTTGCATAAATGAATCTCCAGTAAATTACATATTATTTAAAATCAGAGAAATGCTGTTTAAAATGCTTGAGCGGTAAAAATAACTTTTGATTTTCTTCATCAAAATCAATGAATTTAATAAAACCTAAATTTTGATAAAATTTCACTGCACTTTCGTCTTTCGCATCAACGGTTAATACCGTTACGCCCAAAGGACTATCTTTAATCTTAAAAATCGCATCAAGCACTAAAAATTTTCCATACCCCTGCCCAGCAAATCGTTGATCAATAGCAAGTCTGCCAATAAGTGCCGCTGAAATTTCTTGATACACGCCATTTTTAACCACACCTTGCGGAACATGAGAAATGGGAATAGATTTTGCTGACAAAGTATAATAGCCAATAATGCTATTGGTTGGTTGATGAATTAACACAAAACATTTCGATAAATCTCGCTTTTCGTCTTGAGATGCCACTCGCTTAAAATAAACATTTAACGGCTCAGACGAACAACAAAAGGTATTTTTATCAATCTGCAATGCTTTTAACGGAATCACGGCAATATGTGCAATATCAACCATATCATTCTCTTAATGCCAAATATTGTTGATAACTCTCCATTGCATCTTGCATGGATTTAGTCGGTTCAAAAGTTTCATTTTCTAAATGAGTTAACAATAATTGTTGATCTCTTAAAGAAAGTTGCAACGAATGATGTTCTGCCACAGTTTTTTTTGCTTGTTCATAAGCCACCGACACTACAAAATCCGTTAATGTCCGACCACTAAAATTCGCCGCCTGTTTGAGTAGTTGGTAAATTTCAGGATTAACCTTTGCTTCTAATCTTGCTTTGGCTAGTTGCATAATTTCTCCTTGTTTATGATAAATAATGGGATTATTTTACGCCCGTTAGCCGTACACTGCAAGTGTTATGTTAGAATAACAAGGAATTTCAAAACAATAATTATGATAAACCCCTTATAAAAAAGGGGCTTATCTATGTAAAGGCTGGGATTTCTTTGTTCCTAATTAATCATCATTGATTCAACGAGTCACACACTTTTAAATTCATTTCCACATACTCTTGCCATTGAAGAATATGAGAAAGATTTTGTTTATAATAGGCTTCTACCCGACAAACTAACGGACGTTCTTGATAAATTTGGCATAAATGCGTTATCGGTTCATAATGCCGACAAATGCCATTGCCTAAATCAAATGTTTTGAGTTCATCTATGCCACCAATGTGGCAACAACATTTGCCACATTGATAGCAGGGGAAAGCATTTTCCATTATTAACTAATCGCCTGTTGAATATTAAAAATATTTGCTTCAGCATCGTTTAATAAATTACCATTTTCATCTAAAATTGGTGTATCAATCACCGCTTTTAGTAATTGCACCAATTTTAAACTCCTCATTACAATAGTTTTAGCTTCATTATTATAAGAGCTGTAATCTAAACCGAAATCATTAACCACTTTTATTAATTCTTTCGTACTGCGACGAGAAAGAGGTTTAATTTTTGATAAAACATTATTTGCAAATCTGGCAATTTCCGTAATCCCATTCGTTAGCGTAATAGATTTATCCGCATCCGCTTTAAAGGCTCTCGCTTGTGCCATATTACTTTTGGCATCATTCAGGCTTTTTTCAGATTTTGAATTCATATACCAACCTGCCAATAATAAAGCTGGTCCTGCTGCCGCTGCACCTAATACGAGCGTACCACCTGCCATTCCCAAGCCACCTGATGCAAGTGATCCACCACCTAACCAAGCAAGGGTCGCATTGGTCGCAGCGGCTCCGCTTAATGAACTAATTGCCGTACCTGTACTCGCAGTTGCTAACGCCATTGTGCCACTATAAGCACCGAAAGCTGTTACCGCTCCAGCCGCTGCTCCACCACCTAAACCTAGTCCTGATGTTGCCAACATTGAAATTTGCTCTCTCACTTCTCTGATTACGTTTGGTGAAAATTCAGCAAGTTTTAAATTTTCAAGGGTTTGATCTTTAGAAAATTCCACATTTTTTAATTGGGAAAAAATATCCACGAATTTTTTAATACAGTTTTCTAATGCAGCGATTTTAGAACGTCCTAATTCATTTAATGCGGTATTACAGGCTTCACGGCTATTATCTAAATCTCGTTCTGCCGATTTCACTAAACTTTTTGCGGAATCATTAATATCCGATGCTTCATTATTATTAATCACCGCTTTGGTGCCTTTATAAAGACCTGTTAATGCAGAAATACCTGCGGCTGCACCGATAATAAATGGAATTGCCATTTTACATTCTCCTATTCGCTAATTAAATTAAATGCTTCAAGTGTTACTTCATTGATTTTTTGTATCACATCTTTAAATTCTTCAAGATAATCAAAATCAATTTGGAATGCTTTACAAATACATCTTAAAACTTTAAATTCATATTCACCCAATATGCCATCACTGAGAGCAATACCGCAAAGTTCAAATACAATCGTTTTTCGTTCTAATGGAGTAAGTTTACCAATAAGATTATTTTTTAATTCAAAATAACCTGATAACGCTTCATCAATAATTTCATATTTGATATTTGGCAATGAAATCATTCTATTTTTCATTACTTCAGGCGAAATCTTGAATATATCACCACCATCTGAAATAATCTGTTGAATAAGCTCTTTCTTAGTTTCTTCATTATTTCCATATTTAGAACTAATAACCTGAATAGCATCCCCCAATAATCTGGATAAATTATCCGTTGGCGTTCTACTTGATAATATTGAGGAAGGTATAGCCATTGCACTTAAAAAACCTAAATGACTCACTGCATTGCTGATTGCTACAGTTGGCAATTCAGTAGTTATATTTTCTAAACCAAGAATAAAATCAAGATAATTAATTGCTAATTCACTTTCATATTGTTTTAGCATTTGCAATTCCGCACTATCTATTGAATTGAGTAGAACTTGAATTTCTGTTCCTTGTATATCTGAACCATCTCCCCCTTCTGTCATCGCCAACAACACAGCTAATTCTAAAAATAGTTCCTTGGTCGGTCTTTGTTCAAGATTTTGTAAAAACATACGTTTTCTCCTAGTTAAGTTGATTTCTCATTCATTTTCTACTTTCTGATTACAATTTTAAGGCTTGATCAGAAAGCATAAATTCATCAAGTTCTGCCGCATTCTTAATAGGTAAATCTTTACCCAAAGTTTCAGCAAAACGGTTAATATTCACAATAAAGTCATCATTGGAAATAGAGGTACTTTCTAATGTATTAAATAATATGCTAGCTTCTCCTTTTAGTTCAGTCAGTTTTTTGTCAAATAGTTCGTTTAAATAATCTTGATAACGTGCTGCAATGCGTCTTGTTGCATCACATTTCATAGAAATTTCGGCATATCTAATCTTAGATGTTTCGGCTTCATCCAATGCGGATAAAAAGCCTTGATAAAAGGTGTTGGATAGGGTGTAGCCCACCATTCCACCGATTAAACCACCTAATACAGGAATCGGAATGGCAATTTGTCCGAGTGTGGCAAACATTGCACTAGACAGCATACCGTTCACAGTACCCGTCATTTCACGCAACAGTTCTTTCTCGTCAATTTCATTTTTGGCATATTTGGTTATAGATTTTCCCGTGGCTAAACAAAGAGATACTACGGTTGATGGCAAATTGGTTTTGGCAAGATTTCGCATTATCACCGATGAATTTTGTTGCATTACGGATTTAATCGCCGCCCCGGTAAACCCTGTGCCGTAACCTACGCCAGCTGAAACTAAGGTATCTCTGGTGCAATCAAATAAGGCATCGGATAATTCTTTATCGCCTGAATAAACCGCAATGCTGTTGGTTATTAAGGAAATTCCACCACCAATTGCTACTCCTAATTTGGCACCTTGAATACCTGCTTCGTGGCTAACTTTAGCTATATCCTTTGTCGTTTCCCAACGTGGATTTAAACGATAATTAATCGCTTCTTCAGTAGTCAACCCTGAATCTGAAATCTTTTGCTCGACATCTTTATAATTTTTAGCTTGTTTTTTAAAACGTTCGGCTAATTCCTTTTTACCCTCTTGTTCAACTCTAAGGGCTTTTTCTTCAAATTCCTTGGCTCGATCTGAACAATATTTTTTTAAATCACCAACTTGTTCAGTTGGTACTTCAATTCTATCTACATCAAGGTAACGAGCAAATTTTCTGTCTAGCCCATTTTTATCGTATTCTGTGATATTACGAATAACGCCTTTTGCTCCTTTTAGATCATAGAACTTTACTTGTGATGTAATTTCTTTGTCGTCAATAAGCTCCACAAGATCTACTACTGGGTGATTATTTTTATATTTAACCATATCATCAGCTAACATAAATTTACTTGATGATTTATCAATAATCGATTTTGCATTTCTTTTAGATACCGAAGCTATTTCAGCAGAAAAACCAGCTTGACTTTTAATATCCTGATAATTATTTGCACTATACTTTGATACTTTTAATAAACTTCTAGTAGATGAAATTCCTGTTTCAAAATCATACCCACGCAACCCTTTTAGAAACTCGGCATTTGCCGAACCATAACGTTGTACGGTTTCTGTTAAACCAGAACTAATTGCCGCATTGCGTAAATTGCTGTTATCTTGTTTTTTCATTCTTAACTCCTTAGTTATTTCTTAAATTCCACTCTCACTCGCCCATTCGCTAAATCCCTCCCAATCTCATAATCAGGATCATAAGTAAAAGCATTGTGAGCAACGATACTTGCCAACGACAAAATGCCCCATTTGCTTTTTACTAATCCTGTTAAAACCGATGCAATGCGGTTTTGGGTGTACACTCGGCAAGTTAAACCCCGATTTTCAATAATGCTTTCTAACTCTGCACAAAGGGGCAACATATCGCTCAGTTCCACAAAGCAAACTTCAAAGCTGGCTCGTTGTGCAATTAAGGTTGGGTATTGCTCAAAGCCGTTTTGGTAGTCAATGGAAATAATCGGTTTACTCATTTTTTCTCTCCATTCGGTTTATCCATGTAACGTTGTAAATTCTCAAAAATCTTTTCTTGTAATCCTTGTGGACTAATGACGGTTAAATGCGGAATCCAATACTGCACCACAGGAATAATGTCCCATTCGTTGACGTTCTCACAGGAAATAATCAGCTCTTTGTCTTTGGTTTGGTGAATGATTTTTTGATTCGGTAACAAATTGCGTCTTAAAAAATACGGAGTAGCAAAGGTAGAAACCTGAATGGTCACTTCCGCTAATTGATTGCCGTGAGAAACACTGTCATTGGTTTTAATTTGTTCGATCAAAGTTTGATTTGGGGTAAAGGTTTCATTAAGCATTTTTAGCAACGATATTTGATTGAAACAAAAGGTTTTTTGTTTATCGTTTTCTGTGCCGATCACGTACCAAATGCCGTTTTTATTGGTCAACGCATAAGGGGCTATTTGACGAAAATTTCCTGATTTTTCACCGCACTTTGTATAGCAAAAATGAATAAATTGATGTTGTTCAATGGCGGTTCTGATTAAACCAAACTCTTTTTGACGAGTGGAAATATCTTCGTATTCAATACCTTTTACTTGCACACTTTCGGTGAGTTTTTCTTGGTAAAAATCTTGGTCGATTTTCGGAAACAGATCCGCTACGCTGGCAAAGCGAGCAAAACGTTCTACATCTTGTTGATTTAAAATGCCGTAGGATTGGCGGTTGAGTTTGTATCGGTTGTTGCCTTTTTCTTCCCAGTTGAGAAAATCTAAGCGTTCAATATCCCGTTGAATGGTGCGTAAAGATACACCAAATTCGTCTGAAAGTTTTTCTAAATCAAGGCATTGACCTTGATTGAGTAGTGCTAAGATTTTTGCAAGACGATTGGCAAGCGTTTCGTTTTTCATTTTGTTCCCCCGAAATTAATAACGTGGGAACAGTCTAACAAAGGGAGAACGACAGGTTGTGTCGTGTGGAAAAAAAGATTGAAAAAAATGTTGAAAAAATTTTTGAGAGAATAGAAAAGCTCTAGGCGTAAAAATAGCCCGACATTCGACATTCGACATTCGACATTCGACATTCGACATTCGACATTCGACATTCGACATTCGACATTCGACATTCGACATTCGACATTCGACATTCGACATTCGACATTCGACATTCGACATTCGACATTCGACATTCGACATTCGACATTCGACATTCGACATTCGACATTCGACATTCGACATTCGACATTCGACATTCTCCAGAATAGCTTACAAACATAATCGGTTGCAAACTATATCATTAAATTTTTATGAAAAAAAGCAAAATGAAGTTTTTTTCTTATTTTTACTTCATAAGTGAATATAAATTTCACTTACTCTTTAAAAAGAGTAAAAAAATATACCGCACTTTTGGCTAAAATTAAAAGGACTGAGTCCGATATAATATCGTCATCAGTCCTTAAAATAGGTTGTCTAACTTTTGTGGGTCAGATCATCAATGCACTTTTATTTATCTTACTTTAACTCCAGTGTCCATTTAATCCGATCTGCAAACATGCCGACACTTAATGCGTAATAGTTGGAGTGGTTCCAGTCTAAAATGGTGCGAAAATTATTCGAAACTAAGAATGCTCGTCCTACTTCTTTATCAGGTAACACCAACCAAAGATCAGTAGAAGATAAGGCATTTAATTTTTGTGCTTCGGCACTGCTTTTTAGCATGATGCCTTGAGCTTGCCAATCTGTTAAAGAGCGGGCTTTATTTTTTTCCGTACCATATAAAGCAAGATTAGCAGGCTGAGTAAGCTGTACTTCCACGCCCCAAGGTAAACGATTATCCCAACCCACAGTATGCAAATAATTTGCAATCGAAGCAAAAACATCATATTCATTTTGCCAAATATCTTTACGACCGTCATTATCACCGTCTGCGGCATAATTTAGATATGAGGTTGGCATAAATTGGGTTTGTCCCATTGCCCCTGCCCACGAACCTAGCATTTGAGTTCGATTTAAATAGCCTTGATCAAGCATTTTCATCGCATTAATAAATTCTTGGCTAAATAATTTTTCACGGCGACCGTCAAAAGCCAAGGTGGCTAACACAGAAAGCACATCATAGTTACCTTGATAGTAACCAAAACTGCTTTCCATGCCCCACAGTGCCAAAATAAATTCTTGTTGCACACCGTATTTTTGGCTGGCTTTTTGCAATGACGTGCGAACGTCCCAATAATTATCTTCCGCTTTATTCACCTTGGCTTGGGTTAAGTGTTTATTAATGTAATTTGTTACGCCGTTCGGATTGGGTGGTAACGGTGGTTGATTTTTAAGGCGTGCTGCATTGCCCGCTTGTTTTTGATCTAAACGCACCGCACTTTCAATATAATAAATGTTATTTTGAGCATTTAAGGTTTTCGCAGATACGCCCTGTCCCGCAGATTTTTGTTTTAAAAACTGTACGTAATCATTAAAATTATCTAACGTACGAGCTTTACTGTAGATTGCATTACTGTCTAACGCATTGACTGCTGAGTTTGGCGTATTATTTGATGAAGAACAGCCAGCTAAGATTAATCCCGTACAAAGTGCGGTGATTTCTAATAAAGTTTTCATTTACTTTCCTATTTCCGAATAAATTTATAGATTATTTCCAATAATGATTTTGGCAATAAACGTGGTAGCATGCGAGATAAAAAGACCACCAAACCTGATACTGGATCTTGTAATTTCACTTGCGATTTTAACTTATAAAGTTGCCATTCAAATTTGGCTTGCTCAATGCCACGTCGGCGCCCCACCATGCCATTCCCCACTCTTGCATAAACCAATACATCAGGCAAATTGGCAACATTTGTCGGGTGGTGAGCGACTAAGTTAATCCATAAATAATAATCTTCTTGCAAACCTTGATAACCGCCTGCATTCAATACCGCCTGGCGTTTATAAGCCACGGTCATGTGATTAAACGGGCAACGTTTTTGGGTGAATTTTACAATTTCATCAGCAGTGGTTGGCACTTTACGGAAGCTAACAATATCCTCAATAGAGGATCCAAATTCGGCAATTTGTCCACCAAAAATCACCACATCTGGATTTTTCTCAATAAAAGCAAGCTGTTTTTCAAAACGGTCAGGATAGCAAATATCGTCAGTATCCATGCGGAAAATCCATTCATGGCTCGCCGATTTTATCCCTTGATTTAACGCTTTACCTAAACCTACATTTTGTTCTAACGGGACTAATTTAAAAGGTAATGTTGCTTTAAATTCATCAATTACCGCCTGCAATTCTGATGTAATCGCACCGTCTAACACCAACACAATTTCATCGGCTGGGTGAGTTTGATCGACTAAACTTTGTAAACATTCCCGTAAGAATGTGGGATTTTCCTTGATGTATAAGGACATTAATACTGAAAATTTCATTGTTTGTTCCATTTAAATATAATATTTGTTATTCGGCTATTGCCCCCCTCAGGGCTTCGCCCAGCTCCCCCCGCAAGCAGGGGGAGCAAAATGCTCTTATTTTCTTTGATCTTTATTCCTTTCCCCTGCTTACATGGGAGCAAAACTCTCTTATTTTCCTTGATCTTTATTCCTTCCCCCTGCTTGTGGGGGGAAGTGTCCAAAGGGCGATGGGGGGCTGCTAAATATAGCGTTTTAAATTTATCGCCAACTGCGGCGAAATGCTGCTCACAATAGCAATCATCAAATGCTTAACATTGTGGCTCAACATAAAAATCTTGAAATAATAATAACCTGCTCTACGTGATAAATTCATCGCATAAGGATATGCCAGCATATACAACGAATTGATGGCAAAATTTTTCGCTTGCTGTTCAGTTTTGACATATTGTTGACCGATCATCGCAATGGCTTTTTCGGTGTTTTCCGTATTGGTGGACACACTCGATCTTTTGGTATGAAAAGCACAGATACTCAATGGCTCATCAATATATTTTGGGCGAAAATCAGGGCAACTTACGGCTTTTAACACAAATTCATAATCTTCTAAAGATTTTAACGCCGTGGATAATCCACCTAACTGCCAAAAGAAATCTTTTTTAATCGCAATCATTGGCATACCGCCGATTTTATTGACCAATAAAATTCTTTCTAATGAAATCTCTTGTTCATTAATCGGCTTGGTCACATAACTAAATTTTTCATTCACCATTTCACATTTGGCAGGATGATAAATAAAGTTCAGCGTTGAATTTTGCTCAATGGTTTCGGCAATAATTTGACATTTTCGCTCATCAAAACGATCATCATCATCTAAAAATAATAACCACTCGCCTGTTGCCATTTTGGCACCATTATTACGACTTTGAGCGGGTCCAGCATTTTGTTCATTACGAATAAGTTTAACCTCAAAGCTAAAAGTGCGGTCAATTTTTAACGGATTTGGCGAACAATCATCAACCACAATGACATCAAAATTCTTTGCGGTTTGTTGTTCTAAACTCACCAATAAACGATTAACTTCCAGATTACGATTATAGGAAGGTATGATAATACTAAACATGATTTTTTCTCACAATTTGTTTACCCTGCCCACCAAACAACGAAATAAACATTAAAAAGATAAACATAATCCCAGGGTAAGCGTAGGTATCGGCTTTGACATTTAATAAACTCAACAATAACAAGCTAGATAAAATAAATTTCCAACTGCCATTAAACCAGTTATCCGCAATCCGTTTCACAAAATAACCTGTCACCATAAAACAAACCGCAATATAACCGATACCACCATATAATGCCTGACGAATAAAGCCAGAGTCCGATCCGCCGTAATAACCTTTGCCGTTCAGATTATAATATAAGCCGTCACCTATCATCAGTTGTTTTAAACTTGGCATAAATAAATGTTTTTGCATTAGGGTATCCGTGGAAGAAGATAACCCAGTAGAAATACCAATAAATTTAGACGCTGGACGATCTGTCCCATAAATCAAATTAATCAAGGGTTCTAAAGCATGTTCAATATAAAGGCTTGATTGATAATTTATGGCTAAAACAAAAATTAATACACCGAACAATATTATCGGCAAAATATAATCTCGTTTAAAATAAATGACTAAGCTAAAAACAGAAAGTAATAAAAATGTTCTGCCTGAAATCAATCCGATACATAACATTAAAAACACATAAATCCCTTGCAATTTAGCGTGCTTCTCGGCATAAGCTAATAAAAAATGCAAAAGCATTAAATAAAAGGCACTTAATTGGAAAAAGGCGGATGATGTTATGTTGTATAAACGATATTCCTGCTCCGATCCTGTAAACTGCGGTAAAATGGCACTGGCATTTGTACCTAATGCAATGCTGACTAAAAACGGAATACCCGTTAGTGCTAAAACGCCCATAATAGACTGAGCCACTATTCCTATTTTAATATCTCGAATAAATAGGCTTTTTTCTTGTTGCAGATAAAATAAATTATAAATTGCAATCCCCAATATAAATATCACCAACAGTTTAATATACATACTCAGTACACCAAACTCTGCTGTACCATTAATCAAAATCGGGATCACGGAAACAAGCACTAAAGCAGCACAAACTAATAAACTGTCTGCTGGAATAATCACTTGATTAATTTGTTTTTTATACCATTTATAAGCCAACCATAACACTGCAATAACACCAGCGACTAGACTCATTCGGATAAAATGAAAAGCCCAAGGATCATAAAGATAAAATAAATTAAATAATGCTGACATTATAAATTTCTCTTAATCGCTAATAGCTTTTTGGCTGGAAATTTCAGCCATTTTTGCCACCAACTATGTTTTAAGGCAGCACGTAAATCGGCTAAATTACTGGCTAATTTGGGGTTTTCAATCACCATTAACGGACGAATCACGATAATCTCTAAGCCTAATTGTTTCTCAAACCAAATAAAATCATCTGCCAACCAGAAGATCTTTTGCTGTTGTTCAATGTAATCTAAGAACTTTTGACAAGCCGATTTTTTTATTAAATAAGCCACCGTGCCTGCAAAATAATTTTTATAAGGATAAGCATAACGATAACCCGTTGTCGCTATCTTCTTTTGCAGAAAACGCAATGTGGTTGGATAATTAATCTTCAACTCAATATCATCAAAGGTTGGGATTTTTGATTGCCCGATTAAAATAATATCGGCGGTAAGATTTTCAGTTAAAAGTGCGGTCAAATTTTGCTGAAAATTTTCCACCAGCAACGCATCATCTTCACAGACTAAAGCATAGTCATTTGCTTGAACAGTTTCATCATCTACAATTTTTTGATAAATCGCTAAATGGCTTAAAGTACAACCGATTTCACCTTTAGTCACTGCTCGTCCGTAGGCTTGTTTAAACCCATTAAAATCAAAACGGCTTTCTAATTCTGATGGTGACAAATTCATGGTATTAATGGCATTAAATACGTCAAAATCTGCTGTATCTGGTTGAGAGAAAAATAATTCCCTACGCTGTATGTCTTTTTCTAAAGAAATTAAAAATTTTCGCATTTTACACCGCACTTTTTTCGGGCGAACACATTGATCCGCCCCTACCCTACATTTAATCAACTAACTCTTTTACAGGATATTTAAAATAATAGACTAACGAAATAACCAGTCTAGTTAGACTTGCTCCAATTAAGGCATAGGCTAACCCGTATAATTGTTGATCTTTTAACAGATAAAACAATACCACAAAAACAACAATCGCGATCAGTTGTCGTACAAATAATAAAACCTGTTTGCCTAATAACAACATATTTTGTGACAATACCCATGATAATCCTGCAATAATGGCATTGACAATAAACCAGATTAGAACGGGAGCTACTTCTGCATATTTGCTACTAAAGAACAAAACAATCACAGGCTTAGCTAATAATGGCACCAAAATTAAGGCACTGATACTGATTAATCCAATAACCGCTAACACCGATTTAATCCGATTGAGTTTATTTAATAATCCTGAATAATAATAATCGGCTAACATATTGATAAATTTAGTCAGTAAACTATCAAAGGCAATACACACTGTATATAAACCCAAGGTATAATTACCTAAGAAAGAAACCACTAAAAATTTATCAAGACTGGTGGTAGTCGCACCAAAAATTTGTAATAGATTTTGTTTAAACCAAGTGGTAAAGAAAAATCTTGGATCAATTTTCTCGATCTTATTACGTTGACTAAAATCTTTATCCATTTGATATAAATAAATTAAACAGAAAATAGCCTGAATAGCACTGTATAGCGTTAATAAATAAAGGACAATTTTTAATGGTTGTTCTTGCCATAACGCATAAGTTACGCCATAAACCAATACTAATAAAATCGGTTGCTGTAAGGTTAAACGCCGATAAACGATCATTTTGGGATCGATTTTACTCTTTTCTAGCGTAATGGTTAATATTGCCGTCAATAACACATTGATAATAAATAGGGCGTAATAATCTGTCACATCAAATAAAAAAACGGCAATACCAGCCACAATAATCGCAAAGGCTAAGAATAAAATAAAATAGCGTTGCCAATGTTGGTATTGTCGATGTCGCATACTCAAGGCAAAAGCGAATCCAACACCACCCGTTGCTAATGTCACCACATAGGAAACTGATGTTACAAATAACTGATGTAAACCGCGATCTTGTACCGATAATAGGCGAGCTAAGATAAAAGAGCTAACCAAGGTCAACCCCATACTGAATACCGTTACCGCAATGAGTTTAATAAAATGATTATTTTTCATAGAGCGTTGTGTAATCTATGTCTTTTGTCCATTGCTGATAATAACCTGAATTTTTACCATAGGAATTATCACACACTTGATTTGGAATACCCAATAAACAAGAAAAAATATGTCCATGTAATCGGCTGGTAATCACATTATCATAGCTTAAAAAAATCCTTTGACAGCGTTCGATCACGTTTAACGCATGTTGATACCATAGATCGTTAATTTTATTTTTCACAAACGCTAAATGAAATTTATTGGCGATTTTGGAAAAACGACTACACCATAATTCAAATTTCAAATCACTTGGTAATAAAATATCTTCCCAGTCTTTCACGTTATCTAGGTTAGCTAATTGAGCTTGAATTTCTGTTTCAATATGGCTTTTTTCAATATCTTTGCGTAAAAAATAGAGTGTTTTTTGCACCGCACTTTGGTGCAAACTGCGGTCTTTTTGTGGCAAGTTTCCGTAAAGCTGATGAGCCATATCAGGCGACAAATAACTATTCTTCGAAAAATGGCTTTGCATTAATTGAAAGGTTTTACTATCACGTGCAAATAAATGCAGATCAGAATGAGAGGAAAATAATTCTGCGGCTGCCAACATGGCTTTTTGATTGGAAAAATGAGCGGTTTGTGGCAATAAAATGATCCGATTATGCGGAAATTCTCGCACAATATCTTCTCGCATTTGTTGAATGAGCGGATACAGATCACCAAAGTTTCCGCCACCATGACACAAAATCGTGGTATTCGGTTGAATATATTTTTTGACTTCATTAATATCAAAAGCCTGCAATGAGCGTCTTAAACGAATCTTGATGTGATAATCTTTGAAAAATTGCTCCGTGCCAGCATAGATTAATAAATCCCCGACATTTAAATGTAACGGATAATCAAAATACAGCACGTCATTTTTATCTATGATTAAGCTGTTAATTTGTTGTAATTTTTGTTTTAATGATTGTAAGACTGCATTCATTCCTAAAGACGTTCCATAGCTAAGTAAAAAGATTAACAAGTTTTCATCATAGCATTTTTCAACGGCTTTGACAGCGTTTTAATGATTGAGTTTCGTTTAATTTTCGGGAATAATAACCGCACTTTTTATTGAGAAAATACTATGTTTGAACTAACCAAATTGATTACGGCTCTCATCTTACCGCCAGCGAATGTGATTATTCTGGCGATTTTTGCTTTATTCTGTCTATTATTTCGTTGTCCTAAACTGGCTTTTTTTAGTGCTTTATTGGCTATCATTACTTTGTACATTGTTAGCTTGCCTTATACAGCGCAAAAACTCAGTGACAGCTTAACCACAAAAGATAACTTAAGCGTAGAAGATTATCGGCAAGCTCAGGCTATTGTGGTGTTAGGCGGTGGTTTGCGTGATAGCAGTGAATTGTATAATAGTTTAACTGTACCAGGTTTGGTATTAGAGCGGATGCGATACGCTGCCTATTTACATAAAGAAACCGAACTGCCGATTTTAATTAGTGGTGCTAGCCCGAACGGCAATTCCGAAGCTAAAGTTATCGCACAAGAATTTTTTACTTTTTTCGGTGTGCAACCAAAATGGCTAGAAGAAAAAGCATTAAATACGGTTGAAAATGCAAAATATAGCCATGAAATTCTTGAGCGTGAAGGGATTTCAAAAATTATTCTAATTACTAATCAATGGCACATGCAACGTTCAAAATTACTGTTTGAAAAAGAGGGATTTACCGTATTACCTGCGAGTGTAGGTAATGGTATAACACCTGAAAGCTATGATTTAAACTATATGCACTTTGTTCCACAAGCTGGGGCGATTGGTGCCAATATGCAATTATTAAAAGAATGGATCGGTTACTGGAAAGAGAAATTTTAATATGAAAATCAAATCCATTCAGCTACCCAAACAACCGTTGGTAGCGTTAAATAACATTAATGTGACGTTCTCACAAAAAGTCGCTTTACAAAATATTAATTTACGCATTTATCCTAACTCGGTGATGACTATTGTGGGTCCGAACGGTGGGGGAAAATCCACTTTATTAAAGGTATTACTTAAATTATTAACGCCGACTAGTGGTGATGTGGTTTATAGTAAAAATCTACGTATTGGCTATGTGCCACAAAAAATCCATTTAGATCCAAGTTTACCAATAACAGTGGAAAAATTTTTATCGTTGAAAAAAGGCATTACCAAAAACGATATGCAACAGGCATTGGAATTGCTGTCAGTTTCTCATTTAATCAAAAATAGTATGCAAAAGCTGTCTGGTGGCGAAATGCAACGGGTGTTGATCGCTCGTGCTATTCTGAACAAACCCAATTTGTTAGTGCTAGATGAACCTACTCAAGGTGTCGATATTAACGGTCAAGTAGAACTGTATCAGTTGATTAAACAAACTCGCGAAAAATTAAATTGTGCCATTCTAATGGTTTCTCATGATTTACATATCGTGATGGCTGATACCAATGAAGTCTTATGCGTTAATCATCATATTTGTTGTGCTGGCACACCTGAAGCCGTGTCTAATGATCCCAAATTTATTCATTTTTTTGGTGACCAATTTGCTAAAAATATTGCCGTTTATACGCATCATCATAACCACCAACACAATATTCACGGTGATGTCTGTTGTCAGGATGATCAGACTTGTGCAGAACATAATAAATAAGGAAAGATATGTTTGAAATTATTTTCCCAGCTTGGCTTGCTGGTATTTTATTGTCGTTTATTACTGCACCTTTAGGGGCATTTGTGGTGTGGCGGAAAATGGCATATTTTGGCGATACCCTTTCTCACTCTGCCCTGCTCGGGGTGGCATTAGGGATTTTCTTCCAAATTAATCCTTACATTGCCATTTTAACGCTCACCCTGATTTTAGCCATTACGATGGTTTGGTTAGAAAATAATACCCAATTTTCGGTGGATACTTTGCTTGGCATTATTGCTCATAGCTGTCTTTCCCTTGGGGTGATTACCGTACAATTATTACAAAATGTACGCGTGGATTTGATCGGTTATTTGTTTGGTGATTTACTGGCGGTCAACTTTGATGATCTCATTTATATTGGAGTTGGCGTTGCTGTGGTATTAAGTCTATTACTCTATTTTTGGCGACCACTGATTTCAATTACTGTTAGCCCTGAACTGGCTCAAGTGGAAGGTATTAATGTAAAAAGAATGCGATTTATTTTAATGATTTTAACCGCACTTACTATCGCATTAAGTATGACATTTGTCGGGGCATTAATTATTACTTCATTATTGATTATTCCAGCAGCCACCGCCAGACGTTTTGCTCGTACGCCAGAAAGCATGGCAATAATTGCGGTAATCATTAGTATGATTGCGGTGAGTTTGGGATTAACTCTTTCCGCATTGTATAATACGGCATCAGGGCCATCGGTAGTAGTTGCATCAAGTGTACTGTTTTTATTTTCACTACTTAAAAAAGAAAACAGTTAAAATGAGTAATATTTCTATGCTAGAATGAGTTTATCGACTAGGGCAAGTTTAGAATTTATTAGGTAAATTAATGTCAACCGAACAAGAAAAAAATCCTTCAACAGAACAAACGCCAGCAAAAATTCCTTTTAGCCAACGACATAAATGGAAATTATTTTTTGCTAAAGCCATTTTCAGTATAGGAATGCTTACAGTTTTTTATGGAGCTTATTTAGACTGGCAAATTCGTTCCAAAATGGATGGACAAATTTGGCGTTTACCTGCCGAAGTGTATAGCCGTATTGAGAGTGTTCGTTTGCAAGATAATCTAACCCTAAATGATGTTACACAATTATTACTCAATAACGATTATCGTCAAACCAGCTTTGTGGCTGCCCCTGGGGATTTTAAAATTGAAAATGATACTATCGTGTTATTACGTCGATCATTTCCGTTTCCTGATAAAATGGAACCACAACGGGTAATTCGTTTACGCTTTAGTGATGAGAAATTAACGGTTATCGAAGATTTAGTCAATCAAGTGACAATTGATGAATTTCGTTTAGCCCCCAAATTAGTGGCAATGTTGCAATCTGATAATGAAGAACGCCTAGCCATTCCATTACAAAATTATCCACGACTATTAATTGATACCCTAATTTTAACCGAAGATCGCCGTTTTTATGAACATCAAGGTGTCAGTCTTATCAGTATTGCTCGTGCTATGATCAGCAATATTCGTGCGGGTCAAACTGTACAAGGTGGAAGTACCCTAACGCAACAATTAGTCAAAAATTTATTTTTAACTAATGAACGTTCGATTACACGTAAAATTAACGAAGCCTTAATGGCTATTATGTTGGATTTACGCTACGACAAAAATACCATTTTAGAAACCTATCTTAATGAAATTTATCTTGGTCAAAATGGTGACACCCAAATTCACGGTTTTGAGCTGGCGAGCCATTTCTTTTTTGGTCGCCCAGTGCGAGAAATCAGCTTAGATCAAATAGCCTTATTAGTCGGCATGGTGAAAGGTCCATCATTGTATAACCCTTGGCGTAATCCAACTAATGCGAAAGAACGCCGTAATGTTGTGTTAGGCTTAATGTTAGAACATAAAATGATCGACCAAGAATTATTTGATTTGTTAAGCCAACGTCCATTAGGCGTGCAAGAAAAAGGCTCGGTTACTCGCCCCTATCCTGCATTTATTCAAACATTGCAATCTGAATTACGCCAAAATTTGGGAGAAAATAAATCCTCCAGTTTATTGGGGGCAAGAATTTTCACTACCCTTGATGTTAAACAACAAGCCTACGCTGAACAAGCGGTTGTGGACGCTACACAAAAATTACAGTTGAAAGTGAAAAATCCACATTTACAATCTGCAATGGTCATCGCAGATTATCAAAAAGGTGAAATTAGAGCCATTGTTGGCGGATTACAAACCCAATATGCTGGCTTTAACCGTGCATTTATGGCAAAACGTCAAATCGGTTCTTTAGTTAAACCTTCCATTTATTTAACCGCACTTTCCGATCCTGATCGGTTTAGATTGAATAGTCCGATTAATAACCAACCAATTACCATTAATATAAAAGGTAGTCCACCTTGGCAACCAAAAAACTATGACCATAAATATAGCGGATCAGTATTATTAATAGATGCGTTAACTCGTTCGCTGAATATTCCAACGGTTAATATTGGCATGAAAGTAGGATTAACCAAGGTGATTGAGACCCAGCAAGCGATGGGTTGGGATCAGGTTTCTATTCCCAAAGTTCCTGCTATGTTATTAGGATCCTATAGTATTTCACCCTATGATGTAACAAAATTATTCCAAGTGATTGCGAATAATGGTGGCAAAATTCCATTAAGCACTATTAACACTATTACTGACCGTCAAGGTGAAGTGATTTACCAACATCAAACTGAACCTGAGCAAGTTGTACCAAGCCAAGCAACAGTACAAACCTTATATGCTATGCAACAAGTGGTAGAGCGTGGCACGGCTCGTAGTTTACAAAATGATTTTGCCCGCTTACATCTTGCAGGAAAAACAGGCACAACCAATGATGCTCGTGATACTTGGTATGTGGGTATTGATGGAGAAAACGTAGCAACTGTTTGGTTAGGACGTGACGACAATGGCGAAACGGGTTTAACTGGTGCAAGTGGTGCATTGGAAATTTATAAGAATTACTTACAACGTGCCGAAGTCAGCCCATTAGAACTGAAAAAAGTAGATGAGATTAAATGGGTAGGGATTAATAGCTATGGTAGTTGGAACTGTTACAGCCCTGCACGGAATATTCCTGTTTGGGCAAATAAAGGGCAGGATTTCTGTGCTTCATCAACAATAGATCCAACTATTTTACTATCGACCCCACGTAAAACGCCTGCACCTGTTGAAGATGCCAAACCTGCTGGTTAAATAATAGCGAACAAAAAAGTGCGGTGTATTTTGATTGAAAAATCATCAAAAATCCACCGCACTTTATGCTAATTAACTAAAAACTAAATCGCCCAACCACAAGCATAAAATGCTACTAAAGCAATCGCAATTAACACTGTGCCAATATTGAGTTTTTTGAACTCGCCAGATACTACTCGACCGATCACTAATGCAGCAAAACCAAGCATAATCCCAGTCACGATATTGGCGGTTAGCACAATAAATACCGCACAAATTAAACCGCTCATTGCACCGACAAAATCAGTAAAATCTAATTTACTCACATTGCTTAACATTAACAAGCCTACATACATTAAGGCTGGAGCGGTAGCGTAACTTGGTACTAAAAAAGCCAAAGGTTGGAAAAATAACATTAACAGGAATAATATGCCGACCACAATGGCGGTGATCCCCGTTTTTCCACCAGCTGCTGTTCCCGCCGCCGATTCAATATATACTGCCGCAGGTGCTGTACCGAAAATACCCGAGAATAAACTACTCACAGAATCCGATGTTAACGCTTTACCGCCATTAATAATTTGTCCGTCTTTATCTAACAAATTACCTTGCCCAGCTACCGCACGAATAGTTCCAGTGGCATCAAATACCGCGGTCATCACCAAGGCAAAAACCACGGGTAAAATCGCAGGTTGCAATGCACCCATAATATCTAATTGTAAGAATAAAGACTGTTCGCCAAAGCTCGGCATTTTAAACACTTCACCTGAGAATTTCACATTCGGATCGAAAATTAAGCCGATAATAGTAATCGCAATAATCACCCAAAGAATTGCACCTTTTACTTTCATTTTCTCTAAGCCAACAATCAACGCCAAGCCGATTAATGACATCAATACAGGGAAAGAGGTAAATTCACCTAATTTAACTAAGGTTCCGTTTGGATTTGATACCACAATACCTACGCCACTAGTCGCAATTAAGAGTAAAAATAAACCAATACCAATCCCTGCACCATGAGCAATACTGGACGGAAGATTACGCAAAATCCAAGAACGAATGCCAGTGGCAGAAATTAAAGTAAACACTGCCCCCATTAGGAACACCGCTCCCAAAGCGACAGGAATACTCACCTGCTGCCCAATAACCAAACTAAATGCTGTAAATGCGGTTAATGAAATAGCACAACCAATCGCCATTGGAGCATTTGCCCATAAGCCAATTAAGATTGAACCTAAACCAGAAACTAAGCAGGTGGCAATAAATACACTTTCTGCTGGAAAACCAGCCTGACTAAGCATATTTGGCACCACAATAACTGAATAAACCATCGCCAAAAAGGTGGTAAGTCCTGCGATAATTTCTTGACGAATATTTGAACCACGAGCAGAAAGCTCGAACTGTTGTTCTAAAGACATAAAACTTCCTAAATGAGTTAAGTTGGAAAAAAGCGTATTCTACCTGAAAGCACAAAATAGTAAACGTTTGCGTAAAATATTTTTATCTGCAAATTAAGTTGGTTATCTCCAGTAAAATCGTAGCTTCTATGGGTGTGTTAAATATTTTCCAAAATTAAACCGCACTTTTTTATTATTTTCTATAAATAATGCGTAAAAATAGCAAAATGGTATAAAAATTTCTTACAAAAATAAAAATTCTCGTTAGAATGACGGTACTTTTTTATCATTTATTTTTACTTAACTTAAGGAAAGCTATATGAGAAGTAAAACCTTTGGTAGTGCATTAATTGTTGCTGGCACAACAATCGGTGCGGGTATGGTGTCAATGCCATTAACATCAGCTGGAATGGGTTTTGGCTATACCGTGGCATTGTTAGTGATGCTTTGGATATTATTATGTTATAGTGCATTACTATTTGTGGAAGTTTATCAAAAAGCAGAACGCCAAGATGCGGGAATCGCTACCCTAGCCGAACAATATTTTGGTATGACTGGGCGAGTGTTAGCTACTTTGGCGTTAGTCATTTTTATGTACGCTATTCTCACCGTTTATGTATTAATGAGTAGCGATTTAATCTCCACCGTGTTGCCTGCTTTAACCGAATATGGTACGGCGATTTCAGTTATCTTTACGCTATTTTTTGCGATTTTTATTATTGCAGGCACAGGACATGTTGATATTGCCACTCGCCTACTATTTATTGCCAAATTAGCCGCATTTGTTGTGTTATTATTCCTAATGATCCCTAAAGTGACGATGGATAATCTGATGGCAATCCCATTAGATAAAGCATTATTAATTTCGGCTAGTCCATTTTTCTTTACATCTTTTGGTTTCCATGTGGTCATTCCAAGTATCAACCGATATTTAGAAGGTAATGTTGCCCGTTTAAGAACCTCTATTATTGTGGGAACAGGGTTGCCTTTAGCACTCTATATTATGTGGCAAATGTCAACTCATGGCGTATTGACACAATCTGAATTTGTACAAATTCTTAATCAAGAACCTACATTAGGCGGATTAATCAAAGCGGTAACGCATATCACAGGCAGCCATTTTATCGGTTGGTCGGTACGTTTATTCTCATTATTTGCCTTGATCACATCTTTCTTAGGCGTTGCACTCGCCTTATTTGATTGCTTAGATGACTTACTAAAACGTGTAAAGATTAGATCTAACCGTCTATCTTTAGGCTTATTAACCTTTGTGCCTGTGTTATTCTTCGCTTTGTTCTATAATGATTTCTTATCCGTATTAGCTTTTGCTGGACAAATGTTTACATTCTACGGTTTAGTATTACCTGTGGGTATGGTGTGGCGTGCAAGAAAACGTTATCCAGAGATGCCTTATCGAGTCATCGGTGGCAACATTTCTTTACTCATTGCTTTATTGCTTGGTGTGCTAATTATTAATGTTCCATTCTTAATTCAGGCAGGTTATTTACCGAATGTCATCGGTTAGAATGAAATTTAGGTGTATGACTATGCACCTTTGAATAATACAAGTGCGGTGAAAAATAATGATTTTTTCACCGCACTTTTGTCCACGATACCTGATCTTATTGAGCGACTTGTTTTGCCAAAGCAAAATTACCTAAAGTAGCCGAACCATTTTCCGCTACCGCAGGGATAACAACATATTCATTCAAATCAGGTACTGGCACATAGCCATTTAACAGTTCAGTAAATTGCTGGCGAACGCGTTGCAACATGTGATGTTGAGCCATGACACCACCGCCAAATACAATCACTTGTGGACGATATAATAGGGTCGCTTGTAAGGCAGCTTGTGCGATATAATAGGCTTGAATATCCCAAATATCAGAATCTTGAGCAATTAATTCGCCACGAATACCAGAACGAGCTTCTAACGATGGACCAGCGGACAAACCCTCTAAACAATTTTTATGGAAAGGACAAGTACCATGAAAACCTTTAGCTTGATCTTGTGGATGTAACGCCACTAAAACGTGACCTGCTTCGGTATGACCAATCCCCCCAACAAATTCACCATGTTGAATAGCACCCGCACCAATGCCCGTGCCAATCGTATAATAAACTAAACTCGTCACATTTTTACGGACAAGGATTTCACCAAAAGCAGATGAATTAACATCTGTGGTAAAATAAAAAGGGACATTAACCGATTTCTTAATGGTTCCTACTAAATCTACATTTGCCCAGTTTGGTTTTGGTGTGGTGGTAATATAACCGTAGGTTGGTGAATTTTTATCAATATCAATCGGACCAAATGAACCAATCCCAATACCTTGTAAACGATCTGCATAACGTTGGAAAAAAGCGACTGTTTGAGCGAGAGTTTCATCTGGTGTTGTAGTTGGAAATTGTACTTTTTCCACTACGTTAAACTGCTCATCCCCCACTGCACAAATAAATTTTGTGCCGCCAGCTTCAAGGCTGCCATATAATTTTGTCATAATTAATTCTCTTTATTCTACTGTTACAAATAACGTAGGGGCGAACCCATTTGTTCGCCCGCAAATTATACTTGATTAATCAATGGGCAGACATATCGATCCAACCCTACAAATTAATGTTATTTTACTACTTTCAAGAAATTATCGCCATGGGCAACATTTCCTTGAGCAATACCTTTGACTGCACTAAATTCATCTGTATTGGTAATAATCAACACTGTAGTGTGATCGAATCCAGCTGCCGCAATTTTAGCTAAATCAAAGTTGGCTAAAGGTGTACCCGCTTTTACTTTATCACCTACTTTTACCAATGGCTCAAAACCGTCACCTTTCATTTTCACCGTATCAATACCGATATGGATTAAAATTTCTGTGCCATTTGTTGTTTTTAAACCATAAGCATGACCCGTACCATGAACAATTTCAACCACCGCATCGGCTGGAGCATAAGCCACGCCTTCGGTTGGTTTCACCGCTAGACCATCTCCCATTACGCCAGATGAAAAAACAGGATCATTCACATTTTCTAAAGCAACAATTTCACCTGTCATTGGAGCAAGTAAGATTTCCTCTACAGGTTTACTTGCCACCGCTGCAGGGGGTTCAACTGCGGTGTTTTTTTCTTCTGTTTTTGGTTCAACTTTTTTCTCTGTCGGCTTTTCATCTTCATAGCCAAACATATAGGTCAATGCAAAGGCTACGGCTGTGGTTGACAACACCATGATGGCATAAGACAGAATTTGCCCATTGAGATAAAGTAATGAACCTGGAATAATGGTAATACCAAAGCCCGTACCTGCAAGCCCTAAAATGGAAGCTAAACAACCACCAAATGCCCCTGCAATTAAACCCATAATAAATGGTTTACCATAGCGTAAGTTAACCCCGAAGATCGCAGGTTCAGTAATTCCTAACCCTGCAGAAAGGGCGGCTGGATAAGCCAAGGCTTTTAATTTCAAGGATTTGGTTTTGAAACCTACAGCTAAGGTTGCCCCTGCTTGAGCTGTCATCGCCGCTGTGATAATCGCATTAAATGGATCTTGTCCGTCTGCAGCAATAAGTTGAGATTCAAGCAAGTTGAAAATATGATGCACGCCAGTAACAACGATGACTTGATGCACCCCACCAATAATCAATCCTGAAATACCATAAGGCAAGGCTAATAAGAATTTTGTGCCTGCCAATACATAGTTTTCTACAGAATGGAAAATCGGACCAATCACCAATAAGGCTAAAATAGACATCACTAAAAACGTGGTAAATGGCACCACTAATAATGCTAATACATCAGGCACTCTTTTGCTAAACCATTGCTCAAATTTCGCCCCAATTAAACCCACGAAAAACGCAGGCAACACGGAGTTTTGATAGCCCACCACAGGAATAAAATCAAAGAAGTAAATCGGTTCAGCACCACCAGAAGCAACAGCCCACGCATTTGGTAAAGCAGGACTTACCATCATTAACCCTAAAACTAACCCAATCACAGGATTGCCACCGAATACACGGAAAGCCGACCAACAAATTAATGCAGGGAAGAAAATAAAGGCAGTGTCTGTTAATACTTGGGTATAAATATAGAAATGTGAAGCAGAAAAAGCAGCGGAGGTTGTACCGAAAAGGCTCAAGATCGCATCATTGTTAATGGCTCCACGCACCCCCATAAATAAACCTGTTGCAACGATTGCTGGTAACAATGGCACGAAAACATCACCAAAAGTACGAATCGCACGTTTAAACCAATGCCCTTGTGGTTGAGCTGGTGCAGCAGTTTGTGTCGTTTGGTTTGAACCACCATTTAATGCCATCACTTCCGCATAAATTTTGTTTACTGTCCCTGTCCCCAAAATAATTTGATATTGTCCTGAATTAAAGAATGCTCCTTTGACTTTATCCAAGTCTTCGATAGTATCTTTATCAATTTTTGACTCATCTTTTACCATAATACGTAAACGAGTCGCACAATGTGCAAAACTTTGCACGTTGTCAAAGCCTCCAATGGCTTCGACAATTTTCTTTGCAATTTCTGTATCATTCATCATTGCAAAATCTCCATAAGATAAGGGTTAATAAACTTCATTCACTTTATCATTTTTTGCCGACAAATTAAACGAATATTTATTCGGTTTATCCTGTCAAATATTGCTTTTTCAAAAGCTAAATATTCGGTACTATACAAGGAAATATCATCATTGGAGAGAATTATGGCATTTACTACAGAACAACGTTATCGTGCTTATGCTGACTGGTCAGCGGAGTATATCGAAAAAATTAAAAAAAACACCGCACTTTCACCGTGGCGAACACATTTCCATATTGAAACTCCACACGGCTTACTCAACGATCCGAACGGTTTTTCCTATTTTAATGGTAAATTCACCTTGTTTTACCAATATTTTCCTTTCGGTGCCGCTCATGGCTTAAAATCTTGGGTACACACGGAAAGCACTGATCTTGTGCATTTCAAACAAACTGGCACCGTCATGTATCCCGATACCCCTTTAGATAGTCATGGTGCCTACTCAGGTTCCGCCATGCAATTCGGTGATAAATTATTTCTCTTTTACACGGGCAATGTACGTGATGAAAATTGGGTGCGTCACCCTTATCAAATTGGGGCGTTAATGGATCAGAATGGCAACATTGAAAAGCTCAATAAAATACTCATTGAGCAACCTGATGATGTTACCGATCATTTCCGTGACCCTCAAATTTTTGATTATCATGGACAATATTATGCCATTGTGGGCGGTCAAAATTTAGCGAAAAAAGGTATTATTAAGCTCTACAAAGCACGTAATAATGACTACCAGCAATGGGATTACGTCAATGATCTTGATTTTGCCAATGATAACACTGCCTATATGATGGAATGCCCGAATATTGTTTTTGTCGCTGACAAGCCAGTCTTAATCTATTGTCCGCAAGGCTTAGATAAGTCCGTATTGGATTATCAAAATATTTATCCAAATATGTTCAAAATCGGTGATAATCTTGATGTAGAACAAGCAAAACTCATCAATCCTACCCCATTACAACAATTAGATTACGGCTTTGAATTTTACGCGACACAAGCCTTTAATGCCCCTGATGGTCGAGCGTTATGTATCAGTTGGCTAGCCTTGCCAGATATGGAATATCCAACGGATAAATATGATTATCAAGGCTGTCTTTCTTTAGTTAAACAGCTTTCTATTAAGAATGGCAAATTATGTCAAAATCCTGTGGCAGGCATGGTGAATTTGAGAACCACCCAAGCTACTTTTGCTGAACGACAACACACCAATAATATTTACGAATTAGAACTCAATTTCGCACCAAACATTCGTCACGAAATAATATTAATGGCGGATAAAAATGGTAACGGATTAACTATTATCGTTGACACCACTAAAGGTGAAGTCATTGTAGATCGCTCAAACTGCGGTGAAAAATTTGCAGAAAAATTTGGTACCGTTCGTTCTTGTCAAATTGAAAAACAAGCCACCACTGCTCGTATTTTTATAGATAGATCGGTGTTTGAAATCTTTATCAATGGCGGTGAAAAGGTCTTTTCTGGACGTGTTTTCCCCAATGCAGAGCAAACAGGAATTACCATTAAACAAGGCAATCCAACGGGCTATTTCTATCAACTATAATGTAGATCTAAGTATAGGGTGCATTTTACTTGCACCCTTATATCTTGATTAAAATTTATCTTTATCTTGTCTAAACTTAATAAATTGTGGTAAATCTTCTGCCTGCAAAAATGGGTTAATTTCCTTTTCTAACAATAAAGTCGTTGGCATACTCGGCAACCCTTGTTTTCTTAAGGATTCAACCAAAACTTTATGCTTTTGCACCGCACTTTTATCTTCTAATACGGTTTCTGCAAACGCCAAATTCGCTAAGGTATATTCGTGTCCAGCACAAATCAACGTATCATCAGGCAAGGCTTTTAAGCGTTGAATAGATTCAAACATCTGCTGATAATCCCCCGTAAACACTCGACCACAACCCACTGAAAACAAACAATCACCACAAAATAAATGACCGTCAACCAAAAAACTCACATGATTTGTCGTATGCCCTCCCGTTGGAATGACTTCAATGTGATAATCATTTAATTCAATTTTCCCCCTATCCACTACTTGCGTTAAGCCCAAATACGCACATTCAGTTGGACCAATAATCGGCACATCAGGAAAATAGCGTTTAAATTCTGTCACACCAGCAACATGGTCATTATGGTTATGGGTCAAGAAAAGTGCGGTAATTTTATAGGGATTTTGTTCAAAAAATGATAAGATAGGCTTAATTTCAGGAATATCGATCACAATTATCGATAAATTATCTCGTGAATAAAGCCAAATATAGTTATCATTACGGGCAGGAATTGCTTTTAACATTGTTTCTCTCTCTAAGGTTGAATATGGCACAAATACGTTGGCAAGCGAAATCAGCGAAAGCCTTTAAATTACCGTCTAGTTGGCAACAATTACCAAAAGGCGAACAATATTGCGAAACGCTTGGGGATTATTTTGCCAAATTTTCGCCCTTAATAACAGGAAAACAATTAGTTCGCCTAGGTGGATTAAGTGCCGAGCTAGAATGTAAAATGTCGCTCCCCTATCATTTTGTGCTAAGTCCAGAAATAAATAGTCATTTAACCGCATTATCTAATCAAAACAGCTATTCTCTAATTCAAGGGGATTTGGTTGAATTGCCTTTTGAAAGCCAATCCGTAGATGTTTGTATATCCGCCAACACTCTCAATTTTATGCAAGATCCGCATCAACTGTTACGGGAAATTCAACGAATTTTAACCGATGATGGTTATTTGTTTTTGTCAATTTTCAACCCTTTTAGCGGATTACTGTTCAAACAAAAAATAAATCAACCTCAAAATCCAGCGTTACCGTTCCGCCATTTTTTGCCTTGTCGTATTATTGACTGGTTACATTTACTCAATTTTGAAATTATTCAACAACAAACTTTAGCCAATCTGTTTGCGATTGTGGCAAAAAAACAAACCTATCCATTGAGTTTGCAACCACAAAAACAGCGATTTGATCCAAGCAAGATTTTTCAGGGTGAGCCAGTGGGAGCATTTCGAAAAGTGGAAAAACATGAAATATAAGGTGCGAAAGAATGCACCTTAATTCTATCTATTGCCCAAACACCAACACATTCGCAAATCCTTGCTCTTTCAAATACAACGCCTGCAATTTGCTCATTACTCCACGTTCGCAATACAGTACATAATTTTTACTTTGGTCAAGATTACCAAATTGTGAACTAAGTTTATAAAATGGCATTAATTGTATGGTTTTGCCGTCTAATACCAGCGGTTTTTCATCGATTTCTTCTGGACTACGAATATCTAAAATCACGTCATTTTCGCCTAACACAGAAACGGTATCCACTTGCACCACATCTTTTTCGGTTTGCTCGGCAATTTGACGAATATCTAAATATTGTGCATTTTGCACCGCACTTTCTAATACGTTGAAATCAAAATTTTGTTCTTCGGCTTCAATTTTTTCCCGAATCGCTTTTACCGTTGGATTTTTAGAAATTACCCCACAAAATTCAGGCATGGATTTTGCAATATCGTCCGTGCCGATCTGTTTTGCTATGGCAATAATTTGCTCTTTATCGTGGGTAATCAATGGTCGTAACACCAACGCACTGGCGGCTTCATCAATCAAACGTAAATTAGTCAGCGTTTGGCTCGATACCTGCCCTAAGGCTTCCCCCGTAACAATCGCTTCAATAGCAAACCGTTCAGCAACTCGGCTGGCAGCTCGCACCATCATGCGTTTTAACACCACGCCCATTTGCCCGTTATCCACTTTTTCCAAAATCTCGCCCACAACTTGCTCAAAATTAATCGCAACAAAGCGTACCTTATGAGAACTGCTATAACGCTGCCAAATATGATACGCCATTTGTTTCACGCCAATTTCGTGTGCTGCACCGCCAAGGTTGAAAAAGCAATAATGCACACGACTACCACGGCGAATCAGCATATAGCTAGACACACCCGAATCAAAACCGCCCGAAATCAAGGAAAGCACATCTTCTTGCGTACCTATCGGATAACCGCCAATGCCAGCAAAGCGTTGTTTAATAAAGATTAATTTGTCATTTTCTACTTCAATTCGCACCGTAACATCAGGATTTTTCAATTTCACTTTGGCAGTTTCAATATGTTGATTTAACCCACCACCCACATAACGCTCAATTTCTAGCGAACTAAAAGAATGTTGCCCACGGCGTTTGGCTCGTACGCAAAAAGTTTTGCCATTCAAGCTATCGCCCACTTGTTGCAAAGTTTGCTCAAAAATATTATGCAGGTCGGTAAAGGGTTTTTCTTCCACTTCTAAAAAATGATGGATCCCCGGAATTCGCCCAATTAGCTCAATTAACTGCGGTCGAAATTCTTCATTTTTTGACCGCACTTCAATAAAATCCCAATGACGCACCACTGCCAAGGTATCATCGTGTTTGCTTAACACTTGGCGAATATTGCTAGTTAAAATCTTAATAAACCGTTTGCGAACGCTGTCGCTTTTAATCATGATTTCAGGGAAAAGTTTGATGATAAATTTCATTGGGTTGCTCTTTAAACTAAAAAATTTCGGGCATTATACAGGAAATTTTTATATTCGGGAAAAATCAAGTAGAATACTGCTACGCAAAGCCGTTCATTCAAAGGGGACATCGTGGAAAAACAAGCACTACGAGAGCTGATTCAATTCGGTGAGAAAATCAATGTGGAATTTAAAGCATCGCAAAATGCGTTGACAAAAGATATTTTTGATACGATTTGTGCTTTCAATAATCGCATTGGTGGGCATATTTTTCTTGGGGTGAACGATCAAAAAGTGATTGTAGGGGTAAATCAGGACAAGCAAGATAAAATCATTAAAGAACTCACTACGGCGATCAACAATCCACAAAAAATTTACCCACCTTTATATTTAACCCCTGTGCCGATAGAAATAGAGGGTAAAACCATTATTTATCTGCGAGTACCTGAAGGAACGCAAGTCTGTCGGCATAATGGGCGAATTTGGGATCGCTCATTTGAAGGCGATATTAATATTACCGATCAAGCGGAACAGGTTTACAAACTCTACACTCGCAAGCAAGGCAGTTATTTTGTCAATAAAGTTTATCCAAATTTACCCCTTGATTTGCTTGATCAAGCAGTAATTGAAAAAGCTCGAAAAATGGCATTAGGACGAAATCAACATCACGCTTGGGGCGAAATGAACAATGAAGAAATGCTACGCAGTGCGAATTTGATTTTGATCGATCCTGAAACCAATAAAGAAGGGATTACGCTGGCAGCGATTTTGCTGTTTGGTAAGGAAAATGCGATTATGTCCGTCTTACCACAACATAAAACAGATGCTATTTTTCGGGTAGAAAATAAGGATCGTTATGATGATCGCGATGTCATTACAACAAATTTAATTGATAGCTATCAACGGCTTATTCAATTTGGGCAAAAACATTTAAATGATCTGTTTGTGTTAGACGGTATTTTTAATGTGAGTGCCAGAGATCGCATTTTGCGAGAAATTGTGTCAAACACGCTTGCTCACCGTGACTATTCAGGTGGTTTTCCTGCCAAAATGATTATTGAAGAAGATAAAATTACTATTGAAAACAGCAATCTCCCGCACGGTATTGGTACATTAGATTTACAGCGTTTTGAACCTTTTCCAAAAAATCCGACTATTTCAAAAGTATTTCGAGAAATTGGCTTGGCAGATGAATTAGGCTCTGGAATGCGGAATACCTATAAATATACCCAACTTTATTCGCAATCTAAACCCACTTTTACTGAGGGGGAAATATTTAAAATTGAAATTCCGTTGCAACCCATAGCGACCCATAAAGTCGGAAAAAATGCTGAATTGCAAGATGTCGCTCGAGATGTCGCTCGAGATGTCGCTCGAGATGTCGCTCAAGATGTCGCTCGAGATGTCCTTCAAGAAAATAACAAAGATAAAATTATCCTATTTATTAAAGAAAAAATAAAACTAGATCCTAGAATAACAAGGCAATCAATAGCAAATGAGCTGGGAATGAGTAAAAAAACCATTGAACGTTATATTAGCGAAATTAGTGAATTAAATTATGTTGGACGTGGTAAACACGGTCATTGGGAATTAAAAGAATAACCCACTTAATTATTTTCTTGTAAAATAATTAAACTTTAGCAAATAACAGGAATAAAAAATGGCACGTAAACCAAAAGAAGCAGAAAATGAATTAGATTTTGAAAGCACGCTTGCTCAATTAGAACAGGTGGTTAATCAATTAGAAAGTGGCGATTTGCCTTTAGAAGAGGCGTTAAAAACCTTTGAAAGCGGCGTAAATCTGGCGAAACAGGGACAGCAACGGTTACAACAAGCTGAACAACGAATTCAGATTTTATTACAAAAAAATGCCACCGCAGAACTCAGTGATTATGAACAAGGACAGCAAGATGATGGTTTATAATTTTAAGCAAGATTTAGCCGATATTCAGCAACATATTAACGATTTTATGCTGGCACAATTTGATGAAATTGATTGCTCGCCCTCACCTTTAGCCGATGCGATGAAATACGGTTTATTGCTTGGCGGCAAGCGGATTCGTCCATTTTTGGTGTATGCCACTGGGCGAATGCTCGGGGCAGAGATGACAGCGTTAAATTATGCGGCGGCGGCATTGGAATGTATTCATGCTTATTCTTTGATTCACGATGATTTACCCGCCATGGATAATGATGATTTAAGACGCGGGCAGCCGACTTGCCATATTGCCTTTGATCATGCCACCGCCATTTTGGCAGGTGATGCCTTACAAGCCTTTGCCTTTGAAATTCTAACCAAAAACACCGCACTTTCCGTTGAGCAAAAATTAGCATTAGTGCAGGTATTAAGCCGTGCATCTGGGGTACAAGGAATGTGTTTAGGGCAAAGTTTAGATTTGCTGTCAGAGCATAAACAGGTGTCGTTAGCGGAATTAGAAACTATTCATCGCAATAAAACAGGGGCATTACTCTGTTGTGCAGTTACTATGGGTTTTATCTGTTCGCCTGAATTTGGTAATCAAAATTTGGCTCAACAGCTTGAAAATTATTCCAAAGCGATCGGACTGGCATTTCAAGTGCAAGATGATATTTTGGATATTGTGGGCGAACAAACAGAAATCGGTAAACCAGTGGGATCGGATTTGGATTTAGGTAAAAGCACTTATCCCAAACTGCTCGGACTTGATGGTGCAAAACAAAAAGCACACGAGTTATATCAAACTGCGGTGCAAAATCTGGCAGAAATGCCATTTGATACTACCGCTCTGTTATCTTTAGCGGAATTTGTAGTTAGCCGAAAAAGCTAGTAGAATACACCCAATTTTATCATTAACATTAAACCCATAACCTTATGACTGATTACTCGCTACTTTCACATATTAATTCACCTGATGATTTGCGTTCATTAAGCAAAGAACAACTCCCCCAAGTATGCAATGAATTACGCCAATATTTACTCGAAAGCGTGAGCCAAAGTAGTGGTCATTTAGCTTCTGGTTTAGGTTGTGTTGAGCTAACTGTGGCATTACATTACATATATAAAACTCCATTCGATCAATTAATTTGGGACGTAGGACATCAAGCCTATCCGCATAAAATTCTAACGGGTCGCCGTGAGCAAATGTCAACTATTCGCCAAAAAGACGGTTTACACCCTTTTCCGTGGCGTGAAGAAAGCGAATTTGATGTATTAAGCGTGGGACATTCTTCTACATCAATTAGTGCAGGTTTAGGTATTGCCATTGCCGCTGAAAAAGAAAATGCAGGGCGAAAAACGGTGTGTGTTATTGGAGATGGTGCGATTACTGCAGGTATGGCGTTTGAAGCCCTGAATCATGCGGGTGCAGTGCATACCGATATGTTGGTCATTTTAAATGATAACGAAATGTCCATTTCTAAAAATGTCGGGGCATTGAATAATCATCTTGCACGTCTTTTTTCAGGTTCAATTTATTCTACGGTACGTGATAGTAGCAAGAAAATTTTAAATAAAGTTCCTACGATTAAAAACTTTATGAAAAAAACGGAAGAACACATGAAAGGTGTAATGTTTTCTCCCGAAAGTACCTTATTTGAAGAACTCGGTTTTAACTATATTGGTCCTATTGATGGACACAATATTGATGATTTAGTCGTTACTTTAAGTAATATGAGAGATCTTAAAGGTCCACAATTCTTGCACGTTCGTACCAAAAAAGGCAAAGGATACGCCCCAGCGGAAAAAGATCCCATTGGTTATCATGGTGTACCAAAGTTCGATCCAAGCTGTTGCGAATTACCAAAATCCAGTAGTAAACCAACTTATTCCAAAATCTTTGGTGATTGGTTATGTGAAATGGCAGAAAAAGATGAAAAATTAGTAGGAATTACGCCTGCCATGCGTGAAGGTTCGGGCATGGTAGAATTTTCTGAACGTTTTCCCGAACAATATTTTGATGTTGCCATTGCGGAACAACATGCCGTGACGTTTGCGGCTGGCTTAGCAATAGGTGGTTATAAGCCTGTTGTTGCCATTTACTCTACTTTCTTGCAACGTGCCTACGATCAATTAATCCACGATGTCGCTATTCAAAATTTGCCCGTACTATTTGCTATTGACCGTGCGGGTATTGTGGGAGCGGACGGGCAAACTCATCAAGGGGCATTTGATTTAAGTTTTATGCGTTGTATTCCTAATATGATCATAATGACCCCAAGTGATGAAAACGAATGCCGTCAAATGCTCTACACGGGCTATCAATGTGGTCAGCCCGCTGCAGTGCGTTATCCTCGTGGTAATGCAGTTGGCGTGAAACTTGAACCATTACACGAATTAGTGATCGGGCAAGCAAAACCTGTTAAACAAGGGGAAAAAATTGCCATCTTGAATTTTGGCACATTATTACCGAATGCACTAGAAGTTGCAGAGAAACTTAATGCAACAGTGATTGATATGCGTTTTGTTAAACCATTAGATGTGGATTGTATTAAACAGATTGCCAAAACTCATGAGTTAATTGTAACCTTAGAAGAAAATGCCATTCAAGGTGGTGCTGGATCGGGTGTAGCAGAAGTATTAATTTCTCAACCAAAACCTACCGCACTTTTACAACTTGGTTTACCTGATAGATTCATTCCACAAGGCACACAACAGGAAATGTTGGTAGAATTAGGATTAGATGCAAAAGGGATTGAGGCACAAATTGGAGATTTTTTACAAAATCTAAAAAAAATCTGAACTAATTTAAAAATCTCTAGTCTGATTAATTGCTAGTGCACTGCTTATTTTGATCCTTAATATAGCAGTCGTTTTTTTCAAATCTTTTATTATGTAAAGACTTACCGCTATCCCTATTCGATAGCGGTTTTTTTCTTTTGTAAAAGTATTAAGAAATCACCCGAATTTTCACCGCACTTTCATCTGTTTTTTCAATTAAACGACCGACTGGTATCAATTCAATTCCTGCTTGTTGAGCCACATCAAAAACTTGTTGATGAACTTGCGGTTCAATAGCAATTAACAAACCACCCGAAGTTTGTGGATCGCATAAAATCGCTTTTTGCACATCGGTTAATGCTGACACTTTATGTCCATAACTCGCAAAATTGCGGTCTGTGCCACCTGGTGTACAACCTTGAGCAATATAATCCAATACGCCATCAAGGGTTTTAAGCTGATTAAATTGTACTTCTGCCTGTAAATCAGCCCCTTCGCACATTTCCAACAAATGTCCCAATAAGCCAAACCCTGTCACATCGGTCATCGCTTTTACACCATCAATTTTTGAAAATTCCGCACCAATATTATTCAATTTCGTCATTGTCTCCGTGGCAAGCCCTTTATGTTGTTCCTGCAATTTACCTTTTTTCTCTGCCGTGGTTAAAATGCCAATCCCTAACGGTTTAGTTAAATAAAGCTGACACCCCGCTATTGCCGAGGCGTTTTTCTTCACTTTTTCGGTGTCAATAATCCCCGTTACCGCCAAGCCAAAAATCGGTTCTGGTGCATCAATAGAATGACCGCCAGCTAAGGAAATCCCTGCTTGATGACACACAAAACGCCCACCATCGACTATTTTTTGTGCTACGTCCACAGGTAACAATTTCAACGGAAAACCTAAAATCGCAATCGCCATTATCGGTTTACCGCCCATGGCATAAATATCGCTGATTGCATTGGTCGCCGCAATACGTCCAAAATCAAAAGGATCGTCCACAATCGGCATAAAGAAATCTGTTGTACTAATTATACCTATACCATTACCAATATCATAAACAGCCGCATCATCTGCCGTATCATTACCCACCAACAAATGCGGATCAGCAAATCTTTCCAATTCCGACTGCAAAATATTTTGCAAATCTTTCGGTGAAATTTTACAACCACAGCCTGCCCCATGGCTGTATTGGGTTAGGCGAATATTTTCTGTTGATGTGTTTGTCATTGTATATGTCCTTTTTGTCACGAAATAATCAATGATTATACTGTAATTTTGCCAATTTAGTGTATTATAATTCCACAAAACATATTGATTTACAGCTTATTTATGCAAACAAAAAAAAAACGCCCAACCTTACAAGATATTGCCAATCATCTCGGCATTACTAAAATGACCATCAGTCGTTATTTACGCAATCCAGATACCGTAGCGGCTGAAACGGGGGAACGTATTGCGGTTGCCATTGAGCAATTTGGTTATATTCCGAACAAGGCACCCGATATGCTTTCTAATGCAAAAAGTCGGGCGATTGGTGTGTTATTACCATCTTTAACCAATGCAGTGTTTGCGGATGTATTAAAAGGCATTGAGATTATCACCGATCAAGCGGGCTATCAAACCATGTTGGCTCACTATGGTTATAGTCAACAAAAAGAACAACAACGGATTGAAAGCCTGCTGTCCTATAATGTAGACGGCTTGATTCTAGCAGAAAATCAACACAGTAAACGCACCTTAAAAATGTTGGAAATTGCCAATATTCCCGTGATTGAAATTATGGATACCACGGAATTGGGCATTCAGCAAGTGGTGGGCTTTGATAATATTGCTGCAGCACAAGCCATGGTTGAAACCATGATTTTGCGTGGCTATCAACATATTGTATATTTTTCCTCTCGCCAAGATAAACGCACCTTGTTAAAACAGCAAGGCTATAAAATGGCAATGAAAAAGTACCATTTAACGCCAATGACGATTGGATCATTGCAAGCCTCATCTTTTACCCTAGGGGCGGAATATTTACAACAAGCCTTAAAGCAACATCCTGAAATCAATGGTATTTTTTGTACTAATGATGACTTAGCTATTGGAGCATTATTTGAATGTCAACGTTTAGGTATTCAAGTTCCTGAACAAATTGCTATTGCTGGATTTCATGGACATGACGTAGGGCAATCACTCACGCCACAACTCGCAACAGTGATCACCCCAAGATTGGAAATTGGCAAAGTCGCTGCTCAAGAATTACTTAATCGAATTAACGGTATTCCCCAACAAAGCCGTATTATTAATTTGGGGTACGATATTCATTTAGGGGAAACGGTTTGATATTACTTAGTTTTCAGGGCGAGGATAGATTCTACTACTATGAATTACTGACAAAATAACCACTTCATCTGCAATTTCATCAAAATCATAAACAATTCTATATTTTCTTGCAAAGGCTTCTCTTGAACCATCATCTCGCAAACGCCCAATAGCAAGTGGCATAAAAGTGATTCGTTCTATTTTTTCATAGATTTCATCAGATAACCGAATAGCACTCACATCAAATCCTGTAAATTCAACAACATTGACTAAAATTTCGTTTATCTGCTGTAACGCTTGTGGAAGAATTGTCAGTTTAGGCATAAGCAACATTTTTAATAAAATCATCTAATTCTTGTGATTTACGTTCAATCACTTGTTTAGAACTGGATTTTGCTTGTTCTAAAGTAAAGCCTAACCCAGCCTGTTTTTCTTCCCGACCTTTACGAACACATTCATTCACAAATTCGTCATAACCTTTTTCTTTAAACATAACTTCCCCCTAAAAATACCTGTGAATGAATTATAGACTTTATTCGTTGCTGTGTAAATGTAGAAAAGGTTTCAACACTTTCACACACCGATCCACCACCTCATCAAAACTACCATCGATATCAATGGCAATTACATCGGGTTCATCGGCTTGTGGAATTTCCAAGGTATCAAATTGGCTTTTCAGCATCTCTTCTTTCATAAAATGCCCTTTGCGTTGTTTCATTCGCTGCAAAATCAGCTCAAAACTGCCGTGCAAAAAAATAAATTTTACGTTCTTATTGCCCTCTCTGATCAAATCACGGTATTTTTTCTTTAAGGCAGAACACACAATTATGCCTTTTTCGCTTTTTTGTTCCAAACTAAAAGCGGCATCTCGGATACGTTCTAGCCAAGGCAAGCGATCTTCATCATTAAGCGGATGCCCTTGTCCCATTTTGATAATATTGGCTCTCGGGTGTAAATCATCACCGTCTATCAGTTTTAACCCCAATTTATTTGCCACTGCCGTACCAACGGAAGTTTTGCCTGTGCTGGAAACGCCCATTAAGATAAAACTTGAGCCTTGGCATGTTGTTTCACTCATCAAATTTTCCTTTTAAATTTTGAATTTACTCTATTCTAACCAAAAATTTCACAACTAGGTTACTGGTAACATTTATTTTTGTGATCCAGATCACTAATTTTTATTTTTCATTGACTAAATTTTAACTATTTTTTGAAAGAATGTGAGGTCTGTCACAATTCTAGCAAAATATTCTTTACCTAATTTAGAAAAATTAGTATGTTACCAGTAACAATATCATCATAAGGAGAACACAATGTTAATTTTAACCCTTATTGCATCAATTACTCTGTTACTTGTACTTATCATCAAGTTCAGAGTTCATGCTTTTGTGGCATTAGTTCTAGTCAGTTTGTTGACCGCTTCGGTCACGGATATACCTATCAATAAAATTCTCCCCACAATGTTAAACGGCTTTGGTGGAACGCTTGCCAGCGTAGCATTGTTAGTGGGTTTAGGGGCAATGATTGGGCGTTTGCTTGAAATTACAGGTGGTGCCAAAGTGCTTGCTGACACATTAATCAATAAATTTGGTGAAGAAAAAGCCCCATTTGCGTTAGGTGTAGCATCGTTACTATTCGGCTTCCCAATCTTCTTTGATGCTGGTTTAGTGGTGATGTTGCCAATTATCTTTAGCGTAGCAAAACAATTTGGCGGTTCATTATTTCGTTATGCGTTCCCTGCAGCGGGAGCATTTGCGGTAACACACGCTTTCTTACCTCCACATCCTGGTCCTGTGGCATCAGGGGATTTATTAGGGGCAAATATCGGTTTGCTCACCCTAATTGGTATTGTCATCGCCCTACCGACTTGGTATTTTGCAGCTTATTTATACAGCACATTCTTGGGACGAAAACTCCAATTACCGTTACCAAAATCCTTTCTAAATGCAGCACCAATCAATGAAACTGCGGTATTAAATCCACCAAGTTTCCGCAAAGTTATGTTTATTTTGTTACTTCCACTTTGCTTAATTATGTTGGATACCGTGTTAAATACATTCGCTGTCATGAAATTAATTGACGGTTCTGCACTGTGGGTGGAAAGCCTACGGTTACTCGGTAAAACGCCTGTCGCCTTACTCATTACGTTATTAGTTACCATCATTTTATAGAAAGAACAACGTAGTGTGGAACAAATTGAAAAAATTTGCGACAACGCCTTAGGTCCAATTTGTGTTATTGTGTTAGTGACGGGTGCTGGCGGAATGTTTGGTGGTGTATTGCGTGCAAGTGGTATCGGTGATGTATTATCGAATATGCTCTCCGATACGGGTATGCCTGTGATTGTCGCCGCATTCTTAATTTCCACTGCCTTGCGTGTAGCTCAAGGTTCAGCGACAGTAGCAATTACTACTACATCAGCATTAATCGCCCCAACAGTCGCCGTCACCACAGGATTAAGCGAATTTGATTTATGTTTTATCGTAATTTCCATTGCATCTGGTGCAACGGTACTTTCTCACGTCAACGACAGTGGTTTCTGGCTCATCAGCCGCTTCCTTGAAATTGATACCAAAACAATGTTTAAAACGTGGACTGCACTAGAAACCTTAATTGGCTTGGTAGGATTTGGGTTGTCTGTGGTTGGTAGTATTATTCTTTAATTTATTGATTTAGATGAAAAAACTGCGATAGAAAATACCGCAGTTTTTACTTTTCATCTCTATCAAATTCTTTACGCAACTGCTCCGCTACCATTTTAATCGCCTGCCCAACTGGAATCCCTTGCTCCATTAACTTTTGGATTTGCTCCACGGCTTGTTGTTGCTGTTCATGGGTTAGGCCTAATAATGTGTTATCTAACATTTTGTTTTCCTTATAAAACACCCGCTAATTTGAAAAAATTTCGGTATGATTCTGCTTTCTTCTCAAGGCTTAATGGATAAGCCCTTGAAGTTGATGGTAAGCGATATAATTTAAGTTCTCTACCCTCAAATAGGAAATCAATAAATTCATTGGTTTTTGGTTCTTTTAATTTATCTGGCAGTAAATTACATAATATTTCTGTCGCTTTTCCACCTGTAGTAAAAATCCATTGGCAGTTTGGTAACTGTTTAAGTACATCAGATAAATTGACGGGTTCAATAATCTTCAAAAATTTATCTGATGCGTTACCCTGTTCACGAATGGCTTTGCGTACCGTTGGACAAGTGGCAATATGTCGTTCAATTAAGAATGATTTAATGCGTTCAGGATCAAAACGTTTTTCATTTTCTACTTGAAAATAGGTTTTATCGTTAAAAAACACTAAGCCATAAATTCGCCACATATCATTTTGAAAATTCGGGTAATGAAATGCCATACAACGCTTTTCGGTGGTTGGCGGAAAGGTTCCCATCATCATTACTGTCGCTTGTGGCGGTAACACGGGAGGAAATGGGTGAGTTTCGATGATCGGTTGCATAAATGGTTACTCTAGCTTTTTAAGGTTTCAAAAATCACTTCCGCCAACGCTTTGGAGATCCCTGGGACGCTGGCAATTTCATCTAAGGTTGCTTTTTTCACCCCTTGCATACCGCCGAGATATTTTAACAAGGCTTGGCGGCGTTTTGCTCCTACGCCTGCAATGGTTTCTAAGCCACTTTGGGTAAAGGCTTTTTGACGTTTTTTGCGGTGTCCTGTGATGGCGTGGTGGTGGCTTTCATCGCGGATTTGTTGAATTAAATGCAACGCTAAATCATCGGGATCAAGATGAATTTCTTTACCGAACTTGCTTAAAATCAGGGTTTCTTGCCCTGCTCGGCGATCCACGCCTTTTGCCACACCGATTAAGTGCGGTCTTTTTTTATCCCATTTTACATTTAACTGTTCAAACACTTGCAAAGCCCGATTTAATTGCCCTTTGCCGCCGTCAATAAAAATCACATCAGGGATTTTGTCGGTTTCTAGCTCTCGATCATAGCGTTTTTTCAGGGCTTGTTCCATGGCTGCATAGTCATCGCCGCCAGTGATGCCCTCAATATTAAAACGGCGATAATCGGATTTTAATGCTCCGTTTTCATTGAATACCACGCAAGATGCCACGGTTTGTTTTCCCATCGTATGACTAATATCAAAACATTCCATCCGCTGAATTTTTTCAATACCGAGCAGATGTTGTAAGGCTTGATAACGTTCGCTCATTAAACTGGTTTCTTTTAATTTCAGGCTCAACGCTGCTTTAGCGTTCATTTGGGCGAGCTGTAAATATTTGCTTTTGTTGCCTTTTACCGCATCTTGAATAACGACTTTGCGACCCGCTTGCTCACTAAGCAAGGTTTCCAATTCAGATTTTTCGTCTAATTTATGATCTACTACAATGGTATTCGGCACGGTTCGCCCTTGGTGAGCTTGCAAATAAAATTGTCCTACAAAAGTTGCGGTCAACTCGCTCAAATCTGTATTGGCTGGTACTTTGGGGAAATAACTACGATTGCCTAATACCTTTCCTTGCCGAATAAACAGCACCTGTACGCAGGCTACGCCCAACTGGTAAGCAATGGCAATAATATCCATATCGTCTAGGCGATCTTGGCTGACAAATTGTTTTTCAATAATGGATCGCACAGCTTGAATTTGATCTCGATAACGTGCCGCATTTTCAAAATCCAACGTAGCACTTGCCTTTTCCATTTTGCCGATTAAATGCTCTAGCACTTGGCTATCTTTACCTTGCAAAAACAAACGTGCATATTCCACTTGGGCATTATATTCTTCGTCTGTCACCAATCCATTCACACAAGGAGCAGCACAACGCCCGATTTGGTATTGTAAACAAGGACGAGAACGGTTGTTATATACAGAATTTTCACATTGTCGCACGGGGAATAATTTTTGTAACAAAGACAAGGTTTCACGCACTGCTCCTGCGTGAGGATAAGGTCCAAAATATTCCCCAGCAATTTTCTTTGAACCTCGATAGGCGGTCAATCTCGGATGGCGCTCTTTGGTCAGCAAAATATAAGGATAGGATTTATCATCACGCAACAACACGTTATAACGTGGTTGATAGGTTTTAATGTAATTATGTTCGAGCAACAGGGCTTCGGTTTCAGAACTGGTAATCGTGGTTTCAATACGATAAATGGCTGCAACTAATGCCTCGGTCTTTTTACTGGATAAATTTGCACGAAAATAACTGGTAAGGCGTTTTTTCAGATCCTTAGCTTTTCCCACATAAATCACCGTATCGGTGTTATCGAACATACGATAAACACCGGGACTGTGAGTAACGTTTTTGAGAAAAGATTTGTGATCGAACATAATAATTATCTTGTGATGAAAAACAAAAACCTTGTACTTATATACAAGGTTTTATATAATACGCCAGCTTTTGATAAACATCAAAAGTAGGTGGATCTGCATCGCAATCCGCCAGTTTGCCCCTGACGGGTTGCAAGCAGATCTTTATTGTTTAGTTTTTTTACCAATAAGGATAAAAATATGAAACTAAAAACTATATTAATTATAGTTAAATGGTTGATTATTGTGCTGCTTTGTGTATCGCTCAAGGGTGATACCACTGGCATGATGTAGCATTCATCTCATTTAACTCAAAGGAACAATTTTGTCGAAGAAATTGTTCCTTTTTATTATGCCAAATCACCCAACAGATTGCAACTAATGATATTGTTTACCAATATTAAAAGTTAATGTGGCGTAATGTTTTGCCACTTGGCATTGGGTTGGATCTTTAAACTGTACTTCATAAGTGACTTGAGCTTTCCAAAAACCTTGACGTAATGGAATAATATTTACCGAACCATCTTCAGCAGTAACATCAGAAAAGGCTTGAGCTTCCACTTTGTGGGTTTTGCTATTATCTGCCGTGTCAAAACCATCAAAGGTCGCTGTTAAGGTTACATTTGGTAACGGTTCACCACGATAAAGTACCTTGACTTTAAATAAATCACTCACATTAATATTAGCTGGATTATCCATCGGCACAATTTCCAGTTCATGACCAACTTGCTTGGTAATCACATCAATGCCTGCACTTTCATGTCCCACATTGACAATATTTTTACCATACATTGAAGTCAGTTCACAATAGGTTGCATTAGCAGTTTCTTTCATATCAGCTTGTTTCCAGCCCTCTGCATTTTTCGACCAAAAGGTCGGTTTATATTCCGCTGCGACAATATAGCTCCCCTCTTGCACAGGCTTTTCTGTTTCAAAATGGTAATTTTTATCGCCCTTTTGCACTAATTTTTGTTTGCCTTGCTGAGTAAGCAACACCATACCACGATCGAAGAAATGCAAACGTTTTTCAGGAATTTGTTCTAATGTGGGAAATTCACCATACCCCAAATCTGCTTTTAAAATTTCATCACCATGTGTGTGATCCGTTACCACCCAAACACGGTGAGCCTGAGCAGAAACAGCTAAAGAGCATAATAACGTTGCGAGAAGTGCTTTTTTCATAAGATACCTACTTGTCTAATTAATTTTTGAATTTACTTATTTTTCTATAAAAAATAAGTAGCCATGTTAATGGATTTAAATTCACTTGTAAAGCAATATGAAAGAGAAATGACGATGAATAATTGGGATTATTAATTTATGATACAAAAAAAGGGCTTTCGCCCTTATTTAGTGAGAGGTAATGACTTATTTAAAAAAATTATTCAAGACCGAACCAATATCACGAGCCAATTCATTATTTGCACTCGGTTCTTTGGTTTGGCTGGTTTGGGTTGGTTGATTTAACAGTTGCCCAAGCAAATCACCTAATCCACCTTGTGATGAAGATTGTGTATTGGATGATTGTTTACCGCCTAACATACTGCCCAGCCCACCAATAAGATCATCTAAGCCAAAGCCATTATCTTGCTGTTGAACTGTTTCTGCTTGTTGTGCCAAAATATCGGTTGAAACACCCCCCTCACGACCTTTTGGAGTCAACATATCGATCACTTGTGGTAAAGCCTGTGAGAGAATATCTTGAGCTTGTGATTTATCTACACCAGCTTGTTCTGCCACTTGGTCAATGGTTTCATCACCAAAAACCTCATTAACCTGTTCAGCATTTAAAGGTTCATTTTTACCCGTACCGATCCACGAATTGAGTAAATCCTCCAAACCGCCTTGTTGTAACTGGTTAAAAATCCCCTCCATTCCACCCTGTTTTTTTAATAATCCACCAAGTACATCAGTAATCACTGATGACGAAGTAGCATTATTTGAACTACCACCTAATATATTGCTTAATACAGAACCTATAATTTTGTCTAACATAAAACCCTCTTAATTAAAAATAACAGATAAAATACATTACATACTAACGATATAATAGAGAGAAAATTCGCTATTTCCGTTCAAAAAACTATCCTAAAATTAACCGCACTTTTGCCAAATCTTCAGGCGTATCCACCCCTACCGCAGGAACTTCTTTTGCCCGTTCAACGTGAATCCGTTCGCCGTTCCATAACACACGTAACTGTTCTAGGCTTTCTATTTGTTCTAATGCTGTTGATTGCCATTGTACATATTGTTTGATAAAACCTGCTCGGTAAGCGTAAATACCAATATGTCGCAAGTAATGAGGTTGTAATTTTAATTCGGCTTGAGTTAGCTCACCTTTTTGTAAAAGAGCAAATTGATCACGATCCCAAGGAATCACCGCACGAGAGAAATATAAAACGTAACCGTCTTTATCGGTTAATACTTTCACTGCATTCGGATTAAATAATTCTTTTGGGTCATCAATATTGACCGCAAGGCTTGCCATATTTACTTGATATTTTTGTAAATTTTCTGCCACCTGTTGCACAATAACAGGTGGAATTAACGGTTCATCACCTTGAATATTCACAATAATTTCATCGTCTGGCAAACCTAATTTTTCTACTACTTCGGCAAGGCGTTCTGTACCTGAATTATGTTTTTCGGAAGTCATACAAACTTCACCCCCAAAATGAACCACCGCTTGAGCCACTTGCTCATTGTCAGTTGCTACAATTACACGGCTTGCACCTGATTGTTGGGCTTTTTCCCATACGTGTTGAATCATCGGCTTGCCTGCAATATCGGCAAGAGGTTTACCAGGTAAACGACTTGAAGCAAAACGGGCTGGAATAATTACACTAAAATTTGTCATTTTCGATCCTTTGTTAAGCTAATAATTTTATCTAAAAGTGCGGTGATTTTTTGGGGAGATTTTGCCACTGCGGTAATTTCTGCTTCGACAGGTACATACCACCAATTTTGCTGTGCAAATGCACCGCACTTCACTGCATCTTTTTCGGTCATTAATAAAGGTTGATTGTTATCAAATTGGCTAAATAATTCTGCGTTATACATTTGATGATCAGCAAAGGCTTGTGTTTTCGTTAGCTGAATATTTAAACCCTGTAACATTGTAAAGAAACGTTGCGGATTACCAATACCAGCCATAGCCTGAGCTTGTTTTATTTCACCCAATAATCGCTTTTCTGTTGTCACTAAATTAATCGCATAATGGGGAACCAGTTTCATCACAGCATCTGCATAAGCATTTTCTGCACCATTGCTAATAATAAAATCTACACTGTTTAATCGGCTCTCTTTTTCTCGTAATGGTCCTGCTGGTAATAAAAACCCATTGCCTAATGCTCGCTCCGCATCCATTACCACAATTTCAATATCTCGCTGTAATTTATAATGTTGCAAGCCGTCATCACTGATAATCAGATCACATTGATGTTGTTTTAATAACAATTCAATGGCTTGTTGACGATTAGCCGAAATACACACAGGCACGCCTGTACGTTTAACAATAAGCAAAGGTTCATCGCCTGATTGAATGGGATCGTCATTCACATTCACTAATCGGGGATAATAATCGGATTGACTTCCATAACCACGAGAAATTACACCGCAGTTTATACCTCGTTGTTGTAATTGTTCTATCAGCCAAATAGTCACTGGGGTTTTGCCATTTCCGCCAACGGATAAATTCCCAACGATAATAACTGGTACGGGTGAACGGTAAGACTTTAAAATCTTAGATTTAAACAAAAAACGGCGAAAGCTACTGATTAAGCCAAAAAGCCATGACAAAGGTAACAATAAATAGGCTATTTTTGTGTTTGAGTACCAGAAATTCATTGTTAATCCTTATTGTTGAAATTGAGGGCGTTCAGAGCAACGCCCAAATTGAAATTTAATGGGAAAACTGCATAGAATGTAATTGGTTATAAGCCCCACCCTGAGCTAAAAGCTCGGCATGACTGCCTCGTTCTTTGACTTCACCATGTTCAATGACAATAATTTCATCAGCTTTTTCAATAGTTGATAGACGATGTGCGATCACTAAAACGGTACGATCTTTTTGTAATGTTTCCAATGCGGATTGAATTGCTCGCTCGGATTCAGTATCCAATGCAGAAGTGGCTTCATCTAAAATTAATACTGGCGAATTACGTAGCAAAGCTCTAGCAATCGCTAAACGTTGACGTTGACCACCTGACAAACTCGCTCCATTCTCACCAATCACGGTATCTAAACCATTTTGTAACTTTTCAATAAATTCCATAGCATGAGCGGCTTTGGCAGCTTGAATAATTTGTTCTCGACTATATTTATCCGTAGCAGCGTAAGCAATATTATTGGCAACCGTATCATTAAATAAATGTACTTGTTGCGACACCACAGAACATTGTTGACGTAAATTAGCTAAACGATAATCTTGAATATTTACGCCATCTAACAAGATTTCACCTTGTTCAATATCGTAAAAACGAGTTAATAAGTTGGCAATAGTCGATTTGCCTGAACCTGAACGCCCTACCAAAGCAACCGTTTTACCTGCTGGAATAGTTAAGGAAATATTGTTTAAAGCAAGCTCTTCTTTGCCTTGATAAGCAAAGCTCACATTTTTAAACTGTACATCACCTTTGGCACGCTCTATTTCATAAGTTCCATTATCTTTTTCTGTATCTAAATCTAAAAATTCAAACAGAGTTTGACAAGCTGCCATACCTCGCTGGAACTGTGAATTGACATTAGTTAAGGATTTCAATGGACGCATCATTGCCATCATAGAAGAAAACACCACAGTAAAAGATCCTGCGGTTAAATTTTCACTCATCACTTCAGGGAATGTTGCGACATAAAGCACAGCCGAAAGAGCTAAAGAAGCAATAAGCTGTACAACACCATCTGAAATACCGTCCGCAGAAACGATTTTCATACCTTTACGTCGCATATCATTACTGACTTCATTAAAGCGTTGTTCTTCTATTTTTTGTCCACCAAAAGACAATACCACTTTATGCCCTTTCAGCATTTGTTCAGTGGTAATACTCAATGCTCCCATACTATCTTGAATATTACGACTTAATTGACGGAAGATTTTTGACACGATACCGATTAACACACCAATAATCGGAGCGACAATAAACAGTACAATAGACAGTTGCCAACTGGTATAAATCATCACCACAAAGAGCGAAATGAGATAAGTTCCCTCACGCACAATCGTCACTAAAGCACTAGAAGAAGAACTCGCCACCATTTCACTGTCATAAGTTACCCGAGAAAGTAAACGCCCTGTTGGATTTTGATCGAAATAGCTGACTGGCATAAACATCAAATGTTTAAATAAACGACGGCGTAAAGTCATAACCACTTTGCCCGATACCCATGCTAGACAATAACTTGCGATATAGTTGGTAACACCACGAAAGAGAACAAAGACCACCACTAAAGCTGCCATTAATTTAAGAAAATAATGATCTGCTTGACCAAAACCTTGATCTAGCAATGGTTTGAGTAAATAAATTAAACCTGAATCCACCAACGCATTTAATATTAATGCCACAGCGGCAGCGATTAACCCTGCTTTAAACACACTAATTGTTGGCCATAGCCGTTTAAAGGTTTTAAATACCGAGATATCTTTTTCTTTCATAATCACTTCTTCATTTAAAAAATTGTTGGCATTGTACAATCTTTTTAATGATTATCCAACTTAATCACTATATTGAACATCAATAATCTGTTGATACCAAGGACTAAAAGCATTTCTGGCGGTTACAACTTTTGTTTGTTCTGCATAAAATCGCACCGAAATTTGCCCTGAAATTGCCGTGTTATACACCGCACTTTGAGTTTGCTGTAAACGTTCCATAACAGATCTATTTGGAAAGTGCCACGGATTCCAACGACCACTGGAAATTAACGCAATGTCAGGTTGTAGCTTATTAACCAATCCCTGCCCTGTAGAGGTCTTACTACCATGATGCCCAACTTGCAACACTTCTACTTTATTTAGTAAAGGTGAAATTTGTCGTTCTGTAGCAATATCCGCATCCCCTGTTAGCAACAAGCTATGTTTATCTTTTTCCAACCATAATACACAAGAATGAAAATTATCTGCCCTTTCTACAATTTGCTTTGGCGATAACACTTTAATTTGTATGCCTTGCCACAGCCATTGTTTTTCTGCTTGGCAAAAAGTGCGGTGTTTTTCGCTATAGTTTTTTTGTGAAGGGCTTACCAACATTGCTTGTGGAAATGCTTGTAATATTGCTCTTGCACCGCCAGCATGATCGTTATCATCATGACTAATAATCAGATAATCTAAAGTAATGCCTTGTCGTTGTAAATACGGAATAATTTCCAGTTCAGCCATACTTCCCCCTTGCCAGCTTGCCCCAGTATCGTACAAAATCCCCCGTTGATTTTTCATGATTAAGGTGGCTAATCCTTGTCCGACATCAAGGGTATCTATTTGCCAGTCAGATTGATAAAAATAATGCCATAAAGGTTGTAGTCCATTTGCCAATATGAACAATAAGATGCCTTTTTGTACTCGAGCATAAAGTATTGGTGATAAACTACGATCGGATTTTAAGGAAAAACAACGTGGTTTTTTGTGATAACTTACATTTTTCCTATTCGAAGTATAGATTTTATACAACATTCCCCATATTAAAAAAGCTAGTAGGATATTAAAATAAGCACTCTGCAAATAAGATAAACTTAACCAACCCTGTTGAAACAAAGATAATAAATCCGTAATCTTATCGGCAACGAAATCCGCCAGTCGCCAACTATACAAACTACCATTGCTAAACACTGCAAATAAAACGACTGGCACAAGCAAAAAACTGTATAAGGGGACGATCAATAAATTCGCCCAAAAACCTTGCAAGGAAAAACCATTGAAAAAGGCTAATTGAATTGGGGTAAATAAGCAAAATAACCCCAGTTGCAAATGAAACAATGCCAAAATCCACCGCACTTTGGGAGATAACGGTAAACCTCGCCATCTAAGTAAATGCAATGGAAAAAGTTGATACCACAAAATTAAACAACCCACCGCACCGATTGATAACCAGAAACTGGTGGATAAAATCATCAATGGATCGTAGAGTAATAATAATGCAACAACACGAAAATACAGTTGCCAAGCGGTACAATAAGCTCGATAAAAATGCAATAAGATCAAAATCAATAATGCTATACTAGCTCGCAATGTAGGAATAGCGAACCCCGCTAAGTTAGCATAAAATAAGGCTGATACAACACCACAACATAAAGGAAAAATCGGGGTAATTTTTGGAGTGGGTAACATATATTGCACCACTCGCCCGAAACAAAAACCAAGAGCCATCGCCAAACCAATATGCAACCCCGAAATAGCAATGAGATGAGCAGTATTAGTTTGCTGATAAATTTTCCACGTATCGGGATTTAACCAAGCCCGTTCACCAAACCCTAAGGCTAATAATAATCCTTGCTGTGTTAATCCTTGCGTTTGCATCAAACTGTCCGCCAAACACTGTTCTCGCCAAGAAAAATCTTGTGCAATTTTCACCGCACTTTTTACCGTTCCCCATGCTTGAATATCTTTGGCAAAATACCATATTTGTCGATCAAAGCCACTGATATTTAGGCGAGATGAAATTGGTCTAAGTTGTAATTCGCCTTGCCACAATTCACCTAATTTGGGAGATTGAGCCACTTTCCAAGTTGCATAAATTCGTCTGTTGGGTTGTTCAGTTTGCAATACCAAAGATTGATAATCTCCCTGATGATGAATTTCCACAATACGAAAAGTGGTTTGAATTTTTTGTGGGAAAATTTGGGCTTGTTGTAAGGAATTCAGAGCAATGAAATGAGCATAACCAATAAATACTAATAGAATCAATATGCTGTTAATCCATTTTATAATAAATTGTGTTTTTTTGATCACCAGTCGCAAGATGAGCAAAAGGGAAAATAAAAGTAAACAAAGTTGCCAACAGAATAAAAATCTTTCAGGTAGAAAATACAAAGACAACACAGATAAAATCGCACAAAAAGCAACTTCATCTATATCTAATTGACGGATTAATTCCAATATTCTCTGCATTTTATACCGCACTTATCCTAAATACCGCAAAATATCGCAACAGCCTAGTGTCAAAAGAGAAAAGATGTAAATTATTTATTTTATATTTGGAACAGAGATCACAAAATTACGTAAAGAGAATGTAAATTCTGCAATATTTAGACAATATTATTTGCTTATTTTAACAACTTCTGATATTTATAACACCTTTCAAAATTACCCCTGATATTTTTTAGGAAATAATCAATGTTTAGCGTCAGTCACTAGAGATGATTTGCTCAAACAAAAAACTATTGATTGGAGAACAATATGACCAACACAAATAAAGCATCTTTAAGCATTTTAGCATTAGCAGGTGTGTCACCATATCAAGAACAAAAAAATGAAGAATATATGAACGAAAAACAAATCGCTCATTTTCGTAAAATTTTACAAACGTGGTACGATCAAATTGTCAATGAAGCAAGTCGCACTGTAAGTCATATGCGAGATGAAGCCTCTAACTTCCCAGATCCTGCAGATCGTGCAACACAAGAAGAAGAATTCAGCTTAGAATTGCGAGCAAGAGATCGTGAACGCAAACTAATGAAAAAAATTGAAAGTACTTTAAAAAAATTAGACACTGGAGATTTCGGCTATTGTAATTCTTGTGGCGTAGAAATTGGTATTCGTCGTTTAGAAGCTCGCCCAACTGCTGATCTTTGTATTGATTGCAAAACCTTAGCAGAAGTTCGTGAAAAACAAATGGGATTTTAATCCAAGTTAAATCATTAAAGATGAAATAAAAAATCAGAAAAATTTTATATATCAGTTAGTTTTATTTAAAAAGTTTTATTTTCGGAGTTTATTATTTTAACGTATATAAAAAACCTGTTTGGTAAGCATTCGAAACAGGTTAAATCAAATAAAATTGAGCAAGCACGACCTAAAATAGTTGCTCATTCAACAAAATCGACAACAACAGTCAAACCAGTTCGGTCTAATAAGAAATATACTATTAAGCAGGCAAGTCAGGTTTCAATTAATGCTCGCATGTTTAGTAGAAATGCTTTGAATGTAGTAGAAAAACTCAACCGTCATGGCTATGAAGCCTATATTGTCGGCGGTTGTTTGCGTGATATGTTATTGGGCAAACAACCAAAAGATTTTGATGTCGCAACTAATGCTCGCCCCGAGCAAGTACAAGCCATTTTTCTACGTCGTTGTCGTTTGGTGGGACGACGTTTCCGTTTAGCTCATATTATGTTTGGACGAGATATTATTGAAGTGGCTACATTTCGAGCGAGCCACAAAGTTAACCACTCAGATCAGCAAGCCAAACAAAATGATGCTGGTATGCTCTTACGTGATAATGTTTATGGTACATTAGAACAAGATGCCGAACGCCGTGATTTTAGCGTAAATGCCCTTTATTACAGCCCAAAAGATAATGCTATTTATGATTTCTATCATGGTATTGAAGATATCAAAGTGGGTAAACTCCAGTTAATCGGTGATCCTGTCACTCGTTATCAAGAAGATCCAGTGCGAATGTTACGTGCTATTCGTTTCATGGCAAAATTAGATATGTTTTTAGATGAAGCCAGCGAAACACCAATTGCAAAATTAGCCCCTTTGCTAAAAAACATTCCGCCTGCTCGTTTATTTGATGAAAGTTTAAAATTATTACAAACAGGTTATGGCGAAAAGACTTACCATTTATTGCGTCAATATGGCTTATTTGAACAACTTTTTCCCGCACTTATCCCCTATTTTACCGAAAAAGGCGATAGTTTAGCTGAACGCATGATTATCCATTCACTTAAAGCTACAGACGAACGTATTGCAGATAATTTACGTATCAATCCCGCTTTCTTATTTGCGACATTTTTTTGGTATCCATTGCGTGAAAAAGTGGATATTCTGAAAAATGAGGGCGGCTTAAATAATCATGATGCTTATGCTTTAGCCAGCAATGAGATTATGGATTTATTATGTAGCTCTCTTGCTGTACCACGTCGCAATACAGGTGTTATTCGTGAAATTTGGTTATTACAATTACAACTGACTAAACGCTCAGGCAAATTCCCAGAACGTACCATGCAACATCCAAAATTTCGTGCAGGCTACGATTTATTAGCGATACGTGCTGAAATTGAGGGAGGCGAAAGCATTGAGTTAGCCAAATGGTGGCATGAATATCAATTTAGCAATGCTGAACAGCGAGCTTCTTTAATAAGAGAGCAAAATAAAAACGCACCAAAACCCAAAAAACGTTATTATCGCAAACGTTCTCCTAAACAGGCTTAAAAAATGTCAGTCGCTTATATTGCATTAGGTAGTAATTTAAATCAACCCGTGGAACAACTAAACTCTGCAGTTGAAGCTATAATAAATTTACCAACGACACAGGTCTTGGCAGTAAGTTCATTTTATCGTAGTAAACCCCTTGGCCCACAGGATCAACCAGACTATGTTAATGCTGTCGCCAAAATTGAAACGGAACTAACACCATTAACCTTACTAGATGCCTTACAACAAATTGAACATGAGCAAGGTCGAATACGTTTACGTCATTGGGGTGAGCGAACCTTGGATTTGGATATATTGCTTTATGATCAACTGGTTATTCACTCGGAACGCTTAACAATCCCTCATTATGATATGCACAATCGAGAATTTGTGATTATACCACTGTATGAAATTTCACCAGAGCTAACCTTACCTTTTGGAATAAAAATATCTGAAGTAAAAAATAAATTTAAAAATCATAAAATGGAGCTTGCAATTAAAAATAAATAGGCTATAATAGCCAACATCTTAAGCAATCCCTAATGCTTAAGGTAATTTCACTTAGTTATGATTCCAAAACAAGTGAAAATTTTGTTCATAAATCCTAAACATCCCTAATGAAAATGCAACTTTGGTTGCATTTTTTTTATTTAAAATATTGAAAAAATACACCGCAGTTTTTAGATTTCCCCTATAAAAAAATACATAAAAATGCTAAAATATCGCTAATTTTTTCAAATTTATACATATTATGGCATTAATTAGTTTAACCAACGGCTACCTTTCTTTTAGCGATCACCCTTTGCTTGATCATTGCGATCTACATATTGAACCAAACGAGCGTGTTTGTTTAGTAGGACGCAATGGTGCTGGTAAATCTACCCTACTCAAAATTCTGGCTGGCGATACTGTCATGGATGATGGCAAATTGCTATTAAGCCAAGATCTAGTCGTTTCTCGTTTAGAACAAGATCCGCCACGCACAGCAAGTGGTAACGTGTTTGATTATGTGGCAGAGGGAATTGGGCATTTAGCCGATTTATTGAAAGAATATCATCATTTATCTACTCAATTAGAACAGGATTATAGCGAAAGCCTACTCAATCAACTCGCCAACGTGCAAGCTAAATTAGAACACAATAACGGCTGGCAATTTGATAATAAAATCAAGGAAGTGTTAATTAAACTCCAGCTTAATCCTGATACAAAATTATCAGATTTATCTGGCGGTTGGTTACGCAAAGCCGCTCTTGCTCGAGCATTAGTGTGTAATCCTGATGTGTTATTATTAGACGAACCCACCAATCATTTAGATGTAGATGCGATTGAATGGTTAGAAGAATTTTTACTGGAATTTAAAGGCAGTATCGTATTTATTTCTCACGACCGTTCTTTTATTCGCAAAATGGCAACACGTATAGTGGATCTTGACCGAGGAAAACTCGTGTCTTATTCAGGTGATTACGACACTTATCTCACCACCAAAGAAGAAAATCTGCGAGTGGAAGAATTGCAAAATGCCCTATTTGATAAAAAACTTGCTCAAGAAGAAGTCTGGATTCGGCAAGGCATTAAAGCTAGACGTACACGTAATGAAGGACGAGTACGTGCATTAAAAGCCTTACGAGAAGAACGCCGTCAACGCCGAGATCAGCTTGGCACAGCAAAATTACAACTAGACCAATCTAGCCGTTCGGGCAAAATTGTATTTGAACTAGAAAACGCCAATTTTGAGATTGACGGTAAAAAATTGCTATCCAATTTCAGCACCAATATTATGCGAGGCGATAAAATTGCTTTAGTGGGAGCCAATGGTTGTGGAAAAACGACTTTTATTAAACTATTACTCGAACAACTTAACCCCACTTCAGGAAAAATCCGTTGTGGCACCAAATTAGACATTGCCTATTTCGACCAATATCGGGTGGATCTTGATCCCGAAAAATCTGTTATGGATAATGTCGCAGACGGCAAGCAAGATATTGAAGTCAACGGCATTAAACGTCATGTTTTAGGCTATTTGCAAGATTTCTTATTTCCACCCAAACGAGCCATGACCCCTGTCAAAGCCCTGTCAGGCGGTGAACGCAATCGCTTATTGTTGGCAAAATTATTATTAAAGCCGAATAATTTATTAATTCTGGACGAACCAACTAACGATTTAGATGTGGAAACCCTTGAATTATTGGAAGAAATTCTCGCCGATTATCAAGGCACGCTACTCATCGTCAGCCACGACCGTCAATTTATTGATAACGTTGCTACCGAATGTTATATGTTTGAAGGCGATGGTGTGTTGAATAAATATGTGGGTGGTTATTTTGATGCCAAACAACAACAAGCCAATTTCTTTGCTCAAAAAGCCTTGAATGAACCCGTTAAGAAAACAGAAAAAACTGCGGTGGAAAATCCCAAAGTTGCTGAAAAACCGAAAAAACAAGCGGTGAAACTCTCTTACAAAGAACAACGGGAATTGGAACAATTACCGCAACAATTAGAAGAATTAGAACAAAAAATTACCGCACTTCAAACGGAAGTGGGTAGCCCTGAATTTTTCCAACAACCACACGAAACTACCACTGAAAAATTGCAACAGTTGGCTGATTTAGAAAGTGAATTAGAGCTGGCGTTTTTAAGGTGGGAAGAGTTGGAAGAAAAACGTTCTGCCACTCTGCACTAACATATAGTGTTACAAATAGTCTTAATGCTCCACATTCTCTTATAATAGATGCGGAGCATCGTCAATATGCTTAACCCCGTACGCCAGTGTGGGACAATATATCTACAGGCACAACAACAAATAAAACCTATCTAGTCAGCACATTCCCTATCTCCATTTTTGTGATCATCATTCCAAAATCTGCGGTAAAAAATATTGGATTTTTTGAAATGGATATAGATTAATTTGCCCGAGCAAACAGCTTGTCTGTTGGGGAATGATAAATTATAATCTATGGAGAATTTATATATGACAAAAATGGAAAATTGGGACGTTATTGTACAAGATGACGTAAAAGATTGGTTGGCAACATTAGATCTAGATGATGCGAATAAAATATATTCTACAATAGGTATGTTAATGGAGCATGGACATCGTTTAGGTCGTCCTTATGTAGATACGTTACGGCAATCAAAATATCCCAATATGAAAGAATTACGCATACAATCTAAGCTATCAGTTTTTCGTTTATTTTTCATTTTTGATCCCTTAAGGCTAGCGATTATTCTTTGCGGAGGCGATAAAAAAGGCAAAAATGAGAAACTTTTTTATACCACCATGATAGCAAAAGCCGAACAACTTTATGAACTTTATTTAAGCAACTTACAATTGGAGAATAAATAATGGAAGGATTTACTCGCTTAGAAGACATATTAGCTGAAATGCCGATTGAACGCCAAGAAAAAATCAAACAAGAAACTGAACGAATGTTAATGGAGCTTAGACTGGCTGAAATTCGTGAAGAATTGGAACTCTCCCAGCAACAACTTGCCAAAGAACTCAACATTAGCCAACCGTCCGTAGTGGCGATGGAAAAACGGGGTAATGATATTCGCCTTTCGTCTGTGAAACGTTATGTGGAAGCAATGGGTGGAAAACTCAGCTTATCAGTAGCATTGCCTACGGGTAAAACTGTTTCTTTTGCGTTATAATACGCTACCCTGCACTAGCGTACAGGGTTACAAATAGTCTTGATGCTCTGCATCTGCTTATAATAAATGCGAAGCATCGTCAAGATGCTTAACCCCGTACGCCAGTGCGGGTCAATAATAAAGATAACAATATGACCGAAAAACAATACGATTCTATTAACATTCAAGTCCTTAAAGGGCTGGAGCCTGTACAGGTTCGCCCTGGTATGTACACCGATACCACTCGCCCTAACCATTTAGGGCAAGAAGTCATTGACAACAGTGTGGACGAAGCCCTAGCGGGTTATGCCAACAAAATTGAAGTGATTTTACACAAAGATCAATCCCTTGAAGTCACCGATAACGGTCGGGGTATGCCTGTGGATATGCACCCTACCGAAAAAATGTCAGGTGTCGAAGTCATTTTGACCAAATTACACGCTGGCGGTAAATTTTCCAATAAAAATTATGAATTCTCAGGCGGTTTGCACGGTGTTGGCATTTCTGTAGTGAATGCCCTTTCCGAACGAGTTGATGTCACCATTAAACGCAACGGCGAAGTACATCATATTGCATTTGAGAACGGCGAAAAAGTCAAAGAACTTGAAGTAGTTGGTAGTTGTGGTCGGCGAAATACAGGTACAACGGTACATTTTAAACCGAATCCCAAATATTTTGATAGTGATAAATTTTCCGTATCTCGCTTACGTCATTTATTACGAGCCAAAGCAGTACTTTGCTCAGGGCTTGAAATTAAATTTATCGATGAAGTCAATGGCACCGAAGATAGTTGGCTTTATCAAGATGGTTTATCTGATTATTTAAGCGAAGCCGTCAATGGTCTTACTACCCTGCCTGAAATGCCGTTTGTTGGTGAATTTAAAGGCAATTCCGAAGCGGTTTCTTGGGCATTATTATGGCTGCCCGAAGGTGGCGAATTACTGAGTGAAAGCTACGTGAATTTAATTCCTACTGTTCTAGGTGGCACCCATGTCAATGGCTTGCGTCAAGGCTTGCTTGATGCAATGCGTGAATTCTGTGAATTTCACAATCTATTACCACGTAATATCAAACTTACCGCTGATGATTTGTGGGATCGTTGTGCGTATGTACTGTCGCTTAAAATGCACGATCCTCAATTTTCAGGACAAACCAAAGAACGGCTTTCTTCTCGTCAAAGTGCGGTGTTTATCGGCGGTGTGGTGAAAGATGCCTTTAGCCTTTGGTTAAATAATAATGTTGAACAAGCCAAAGCCTTGGCGGAAATGGCAATTAGCTCGGCACAAAAACGATTAAATGCCGCTAAAAAAGTAGTACGTAAGAAACTTACTTCAGGACCTGCTCTGCCAGGAAAATTAGCAGATTGCTCACAACAGGACTTAGATCACACAGAACTTTTTTTAGTGGAGGGGGATTCTGCTGGCGGTTCAGCCAAACAAGCTCGTAATCGGGATTATCAAGCAATTTTGCCATTGCGAGGGAAAATTTTAAATACTTGGGAAGTGGCATCAGATCAGGTGTTAGGCTCAGAAGAAGTGCATAATATTGCGGTAGCACTAGGGATCGATCCTGATAGTGATGACTTAACTCAACTACGCTATGGCAAAGTGTGTATTTTGGCTGATGCGGATAGTGATGGTTTGCATATTGCTACACTACTCTGTGCTTTATTCTTACGTCATTTTCCAAAGCTAGTCGAAAAAGGTCATGTTTTCGTGGCAATGCCTCCGCTATATCGCATCGACTTAGGTAAAGAAGTTTATTATGCCCTTGATGAAAGCGAAAAAGACGGTATTTTGGATAGACTTAAAGGAAAACGAGGGCAATTAAATGTTCAGCGGTTCAAAGGGTTAGGGGAAATGAATCCAAGCCAATTACGAGAAACCACCATGGATCCGAATACTCGCCGCTTGGTACAGTTAACCTACCAAGATGAAAGCGAAAGTGCGGTGCAAAATTCTCAAGAAATTGTGAGTAAAACTAGCGAAATTTTACCCAATGATACGTTTGAATTAATGGATATGTTACTCAATAAAAAACGAGCAGATGATCGCAAAAACTGGTTACAAACCAAAGGCGATCAAGTAGATTTATCAGTTTAAGAAACAAGAAATATGAGCGAAATCAATTACGAGGGCATTGAACAAATGCCACTGCGGACTTTCACTGAAAGTGCCTATTTAAATTATTCCATGTATGTCATTATGGATCGTGCCTTACCTTTTATTGGGGACGGTCTAAAACCTGTACAACGCCGTATTATTTATTCCATGTCTGAACTCGGCTTAAACGCCAGTGCAAAATATAAAAAATCTGCTCGCACCGTGGGAGACGTGTTGGGTAAATTCCACCCACATGGCGACAGTGCCTGTTATGAAGCCATGGTATTAATGGCACAACCCTTTTCTTACCGCTATCCTTTAGTCGATGGGCAAGGAAACTGGGGGGCAGCTGATGATCCAAAATCCTTTGCCGCCATGCGTTATACGGAATCTCGTTTATCCAAAATCTCAGAAATGTTGCTCGGTGAATTAGGACAAGGTACGGTAGATTATCAACCGAATTTTGATGGCACCCTGCAAGAACCACAATATTTGCCTGCTCGCCTACCGCATATTTTACTAAACGGTACAACAGGGATCGCTGTCGGTATGGCAACGGATATTCCACCACATAATATCAATGAAATTGCCGATGCTTGTGTCATGTTATTAGATAATCCTAACGCAACACTAGATGATTTATTAAGCATTGTGCAAGGTCCAGACTTCCCGACCGAGGCAGAAATTATTACCCCAAAAGCAGATATTCGCAAGATTTATGAACAAGGGCGTGGTTCAATTAAAATGCGTGCAGCATGGACAAAAGAAGATGGTGAAATTATTATTACGGCTGTTCCACATCAATCCTCGCCCACTAAAATTCAGGCTCAAATTGCCGAACAAATGAATAGCAAAAAATTGCCTATGTTGGAAGATATGCGTGATGAAGCGGATCAAGATAATCCAGTGCGAATCGTATTAGTACCACGCTCTAATCGTGTTGATGTTGATGCGGTAATGGCTCATTTATTTGCGACCACTGATTTGGAGAGATCTTATCGAGTCAATATGAATATGATCGGGCTGGATCACAAACCCGCCGTGAAAGGCTTAGTCACAATATTGACTGAATGGTTACAATTCCGCCGTACTACGGTTACTCGCCGTTTGCATCATCGTTTGGATAAAATATTGGCTCGTTTACATATTTTAGAAGGCTTGATGATTGCTTACTTAAATATTGACGAAGTGATTGAAATTATCCGCCATGAAGATGAACCAAAAGCAGAATTAATGACTCGCTTTAATTTAACAGATGAACAAGCAGAAGCCATTTTAAATTTACGTTTACGCCATTTAGCCAAATTAGAAGAACAAGAATTGCAAGCGGAGCAAAATAAACTTGAAGAAGAACGTTCACAGTTAGAAACCTTACTTAGTTCCGAACGCCGTTTAAATAGCTTAATCAAAAAAGAAATTCAACAAGATGCAAAAACTTACGCCAGCTCACGCCGTTCTCCATTAATTGAACGAGCGGAAGCTAAAGCTATTTCAGAAACTGAAATGTTACCAGCCGAAGCAGTAACAGTGATTCTCTCTGAAATGGGCTGGGTCCGTTGTGCCAAAGGTCACGAGATTGATGTGACAGGGTTAAGCTATAAAGCAGGTGATAAATATCTTGACCATGCTCAAGGTAAGAGCAACCAACCAGCGGTATTTATTGATAGCACGGGACGCAGTTATGCACTTGATCCATTGAGTTTACCGTCCGCTCGCTCACAAGGTGAACCACTCACTGGTAAACTAGCGTTACCGACAGGGGCGAATGTAGTACAAGTGTTAATTGAAAATAATGATCAGGCTTTGTTAATGTCTTCCAGTGCTGGTTATGGTTTCATTTGTCAATTTGAAGACTTGGTGGCACGTAATAAAGCAGGCAAAGCTGTGATTAGCTTACCTGAAAATGCCAATGTGTTACCAACCAAAATTTTGCCAAAAAACACCGCACTTTTAGTCGCATTAACGCAAGCTGGACGAATGTTAATTTTCCCTGTCGCTGATTTACCACAATTAGCAAAAGGAAAAGGCAATAAAATTGTCACCATATCTTCAGCGGATCTAAAAGCAGGTAAAGACTGTCTAATAAAATTACTGTTAATTTCCGAACAAGCCAGCCTTGTATTCCATTCAGGTAAACGGAAAATCACCCTTAAACCAGAAGATTTACAAAAATTCCGTGCAGAACGCGGTCGAAAAGGTTCAAGTTTACCGCGAGGCTTACATAGTGGTGTGGAAATTGAAGTCATTGAACCCGTAGAATAATATAAAATCAAAAATAGGAGAAAATTTCTCCTATTTCTATTTTGAAAACAAGCGAATATGTTTTAAAATAACATATCACTCTATTTTACGTTTTCAACTTATGAAACTGAATTTTCCAACAATACTAACGATTTTCCGAGTCATATTGATTCCATTTTTTGTCATTGCGTTCTATTTACCCGCACACTGGACAAATATTGTTACCACTGCAATCTTTTTTATTGCCTCTATCACTGATTTATTTGACGGCTATTTAGCTCGAAAATGGAAACAAACAACTCGTTTCGGTGCATTCTTAGACCCTGTTGCAGATAAAGTAATTGTTTCTGCTGCTTTGATTTTGATTGTAGAATATTACCACGCATTCTGGATCACAATTCCTGCCATTGTCGTCATCTCAAGAGAAATCATTGTTTCCGCCTTACGCGAATGGATGGCTGAAGTCGGTAGCCGTGCCAAAGTAGCTGTTTCTTGGATTGGCAAAGTTAAAACTACCTCTCAAATGCTATCACTTGGTGGATTACTATGGCGTTATAACGAATTAATGGAATATGCTGCTATTGCTCTGCTTTATGTCGCTGCGATTTTGACTATTTGGTCAATGTTGCAATATTTAAATGCAGCTAAAGAGCCATTATTACGAAATCATAGTGATGAATAATTCCTCATCACTATATTAAACCATAGTCTTAATAGCAAATACGTCCAACAATAACGAGATAATGCCTATTTAAAAGGATATTTCCCACATATTCCATAATGAGAAATTTCCCAAAAAAATAACCGCACTTTAATCCTAAAATGCGGTTATATTGCAAATATTTTTACAGCAAAATTATAGAGCTTTCAAAATATCTTCCACACGTTCTTTCGCATCACCAAACAACATTTGGGTATTTTCTTTAAAGAACAATGGATTTTGTACGCCTGCGTAACCGACCGCCATAGAGCGTTTGAACACAATTACGTTTTGGGCTTTCCACACTTCTAACACTGGCATGCCTGCAATCGGGCTATTTGGATCGTCTAATGCAGCAGGGTTAACTGTATCATTTGCACCAATCACTAATACCACGTCTGTATCTGGGAAATCTTCGTTAATTTCGTCCATTTCCAATACTACATCATAAGGTACTTTGGCTTCCGCTAATAATACGTTCATGTGACCTGGTAAACGTCCTGCCACAGGGTGAATACCGAAACGTACGTTAATACCACGTTCACGTAATTTCGCCGTAATATCTGCCACTGGATATTGTGCTTGAGCGACTGCCATACCATACCCTGGGGTAATAATCACAGAACTCGCATTTTTCAATAATTCTGCCACTTCTTCTGCGGTCGTTTCACGATGCTCACCTTGTTCTTCATCAGAACTTGCCACTACGTCATTACCAAAACCACCTGCAATAACACTAATAAATGAGCGGTTCATGGCTTTACACATAATATAAGAAAGGATTGCACCAGACGAACCTACCAACGCACCAGTGACGATTAATAAGTCGTTGTTCAACATAAAGCCTGCTGCCGCTGCTGCCCAACCTGAATAAGAGTTCAACATTGACACCACCACTGGCATATCTGCACCACCGATAGATGCCACTAAATGCCAACCGAATGCAAGAGCAATCGCTGTCATTAATAACACTGGGAAAATGCTTTCAGGCGAATTTAAGAATGACACCATTAATAAGGCTGATACCACAAGAGCCGCTAAATTTAATTTATGACGATGTGGTAACATTAAGGCTTTAGAATTAATAATGCCACGTAATTTACCAAATGCCACAATAGAACCAGTGAATGTTACAGCACCAATAAAGATACCTAAAAAGACTTCCACATTATGAATATTAGCAAGGACTTCTTGTTCTGCTAAGAATGCTGCTTTTGCCGTTTCTAGGGCTTCTGGGCTGGTAAATGTCATGCCTTCTGGTGCCACAAATTCTGGCTGAATATGCAAACCAAAACTATTAAAGCCGACTAAAACTGCCGCTAAACCCACAAAACTATGCAGCATTGCGACTAATTCTGGCATTTCTGTCATTTCCACTTTTAATGCACGATGAATACCCAGAATTGCACCGATAATCATAGCAATAATGATCCAGAATTGACCTTCTGTAGCGGGTCCGAAAATCGTTGCCACTAAAGCAATCGTCATACCAACGATGCCGTACCAACACCCTGCTTTTGCTGTTTCATGTTTAGAAAGACCAGCCAAGCTCATAATGAAAAGTAATGCCGACACAATATATGCCGCTTGTACTAAACCTAATGACATTGTCGTACTCCTTAACCTTTTCTAAACATGGCAAGCATACGTTGGGTGACTTTGAATCCCCCGAAAATATTGATGCTTGCAACCAAAATGGCAATAAATGCTAATATGCTGACAAAGAAACTCCCTTGTGCAATCTGCAATACTGCCCCGACAATAATAATACCCGAAATCGCATTAGTCACCGCCATTAACGGGGTATGCAATGCGTGGCTGACGTTCCAAACTACATAATACCCAACTACACAGGCTAATACGAATACCGTGAAGTGCGATAAGAATGCGGTAGGTGTCACAGACGCTAACCATAAGAATAAGCAAACTACCGCCGCCATTACGCCGTATTTAACTCGTGGATCCGCTGGTTTCGCTTCTTTTTTCGCAACAGGGGCTGCCACTTGTTTTTGCGGTTGAGCAGACACTTGAATTGGTGGTGCTGGCCAAGTAATTTCGCCATCACGAATCACGGTCACACCACGCAATACTACATCTTCAAAATTAATATCAATTTGACCATCTTTATTTGGTGCTAATAATTTCAATAAATTAACTAAGTTAGTACCATAAAGTTGGGAGGATTGGGTTGGTAAACGAGCTGGGAAGTCGGTATAACCAATCACTTTCACTTGATTATCGGTGACAAAAATTTCACCTGCTTTGGTGTATTCGCAGTTACCGCCAGTCGCCGCGGCTAAATCCACGATCACCGAACCTGGTTTCATGGAATCGACCATTTGTTTAGTAATCAAACGTGGTGCTGGTTTGCCTGGAATAGCCGCTGTCGTAATAATAATATCGACTTCTTTGGCTTGAGCTGCATAAAGTTCCATCGCACGGCGGTTAAATTCTTCTGACATCACTTTCGCATAACCGTCACCAGAACCACCTTCTTCTTCAAAATCAATTTCTAAGAAGTCTGCACCCATTGATTTAACTTGCTCTTTTACTTCTGGACGACTATCAAAAGCACGTACAATCGCACCAAGACTATTGGCTGCACCGATAGCAGCAAGACCTGCAACACCTGCACCGATAACTAAGACTTTCGCTGGTGGTACTTTACCCGCAGCAGTAATTTGCCCAGTAAAGAAACTGCCAAAAGAATTCGCCGCTTCAATAACCGCACGATAACCAGAAATATTAGCCATAGATGATAACGCATCTAAAGCTTGAGCTCGTGAAATACGAGGTACAGAATCCATGGCTAATACATTAATTTTCTTTTCAGATAATTTTTGCATTAATTCAGGATTTTGGGCTGGCCAAATAAAACTTACTAAGGTTGCCCCTTGTTTAATTAAAGCAATTTCAGCATCAGTCGGAGCATTTACTTTAAAAATTAAATCCGCATTCCAAACATCTTGAGCAGATCCAACTTTTGCTCCAACATCTATAAAGGCTTGATCTTCAAAACTGGCTTTAAAACCTGCATCGTGTTCTACGATCACATCAAAGCCGAGTTTCTGAATTTGCTGAACCGTCTTTGGCGTTGCCGCCACACGACTTTCATTATCAAGCAGTTCTCTAGGTACACCAATCAACATAATGTTTCCTTCAAATCGGTTGATTACAAATAAAATGGATAATCAAGGATTATCCAACCCGTCAATATGACAAAAAGTCAAACTGCACTAACTCTACCCTAAATAAGGAAAAATTAAAAAGGATTTTTAGCGGTAAAAATCAATTAATTTAATAGATCTAAATTTTTGTCTAAAAAATACCGCACTTTGCATTATTTTTAACAAAGTGCGGTATTTTTTTCATTATTTTTTAGATTAGCGTTCGTTATGGATTTCTAAATTCGCCGCATCTTTCTCACGTTTTGTTTTCGCTTTATCATTGCGTTTTTCGGCAATCTTATCTAAATATTCAGGCGTAATATCACCTGTAATATATCTACCAGTAAAAACCGAGGCATCAAATTCTCGAATACTTGGATTTTCTTGCTGAACCGAAATTTGTAGTGCTTCAAGATCTTGGAAAATTAACCGATCAACCCCAATTAATGTTGCAATTTCATCGACATTACGCCCATACGCAATCAATTCATTCTTAGTTGGCATATCAATACCATAGACATTTGGATAACGAATTTCTGGTGCAGCGGAGGCAAAATAAATTTTATTAGCCCCAGCGGAACGAGCCATATCAACAATTTGTTCAGAAGTCGTGCCTCGCACAATAGAATCATCGACTAAAAGCACATTTTTACCTTTAAATTCTGCCGAAATCGTATTTAATTTACGGCGAACTGCACTGACTCGTTGGGTCTGCCCTGGCATAATAAAAGTACGCCCCACATAACGATTCTTAACAAAGCCTTGACGATAAGGCTTATTTAAAACATGAGCAATTCGCAAAGCAATATCATTAGAGGTTTCAGGTACAGGAATCACGACATCAATATCCACATCTTTCCATTCACGTGCTATTTTTTGCCCTAAACGCTCTCCCATGTGTACCCGTGCCGCATACACAGAAACCCCGTCAATGGTACTATCAGGACGAGCAAAATACACATATTCAAAAATACAAGGCGTGAGCTTGGTATGTTCCGCACAAATATCAGAATACAGTTCACCCTCAAAGGTCACATAAATTGCTTCACCTGGTTTAACATCACGTACAAACTCAAAACCTACCGTATCTAATGCCACGGTTTCGGAAGCAAACATATATTCCAATTTGCCATTTTCTTCACGTTTGCCTAGAACCAATGGACGAATCCCATTCGGATCACGAAATGCTACTAAACCATGCCCAATAATCATGGCGACACAAGCATAAGCCCCTCGAATATCTTTATTGGTTGCTCGAATGGCAGCAAACACATCTTGTGGTGCAAGGATTTCTTTATCAATTTGATCAATGTGGTAGGCAAGAATATTTAGTAGGGCTTCAGAATCAGAGTTGGTATTAACATGACGGCGAGCTAATTTATATAGTTTCTCTTTCAGTTCATCAGAATTTGTCAGATTACCATTATGGACTAAGGCTAAACCATAAGGAGAATTTACATAAAAGGGTTGAGCTTCAGATACATTGGAACTACCTGCGGTTGGGTAACGCACATGACCTATGCCTGAATTTCCCTGCAAACGTTGCATGTGTATTTGTTGAAATACATCACTCACTAAGCCATTCGCTTTACGCAGACGGAAACAGTTTTCATCATCGACAGTCACAATCCCTGTCGCATCTTGCCCTCGGTGCTGTAACACCATCAACGCATCATAAATTGACTGATTAACAAGACTGTGAGAAACAATACCGACTATACCACACATTGTTAGGATCCTTTTATTTAACTGAAGTTAAGGTTGAATTTAAAAAACTGGAATTTGCTTGTAATTGTTGGAAAAACCATTCCACCACAAAACCAAAGTGCGGTATTAATTGGGAAGATTTCCATGCTTCACTTTGATCAAAGTTGGTAAACGTATCCACAAAAAATAATAAAGCCGCAACAATTAACACACCCCGTAAAAAACCGAAACAAGCGCCCAACACTCTATCGGTGCCAGATAAGCCTGTTTTATCCACCAGCTGGGAAATGACATAATTTACAATGCCTCCGACAATTAACGTTAACACAAATAACACGCCAATAGCCACGCCATTACGGATATATTCAGATTCAATTTGGGTTAATAAATTGGCTAAATAAGGATAAAATTGACTAGCTACGATAAATGCAATAATCCAACTGGCTAAAGAAAGGACTTCTCGAACAAATCCACGCAATAAACTCACAATCACGGAAAATACAATAATACCAATAATAATATAATCAATAACCGACATAATCATCTCAAGAATAGGAAAAATAACGCTGTATATTCTACCGAAAAATCATCGAAAAGAAAACGATTGCTTTAATATTTAGAGATCTTGCCAGAACTCATCGGATAAATGTTGATTGGCTTTGTTTAATAAAAAGGCTAAATCTTGATAAGTAGGATTTTTCGGTAATGGTAAGGCTATCCCTTTTTTCTCAAGCTGTTCAGAAATTTGCTGAAATTTCACCGCGGTTTGCTTAGGCAATGTTGTTTGGGAACGTTTGCCTAGCCAATATAAACCTTGTAACGGTATGCAAAGGGCAAATAATGCCGTTAGCACGGCTGCCGCTAACCCAACGTGGCTATGTGGCACGAAAAATTGTTGCCAGACGATAGCGAACACAGCGATAAAAGGCATTAGGGTTTGGGCAAATTTAGTGGCTTTAATAATGCGGTTTTCGGGGAATATTTGGTTGAGTTTTGGGTGGAGAATCCAAGTTTTTTGGTAGGTTTGACCTTGTTGTAGTGTTTTGAATAATGTCATTTTTTTCTTTTTATTACAATCTTTTGTTGTTTTTAAATCGGGTTTCGCCGATGGCGACTTACTTTTTCTTTACTCGTGTAAAGAAAAAGTAAGCAAAAAGAAAACACGCCCCAACTTTGCCTTATTTCCTGAAAATATGGGGACCCCATTTTGTTAGAGTATTATTTTATTTTTTCCGCTCAACCCAATGCTTACCATCAAAATCAACAATCCATTTAGTCTGCTTCCCATTTACTTCCGATGTCACATATTGGCGTTTTTCCTTACGGCTAAACCGCACAATCGCATCATTGCCATCTGGATCTTTCGCTGGTGCATCTGCTAAATATTTCAACTTGTCGGGTAAACGATCACGATATAAGGCTAATTCGGCGACCTTTGGTGCTCTTGTTTCACGAGATTTCGGGAAATTATGTGCTGACATAAATACCCCACTTGCACCATCACGCAATACAAAATAAGCATCAGATTTTTCACATTTCAATTCAGGGAAATGAGTAGGTTCTTCTTTCGGTGGAGCCACATCGCCATTTTTTAGAATTTTTCGGGTGTTATCACATTGGGTACAAGCCATATATTTACCAAAACGACCTAATTTTAAGTGCATATCTGCACCACATTTGTCGCATTCAACTACTGGACCATCGTAGCCTTTGATTTTA